>JBOIDR010000020.1:0-44515 GCA_050740695.1 Gammaproteobacteria bacterium | reverse complement strand
CACCCCGCCTCACGGCGACGCAGTTACCTTCGGCTACGGAGCCGTGGCATGCTCCGACACGGACTTTCACCGTGCTGATAAGACGCCCTCACGGGCGCACTAGGGCGCGTGTCCGCGCCAACTCATTTGCCGAAGTCAGCGCCGTTGAGTGATTCGACGTTTCTTCCCCAATTTGCTGGCGGCCACCCTCGTTTGACATACCGATGGAAGCTCGAATACGACCAATGGCTCACCTGTGCCACATATCCATGCTTCACCGGGTTCCAATGAATGTAATCGATATGCCGGTTGAAGTCGGCCTCATCGCGGATGAGATGTTCCCAGAATCGATGCTGCCACAACGTGCTCTGGTTCCGCTTTTCGCGACGCCCGTTCATCCATTCACGTCGATTGAGTCTGGTTTGACAGCGCTGCGTGACCATCCGCTTGATGACACGCCAGCGGTGGGAGAAATCCTCATCTCCGGGAGGCAATGTCCACAGGGCATGCAGGTGGTCGGGCAGCAACACCCAAGCCTCGATCACAAACGGATGCGTTAAACGAATCGTTCCGATTGCTTCCCGCAGGGCCGAGCGCACATCGGCATCGGTTAGAAAGGTTTGGCGCCGATAGGTATTGACGGTGAACAAATAGGTGCCACCCGGCACGTGGGCGCGACGGTAATCAGGCATGGCGGAATCATACCGCCAATGAATGGCGCTACACTTGCTCTTTATAATTATACCGCTCGATCCAGGCATCGAGCGGGCGGGCCCTCGAGTGCGATAGCGCTTCTTTCGAAACGCAGAGGTCTTGGGGAAGCGCGCCCAGATCGCTCGAGCCCGAGGAATAGCCCGAAAGATCCCCGATCCCAGGCCGAGCACGCGCATGCTTGACAGACCACAAGCCGAGCGGTAGTGTGTTAGCGCTGCCTTTCTGGCCGCAACCCAGACGGGCTTCTTTGCCGGTCCCGATGTCATTTATGGCCTCGGCGGGCACGACGCGATCGGCGCCGGCAACGGAAACGACACCGTCTGCGGCAGCGATGGCAACGACGCCCTGAGCGGCGGGAACGGTGACGATGATCTCTTCGGCGAAGGCGGCCGTGACGCCCTGAGCGGAGATAGGGGTGACGACTCCCTCGATGGCGGCCCGGACCGCGATGGCTGCAGCGACGGCCCGGGAACCGACACGGCGGAGAACTGCGAAGCGGTGACCGCCGTTCCCTGAGAGGAGGGTGTGACGATCACCGCCGAACGGCGGGGATCGTGAACGGTAGCTACCCTCGCTCAGCAGCCCTCGGCGTGCTCGACGACCAATCGCGGAGCACTCCGGCCACCGTAGTCGTTGACCGCCAGGCGCGGCTTTTCGCCCTCGACCGGCCAGGCCGCGTCGTGCGCGTTGAAGGCCACGGCCTCCAGTGAGCCCTCCGCCCCCCACGCGTGCAGCTGGAGCTTGAGGTGGCGCTCGCCGAGCGGCCGGCTGGACAAGACCTCGAACTCGCCGTCGAAGAGCGGCTCGCCACAGCGTCTTGGCCATCCCGAGCGTCAAATCTTCCGGCCTCGGGGATGCGGTCGTACTGCTGGTCGATGCGCAGGGTCACGACGACGTTGTTAGGTGTTCGAATCGAAACTGCTCTTCACCCCCGCCATCTTGACCGCCGAGTGCAGCTTATCGAGCCCGGGTACGGCGAGGCTCGTGATGCTACGGCCGCATGGACGGGGATTCTGCCGAACGGGTTGTCGTTGGCCATCGGTGGAGTAGCCTCAATCCACCGGATGTAGTAACATTTCTACATCGTATCAATCGTATCATGAGGACCAGGTGCTGTTATGGCCATCACCACACTGTCCAGCCGAGCGTTCAATCAAGACGCCAGCGGCGCCAAGAAAGCTGCCAAAAACGGCCCGGTGTTCATCACCGATCGGGGTCGGCCGGCGCACGTTCTATTGACCATCGAGGAGTATCGCAAACTGACGGAGGGGCAGGCCGGCATCATCGACATGCTGGCAATGCCTGGCGCCGAGGACATCGAGTTCGAACCGCCGCGATTGCATGTCAACCTCCGCCGGCTGGCGGATTTGCCCTGATGTATGTACTCGACACCAATGTCGTATCCGAGCTTCGAAAAGCAAAGGCGGGCAAGGCGGATAAAAACGTGACGGCCTGGGCGGCCAGTGTTGCGCCGTCCACTCTGTTCCTTTCAGCCATTTCCATTCTGGAACTGGAAAGGGGAACGCTTCTCGTCGAGCAGCGCGACTCGGCGCAGGGGGCCGTGCTTCGTGCGTGGCTGGATGGCCACGTGTTGCCGGCATTCGCCGGTCGGGTCCTGGCCGTCGATACGGCTGTCGCACAACGTTGTGCGAGGCTACTGGTCCCCGACCCGCGAGCGGATCGGGATGCGCTGATCGCGGCAACGGCATTGGTTCACGGCATGGCAGTCGTAACCCGCAACGCCGCGGATTTCGAGCCAACGGGCGTTCGGATACTGAATCCGTGGATATCGTGATTGGCCCGCCGACAGGTCTCCTTCTCCCCACGGGAGGAGATTGAGGGGAGGGCGAAAACTGATCGCAACGGGTATATCTCGCGTGCGTCAGCGCGGAGGAACGCCCTCCCGTGTGTCAGAGCGATCTCAAAAGATCGCCGGTAATATTGCCGCCCGAAAGCACGCACACGGTAGGGCCCGAAACGGCGATCTTGCCCGAGCGCGCGGCCGCAAGGCTTGCCGCGCCCGAGGATTCGACGACGAGCTTCTCCTCCTTCACGAGCTGCAAAACGGCTTCGACGATCGCGGAGTCTGGCACCAGCACCACCTCGTCGACAAAACGGCGCACGGCCGCGAAGGTGAGATCGCCCGCGCGCAGTGGCTTCAACCCGTCGGCGATCGTGTTGGTGCCAGGAAGCGTTACGAGCCGCCCTGCTCTCAGCGACTCGAACATCGTGGGGGCGCCCTCCGGCTCCACGCCGATCACGCGGATCGAGGGACGAATTGCCTTCACCGCGGTGGCTATCCCGGAGATCAGTCCGCCCCCGCCGATCGGTACCACGACGGTCTGGACCTCGGGCAGATCCTCCAGGATCTCGACCCCCACCGTACCCTGGCCCGCGATCGTCCCGGGATGATCAAAGGGCGGGATCACCGTCATGCCGCGCTCCGCCGCGATCCCCTCCGCAAGCACCTTGATGGTTTCGGACGAATCGCCGCCGAAGATCACCTGCGCACCATATCCTTTGGTTTGGGCGACCTTTTCTGCCACTGACTGGTTCAGCATGACCACGGTGGCCGGCACACCGAGAAGCTTCGCGGCCAGCGCGACGGCCTGAGCATGGTTCCCGGACGAATACGCGATCACCCCGCGCGCGAGGATCCCCGGCGCGAGCTGGGCCAGATTGTTGTAGGCGCCGCGGATCTTGAATGCTCCACCGCGCTGGAGGTTTTCGCACTTGAAATAGACGTTCGCTGGCC
Source organism: Gammaproteobacteria bacterium (assembly GCA_050740695.1). Classification (GTDB taxonomy): domain Bacteria; phylum Pseudomonadota; class Gammaproteobacteria; order JACCXJ01; family JACCXJ01; genus JACCXJ01. Next base: position 41,067 of record JBOIDR010000020.1, on the reverse strand, counting down.
CGAATTTCGCGGGTAAGACCGGTGTGTGGATTGCTAGGGCGTGGATCCGTTCGCGGGCCTCTTGGATGTCGGCAAGCGCAATCATCGGCCGATCATAGCGATCGCCGGCGCTCGATGCGAAGTCGATGGAACGCCAGCGATCTGCCGCGGCATCGAAGGCCCGTGGACACCTGGCGAAGCGGAGGGGATCTGCGTCGGCCGCTGCGGGTTTCCGATGGCCAAAGAGGGTATTTTGAGCGTTTCCCGGTGCTGGAAGAGCAGCAGACCTTCTACCAGCCGCCACGGATCGAAACCTTGCGGCTGGCGTAGCGCAGCGCCCGCCGACTTCGAGCCCGCCCTAAAGGCCTGGTAGCTCACGCGCTTCGCGCGGGATATCGAGACGTTGGAGTCCTTGAGGAGGCGCCTATGAACGAACGCTCCGTGGTGGCCGGGCACGAACCGGCCTGCGCCGTCGTCGCGAGAGTCGCCAACCAGATCGGCCGCGCGCTGGTCGGCCAACGAGAGGTCGTCGACCACGTGCTCATGGCGTTGTTCGCGGGCGGCCATGTGCTCCTGGAGGGCGTGCCGGGGCTCGGCAAGACGCTGCTCGTGCGGGCGCTGGCCAAGACCTTCGGCGGTGCCTTCGCGCGCATCCAGTTCACCCCCGATCTCATGCCCTCGGATGTGAGCGGCCACGCTGTCTATGACCTCAAGTCGCAGGAGTTCCGGGTGCGCAAGGGGCCGGTGTTCACCCACCTCTTGCTCGCCGACGAGATCAACCGGGCCCCGGCCAAGACCCAGGCCGCGTTGCTAGAAGTGATGCAGGAAGGCCAGGTGACCATCGAGGGCCAGTCCTTCGAGCTGCCGCGTCCCTTCATGGTCCTGGCGACCCAGAACCCCATCGAGCAGGAGGGCACCTATCCGCTCCCGGAGGCGCAGCTCGATCGCTTCCTGCTCAAGGTGCTGATCCGCTACCCGGAGGCCGAGGAGGAGGGCCGGCTCGTGCGGCAGGTTACCGCCGGACAGGTGGGCGATGCGCTCGATGTCTCCCCGGTCGAGACCGTGATCACCGCGGCGGCCGTGGAATCGATGCGGGTGCGGGTCGCGGACATCCGGGTGGACGATCGCATCGTCGATTACGCGGTGCGGCTGGTGCGCGCCACCCGCGAATGGCCCGGGATCGCGCTCGGCGCCGGGCCGCGCGGCAGCATCGCGCTCATCCGGGCGGCGCGCGCGGCGGCCGTCCTCGCCGAGCGCGACTACGTGATCCCGGACGACATCAAGGCCGTGGCCCTGCCGGCGCTCCGCCATCGGATCGCCCTCTCCCCGGAGCTCGACATGGAAGGGAGTAGCGGCGACGATGTCCTGCGCGCGCTTTTGGAGAAGGTCGAAGCGCCTCGGCAATGAGCATGCGGCCCGCTGCGCGCCTCCTTCATCTCCTCTGGGGCTGGATGGCACTGGCGCTCATCGCGGTGCTGGCGGCGCGGCAGTGGCCGGGGGCGATGGATCTCTGGATCGCCGCCGGGATCGTGATCCTCATCCTCTGCGCATTGGATATCCGGGTGCTGTTGCGCGAACCCCCACCGGCGATTGTCCGCGAGCTATTCACCTCGCAACCCGTGGGTGTGTGGCGCATCGTCCGGTTACGCGCGACCAACCCCACTTCGCGGGTGCTCTCGGTCACGCTTTACGATCATCACCCACCCGTCGCACGCACCGAAGGGCTGCCGATGCACCTCCGCATTCCGCCCGGTGGCGAGGGCGCAGCCGATTACCGCATGGTCTTCGAGGCGCGTGGCGAGCACGTGTTTTCTCAGGTGGACTCGCTCGTACGGGGCCCCCTGGGCTTGTTCCTCCACCGCCGGCTCATGGTCCTCCCGCACACGGTAAGAGTTTATCCCGACTTCGCGGCGGTCGCGAAGTACGCGCTCTTGGCCACCGACCACCGCCTGAGCCGCATCGGGATCCGCGAGCGGCGCCGCCGCGGCGAAGGCCTGGAGTTCCATCAGCTGCGCGAATACCGGGAAGGCGATGTGTTGCGGCAGGTGGACTGGAAGGCCACCTCCCGGCTCTCCAAGCTCATCTCGCGGGAGTACCAGGACGAGCGCGATCAGCAGGTCCTGTTCCTGCTCGACTGCAGCAACCGCATGCGCGCCAAGGACGGCGCGCTGTCGCATTTCGACGAGGCGCTGAACGCGCTCCTCTTGCTCGCGCACGTGGCTTTGCGCCAGGGCGATGGCGTGGGCTCCGTCTCGTTCGGTGCCGAGACGCGCATCATCGCCCCGCGCAAGGGCCATCGGGCCCTGAATCACCTCCTCGAAAACCTCTTCGATCTGGCGCCGGGGCTCTGCGCGCCGGACTATCGCGCCGCGGCGGGGATCGCCTGGCGCACCACCTCCAAGCGCTCGCTGGCGCTGTTCCTCACCAACCTGCGCGATGAAGACGGCGACGAGATCCAGGCGGCTGTCCAGGTCCTGCGCCGCCGCCACCTGGTCCTCGTCGCGAGCCTGCGCGAATCGGCCGTATCTGAGATCCTGACCCGCCCACCACAGGGCTTCGAGGCCGCGTTGCAAGTCGCCGCTGCCCACCAGTATCTCAACGCCCGCCTCCGCACCCTAGAGGCCTTGCGACTCCGCGGGGTCGAGGTCCTCGACGTCGCGCCACCGGCCTTGCCCGTCGCCCTCGTCAACCGCTATCTCGACATCAAACACAGCGGCCGCTTGTAACGGCCGTGGCGGGCCGCCGCACCTGCGTTTCGCCCACTGACGTCACCCCTTGTCGCCTCCGTAAGCTGCCGGCCCGGGCACAGGGCATCATCACAGCGTGAAGATCAGCCTTGGAATAGGAACGGAGTTACCTTTCGACCGAGCAAGCGCGTATATGGACTCCACCCGGTTTGCAAGGGAGGAAACGATGATGGCTTGTAAGGAAGACTGCAGGTATGATCGGCTTAAAGCCAACCGACGTCTTCTGGACGTCCAAAGAGTCTCCCATGATTGCTCGATCGGGGAAGAAGCGTTTGAGAAGGTGGTACGGCCATCGAGGTGGAGGGGCAACGGGCTTCGGCGTTGCGTTTCGGAGAGGGACGTGTACAAGCGCTGTTCAGCGTCTTGGTGTTGTTCAGCCTGCAAGCGAGGGGTTTTACCAATTCCGACATGCGAGCCTTGCTGGCTCAACTGCTGCCTCGACCCGGCCCATTACCCCCAGGGCAGGATGAACCGAACGGGCAGGAGCCCGGCTGTTATGAGGTACAGGATGAGCTACGATCTGCGTCGCTTGCGGTTGCACGGACTCATCGAGCGCATTCCCCGCAGCCATCGTTACGAACCCACGGCCCTGGGATTGCGCGTCGCGCTGTTCTTCTCGCGCACCTACACCCGGCTCCTCCGACCTATCCTCGCCGTCATCGCTCCCAACGTACCACCCACCCACTCCCCTATCCGCGCTGCCTTCGAGAGGCTTCAAACCCTCATCGACCAAGCCTGTCAGGAGGCACAACTCGCCACCGGATAAACTTGACTCATTGCATCACATTTCATGATGCAAGTACTCTAGAGACAACCCCCCTTCTAGCGTGGCCCATTATGATGCCCGTTAAGGGGAGGGTGGAGTCCATTCCATTAGGGCGCGTGCCCGCGCCATTCGTTGGCTAACTTCGGCGAATGAGTTGGCGCGGACACGCGCCCTACGCCCGCTTACACGGCCCGGTAGATCTCCGCCCCTGCCGTGCTTACCGGCCGTCGATCTCCGGCCAGCGTGCGAGGAGGGCGCGGGCGCAACGCTCGGCCTCGTTGAGGGGCACTGTCGAACGCGGCAGCGCCGCCCCCTCGGCCCAGCGCTCGAAGGCCGTGACCTGTCCGTTCGCGAGCAGCGCATCCACCCCGCGGCTCGGCCGGCTCGAGCGGCGCCTCGGCACCGGTAAGAGCCCGGTCGCGGCACCGGCGCTCAGGGCCTCATAGAGCATCGACACGCTGTCCTCGGTGACCCACACCATTCCCGCCTCGGCGAGCGCCGCGGACAGCCATTCGGGCCCGGTCTCCTCATGCGGCACGAAGTCGCAGTTCGGGGCCGCCGCAATAGATAGCGATGAGATCGCGCGGAGCAGACGGCGGGTACACGTGGGGGTGCGGCGCGAGTCGGCGATCCGCCACGCGACCGTCGGGTGCCCATCGAGGATGGCGCGCACCATGCGCACCAGCGAGGGGCCGTCCCAGCGGTGATGAGACGATGGCCCACCCACCAGGATGAGCCCGATCCCCGGCCCAGCGCGGCCCGAGGCCCGCACGGTGTTCAAGACGCCCTGCGTCACGAGCACGTTGTCCCGAACCGGTGGACGGTCGTGCTCGGGGATGAGGCAGAGGTCGAACCAGCGGAGCGGGAGGCTCGGCTTCATGAGCACGACCGCCTTCCCCCCACGGACGATGCGAGCGGCGAGCATCGGCAGGTGGGTTGCGTGCCCCGCGCCGATGAGGAGCGCGGGGTCCGGTAGACCGCGCCTGAACCTGGCCACGATCGTCGGCCACAGGGCGCGGCGCCCCAGGTCGCGCCCGTTCAGCTCATGGCATTCGAGGGTCGTGAGCCGTCCGAGGGCCCGGATGAGGCCTAGGCTTTGGTTGTCGTGTCCCGGCTTCCCGTCCGACAGGCGCCACACCACTGCCCTAGCCATAACAGGCCCAAAATCCGCGACTCAGGGTATGGGAATGGATTCTACCGCGCTCGCACCCGATCCTGGCGCAATCTCTCAGAGTCTGTGAAAACCGTCGCGAGCGAAGGGAGGACACAGCGCGAGATCCCGAGCGCAGTAGGGCTTTTCACAAACTCTCAGCGAGACGCGCGCCCCTCGACCAGGATGAAGTCCGCGCCGCAATAGGGGCATTTGGCTTCTCCGGTGCCCTCGATGGGGAGATAGACCCGAGGATGCGAGTTCCAGAGGCTCATCTCGGGCAGCGGGCAATGCAGCGGCAGGTCCGCATCCGTCACCTCGTAGCGGTTCCGATCGTTGGGCGTGGCCTTCCCCGGCGCCCGCGGCGCGGTACGCACTTTAGCCATCCACCAAAGTCACCCAATCGGGGTGCCCCTGGCCGCGCCCGTGCACCTGGTCGAAGTACAGCGACTTGAGGCGTTGGGTGATGGAACCCGGGCCGCCGTCGCCGATGACGCGGCCGTCGACCTCGCGGATGGGCGTGACCTCGGCCGCGGTGCCCGTGAAGAAGCACTCGTCGGCGATGTAGACCTCGTCGCGGGTGATGCGCTTCTCCTTGACCGGAACCCCGATCTCGGCACACAGCGTGATAATGGAGTCCCGCGTGATGCCCTCCAGGGCCGAGGTCAGATCGGGCGTATAGAGCACGCCGCCGCGCAATAGGAAGATGTTCTCGCCGCTGCCCTCGCACACATAGCCCTCCGGATCGAGCATCAAGGCCTCGTCATAGCCGCAGCGCAAGGCCTCCTGCAGGGCCAACATGGAGTTCATGTAGTTGCCGTTCGCCTTGGCCTTGCACATGGTGATGTTGACATGATGGCGGGTATACGACGACGTCTGGATGCGGATCCCCCCCTCCTGGCCGGCGGCGCCGAGATAAGGCCCCCAGTACCAGGCCGCTACCATCGCGTGGGCCTTCAGGTTGTCGGCGCGCAGCCCCATCCCCTCGGCGCCGTAGAAGATCAGGGGCCGGAGATACGCGCTCTTCAAGTCGTTGTCCCGAACCACCCGCCGGCACACCTCGGTCAAGGTGGCGTGGTCGTAAGGCATCGGGATCCCGAGGATCCGGGCCGAGCGGAACAGCCGCCCGATGTGCTCGGCCAGCCGAAAGATCCCCGTACCCCGCGCCGTCTCGTAGGCCCGGATCCCCTCGAAGACCCCCATGCCGTAGTGCAGGGTATGGGTCAACACATGGATCTTCGCCTCCCGCCACGGGACCATCGCCCCATCCAGCCAGATGAGCCCATCACGATCCGCCATCGTCATTGCTAGCTGTCCCCACGCCCACTGTAAAATCGGCGCCGCCATGCGGCCCGCCTGCGCGCGCACCGCCGCTCACCGCACCGCATATTGCACCACAAATTCGATACCGGGCATACACTGCGGCCGCGTGGGATCGGCAGTCGCTCCGACCGCTGCCGGCCGCATTCCGCGAGCCGAAGTCGGATCCGGCCTCTGGCGCGACCCAGGGGAAACACCGGTTCAGCGCATTGGGATCTTCAGCTGCTTACCATCCCCTTTCTCTCCGGGAGGTATTGACCGGAGACAGGGAGAGGGCAGGGGGATAGGTACACCGCGAAAAGACGGTGCCGGACACCCGTGAGCCCGGCAACCCCACAGCGGTCTGTCGAATAAGTGCTTGCCGAACCGGCGCGCCGAACCGCCCAAGCACTCCCCTCCCCCCCAAGACACCACGCTTGCGACACGGCGTTGAATATCCTATCCTTGCCAGAGCTAACCATGGGAAGTTCCCCTAGCTAAAAGGCGGGTTTTAAGCTCTGTAGGTGAGTAAGTTTGGACAAACGGAACGAAACGCCTCGACACTAGCGACTGTAATTGCCGAAGATATGCTTACTTCAAGTAGGCAGACATCAAGCTTACTCACCGCCAAGCGACCAGCTTACAACGGATAACTGGGGTCGACCGACGTCAATCCAACGTTCAGTCCAACCACGGGATTGACACCGAAGAAAGCGAATCTCTTCGACACTTGATTTGTTAGTGGTCGATATAATTCATGGTATCGATCGAAGCCAAATGGGCGTATGGGGACCGTAGATTATTTCGCGTTCTTTGGTGAGGATAGCTACGAGAAACACGGTCGCGGTGAGATAAGGGGTACACTATGGAAATACTAGGTATTATTGTTATCACGCTCATTACACTCGGCATTGCTCTTTTCGCGTTGCACTGGGCGAGAAAGGAAGAGGTTGTTCGGCCCAAAGAGATTGCAGCCGTGCGCGGTGATGAAGCCAAAGGCGTTCAACATCCCGGGACTGGTCGGGACGAGGTTGCGGGAGATGAAGCTGCGGCTAAGGGTGGGGAGGCCACCGAGGTTGGACACGCCGCCGGCAGCGAAGAACGTATTACCCCGGCCGGTGGTGAGGTTAGACCCGGTCCCGGTGACGAAGCCGAAGGCGTTCAACCTCCCGGGAACGATCGGGACGATGTTGCGGGAGATAAGGCTGCGGCTAAGGGCGAGGGGGCCACCGAGGTTGGACACGCCGCCGGCAGCCGTACTACCCCCGCCGGTGGTGGTGACGCGGGGGCGGGGGGATCAGGAAGGCCAGCAACTCGTCGCCGACGACGAGGTCGGGGTAAGTCTTGATGCCCTTATCGGCGGGCGTGGCCCCGGGCGGCCCCCGCCGGGATCGCGAGGGTCGTGCTCGCCTTAAGGTGACGCCCGCGCTATTGTTGTTCTAGAAAACGCCGCCAAAGCGCCCCGACCCGCGCGCGCTCGGGCTCGAGCTCGCGCTCGCCCACGAGCGCCGGACGCTCCGCCAAGGCCAGGGCGTGGAGCCGCTTCCGGTAGGCGAAATAGGCCTCGGTCAGGGCCGCAGCGTCCCCGGGTGTCAATACCCCGGTGTCCCCGAGGATGGCGAGGAGACGGCAGTTATCGGTGTGCGTGGCGAGCACCGGCCGGGAGGCCGCCCAGCGCAAGACGGCGTATTGCACCAAAAACTCGATGTCGGTGAGCCCCCCCTCCCCCTGCTTGAGATCGAAGCCGTCGGGGGTGCGGTTCTCTAGCTGTCTGCGCATTTGCGCGCGCATCTCGCGCACATCGCGCCGGAGGAGAGCCTCATCGCGCACGCGCGCGAGGGTCTCCATGCGTATGGAAGAGAAGCGCTGCATGGCGTGGCTGTCGCCCCCCACGGCCCGTGCCCGCACCAGGGCCTGGTGCTCCCAGGTCCAGGCGTCGTTCGCCTGGTACTCGCGGTAGGCCGAGAGGCTGCTCACGAGCAGCCCCGAGGCACCGCTCGGGCGCAGGCGGGTATCGACCTCGAAGACCTTGCCGGCCGGAGTCAAGGTGACGAGGAGATGGATGATACGTTGCCCCAGGCGAGTGTAGCGCTCTTGCAGGGCGGCCGGGCCCTCGTACAGGAATACGAGGTCGAGATCGGAAGCGTAGCCGAGCTCGATGCCGCCGAGCTTGCCGTAGGCGACGACCGCGAACGCCCCTAGGTCGGTCTCGGGACAGTGGCGCCGCTCCAGGTCTCGTTGCGCGAGGGTCAACGCCGATTTCAATACCGTTTCGGCGATCGCCGAGAGGTGGTCGCTGACGGCAGGGACCGGCAGGATCCCCGCGAGATCGGCGGCCGCGACCCGCAGGAACTGGGCGTGTTTGAAGTGCCTGAGTACGTCCATCTCCTGTTCGAGATCGCCGGGAGACGCGTGCGAGAGCTGCGCCTCGAGCGCGGCCGTGAGCTCGGGGGCGGTCGGCGGCGCATACAGGGTCCGGGGGTCGATCAGCTCGTCGAGCAGCACGGGCTGGCGCGCCAGGTAGCTCGTGATCCAGGGGCTGGCCGCGCACAGATCGACCAATTGCCGCAGCGCGGCGGGGTGTTCCTCGAGGAGGATGAGGTAGGTGCTGCGTTTGGCGATCGCCTCGACGATGGCGAGCACCCGTACGAGGGCGGTCGCTGGCTCGCGTAGCCTAGCCGTCGCCGCGAGCATCGAGGGCAGCACGCGATCCAGGCGCTCGCGCTCCACCGGGGTCAGGCGGCGCACCGCGGCGCTGGCATAGAGGGCATCCAGTGCGCGGAGGGCCGGGTCGGGATCGTTGAAGCCGAGCGCCGCGAGACGTGAGACGCGCTCTGCGGTGCCCTCCAGAGGCTGCCACGGGGCCCTATCCGGTGCTTCGGGGCGCAACACCAGATGGTTGAAGTGATGCTGCACGCGTTCCCGATGAGCGTCGAGTGCGGCGAGGAACGCCGTCCAGTCGGGATACCCCATGCCGTAGGCGATCCGAGCGCGGGGTTCCTCTCGTTCTGGCAGGGTTTGGGTCTGGCGATCGTCGATCTCTTGGAGGCGGTGCTCCGTGGTGCGTAGAAACGCGTAGGCGCCGGACAGGTCCGCGACCGCCGCCGGTGGCAGGTGGCCGAGCTTCGCCAGGTGCTCGAGGACCTCGAGGATCGGGCGGGCCCGGAGGATCGGCTGCCGTCCCCCGTGGATAAGCTGAAAGGTCTGGCCGATGAACTCGATCTCCCGGATCCCCCCGGGCCCCTGTTTGATGTTGGACGCGAGCCCCTTGCGTTTCACCTCCTCGTCGATGAGCCGTTTCATCTCCCGCAACGCCCCGATGGCCCCGAAGTCGAGGTAACGACGGTAGACGAACGGCGAAAGGCGCGCGAGCAGCCGTTGTCCGGCGGCGGCATCGCCGGCCGCGGGCCGCGCCTTGATGAGTGCATAGCGTTCCCAGTCGCGCCCGTGGGTCGCGTAGTAGCGCTCCAGGGCGTCGAAGCTCATGACCAGCGGGCCGGCGTCGCCGAACGGGCGCAGCCGCGTGTCGACACGGAACACGAACCCGTCGGCGGTCACTTCGGAAAGCGCCCGGATGAGCCGTTGCCCCTGGCGCTCAAAGAAGGCCTGATTGGACAGGGTCCCCGGTCCCCCGCGGGTCTCACCGTCCGCGGGGTAGCACAAGATCAGATCGATGTCCGAAGAGAAATTGAGCTCTTGTGCCCCGAGCTTCCCCATGGCGAGGACGATCAAGGTCTGCAGGGCGCCCGTGCTGTCGCACGGGCTTCCCAGGGCGGCCATCTGAGCCCGGTGCAACCAGCCGAGCGTCGCCGCCAGCACCGCATCGGCGAAGTCCGACAGCTCGGCCATGGTATCGGCGAGCCCGGCACCCCGGATGTCGCGCCAGGCGATGCGTACCAGCTCCCGTTGGCGCAACCGGCGCAGGCCGCTCATGAGCGCGGCCTCATCTTCGGCCCCCGCCGACGCGGCCTCGGCCCGTGCCAGGTACTCGGCCGCCGTGAGCCGGCGCCCGAGCTCTCCGCTCGCGAGGAGCTCCGTCAAGCGGCCGGGATCACGCGCGAAGTGACACGCGACGAAAGGACTACAGGCGCACACCTGCCTGAGCGCCTGGCAGAGGACCGGGTCGGGTCCGGGTCCGAGGGCCGGGTGGAGTTGCTCCCAATAGCGTTCGGACTCAGCGCGCAGTAGTGGAGGTGGCTCCGCCGGGGTCATGAGATCTCCGCACCCAGGGGGTGGCGGCCACGCATAGCGCGCCGCAGGCGGGGATGTGAGGCGCTGCCGGCCTGCCGGAGCCCTATTCCGGACCCTGTAGCGCGGATGAAGCGCAATCCGGGGTCGGCGTTTCGGCGGGTGAGGGGGTCTTCGGGACCCGCCGCTCCATCCGGGGTACGACAGCTCGACAACTCCCTGCTCCACGAGTACGTTTCTGTTTGACGATAAAGGCCGTTCATTTATTCTTCCTGTACGTGGATTATACGGGCGTGAGGCCATCCGGAACCCTCTTCACGCTCGTGCTCCTCGCTCTAGTCGTTCTCGAACTCCTGCGGTAACCGGTTCCGTGAACGTGGTGATTACCGCGCCGTGGTCGCTGCTGCCGAACTCCCGCAACACCGTGGAGGTGAGGGCGCGGGCGGCCAGGCCGAGGCTCGCCAGGACGTAGTCGAGGCGCCAGCCGATGTTGCGCTCGCGCAGGCCGCGCCACGGGGCCCACCAGGTGAACAACGAGTGGTTGTTCGGGTCGAGAGTCCGCTGCACGTCCACCAAGCCCCGGTCCAGGATCCTGACGAAGAGATCACGTTCTTCCGGGCGCTGACCGATGGCGTTGGGCTTGCGCTCCTTGGGATGAACGTCGCGCTCTTCGCGGGCGACATTGACGTCGCCGCATAGGATCAGCGATTGCCCGCGACCGTGAACCTCGGCGGCGTAGCGGGCCAGCTCCTGCAAGAAACGGATCTTCGCGGCGTAGTCCTTGCCGCCGTTGGGCACGTAGACCGAGGCGACTACCAGGGCATCGAGCCCGACCTGCACGATCCGGGTCTCGTGATCGAAGGCCGGGTGGCTGAATTGCGGCCGCTCCGGGAAGCGTTCCTTGCGCAAGTGAAGCCCCACCCCCGAGTACGGACCGGCACCGTGCCAGTAACACCAGTAACCGCGCAGGTCGTAGAGCATCTCCGGCACCTGCTCGGCCTTGGCCTTGAGCTCCTGTAGACAGACGATGTCCGGCTGCTGTTGCTCCACGAGCTCGAGCAGCTGATGCTGACGGGCACGAATGCCATTGACGTTCCAGGTGATGATCTTCATAGCAAAACGCGCCGCATTGTAGCGGATACTCCTTTGCACCGCGGATATTATCATGCCGCGATTTGTTCCCCGAGGCGCATGGTGGCTTATCTTGGCATATCTACTGAAATGACGTACCGGGACCCCTGCTCGCCCTTCGGTTCCTCTCGCTCAGGAGCCTACTTCGGGCCGGCGACTGATCTCTCTATGGAAACGTCGTTCGCACCCCCGCCAACGACGTTGGCGACCTTGTAGGCGTCGTTCCTCCGTCGCTATCTTCGTGCCCCCACGATGATCCTTCGTTCCCGCGATGTTCCTTCCTTCCCCCGCCCTGATACTTCGTTTCCGAGCGTGCCGACAAACGTATCGGGCCGTGCCGACGACGATCCGGGCCGCGCCGCCATCGACGGCGACCGACCAGCGTCGTCCACGCGGCGAGGAGGTCGAGATCGCAGCGTGTGGGTGCCCACCGTTACGGGAGTTTGCTGGGCACGGAAGGCGTGCCCACCCCCTACACGGGGCTTCTTGTTACTATCTCCTCGAGCGTTCACGCCGCGATCCTCTGCCGTTTGCATAAAAAATAAACCGCCGGGATCACGACGAGGGTGAGCACCGCGGCGCTCACCATTCCGCCGACCATGGGGGCGGCGATGCGGCGCATCAGCTCCGAGCCCGTACCGCCGCCCAGCATGATCGGCAGGAGTCCGCCGATGATGGCGGCGACCGTCATGACCTTGGGGCGCACGCGGAGGAGCGCGCCCTCGACCACGACGTCGATCAAGTCCTGTCGCGTCATGCTACGCCCTTCCCCAAGCGCCTGTTGTTCACGTCGCGTATACGCCAGGTGTAAGAAGACCAGCATCACCACCGCGGTTTCCGCCGCCACACCGGCGAGTGCGATGAACCCGATGCCGCTCGCGACCGACAGGTGGTAGTCCAGGAGGTACAGGAGCCAGATCCCGCCGATGAGGGCGAAGGGCAGGCTCGCCATCAGGATGGCGACCTCGGTGAGATTGCGGAAGTTCAGATAAAGAAGCACGAGGATGATCGCGAGGGTCAGGGGCACAACGGCGCGCAGGCGCTCCGCCGCACGCTCGAGATATTCGTATTGGCCCGACCAACTTAGGGAATAGCGGGGCGGGAGTTTGATCTCTTCCGCGACCCGCGCTTTCGCCTCCTTCACATATCCGCCCAAGTCTCGGCCCTCTGTATCGACGAACACCCAGCCGTTCAAGCGCGCGTTCTCGCTCTTGATCATGTCGGGTCCGGCCTCGATGCCGAGCTTGGCGACGCTGCCGAGCGGAATGCGGGCTCCAGATGGCGTCACCACCGGCAACAATCGCAGTTTTTCCAGGGAATCACGGATCGCCCGAGGATAGCGCAGGTTGATAGGGTAGCGTTCGAGGCCCTCGACCGTTTGCGCGACATTCATGCCGCCCACCGCCGTGCTGATGACCTCCTGCACGTCCTCGATGTTGAGCCCAAGGCGGGCGGCCTCGAGTCGATTGATATCCACCTTGATGTAACGCCCGCCCTTGACACGCTCGGAGAAGGCCGAGGTCGTCCCGGGAACCTTTCTCACCACCTGTTCGATCTGCCGGCCGATGTCCTCGATGATCTCTAGGTCGGGGCCGGCGATCTTGATGCCTACCGGGGTCTTGATGCCGGTCGCCAGCATATCGATGCGGGCCTTGATCGGCATCACCCAGACATTGGCGAGCCCCGGCAGTTGGAGCGCGCTCAGGAATGATCCGGCCGCGGATGAATAGGCCCATCAAGACGGGCACGAGCGTGATGGCGAGCCCCGCGGAAGCCGCCATGGCGTAGGTCTTGGTATAGGCGAGCGGCTTGAAGAGTCGCCCTTCCTGCGCCTCCAGGGCAAAGACCGGCAGGAAGCTCAGGGTGATGATGAGGAGTGAGAAGAACAGTGGCGGCCCCACCTCGCGGCTGGCCTCGAACATCACCCGCCAGCGATTTTCTTGGGTCACCTCAACCCGCTCCATATGTTTGTGGACATTTTCGATCATCACGATGGCGGCATCCACCATGGCGCCGATGGCAATCGCAATGCCCCCGAGCGACATGATGTTGGCGTTGATGCCCTGGGCATGCATCACGACGAAGGCGGCGAGGATCCCCAAGGGCAGGCTGACGACGATGACCAGTGCCGAGCGCAAGTGGAACAGGAACACGGCGCAAACTAAAGCCACCACGATGAATTCCTCGATGAGCTTATCCCAAAGCGTTTGCACCGCGCGCGCGATGAGGCCGGATCGATCATAGGTCTCGATTATCGAGACCCCAGCAGGCAATCCAGGCCTTAGCTCTTCGAGCTTGGCCTTGACTGCCGCTATGGTCTTGCGCGCGTTCTCCCCGAAGCGCATGACCACGATGCCGCCCACCACCTCGCCTTCCCCGTCGAGCTCCGCGATCCCGCGGCGCTGCTCGGGCCCGATTTGGATCTCGGCTACATCCTCGAGCAGGATCGGCGTGCCGCGCGGGCTCACCCCCAGCGGGATGTCCTTCAGTTCTTCGATCCCCTTGATATACCCGGTAGCCCGGATCACGAATTCGGCCTCCGCCATCTCGAGCACCGATCCGCTTTGTTCTTGATTGCCCGCCTGGATGGCGCGCTTGATGTCGGCGATCGGGATCCCATAGGCGCGCAGCCGGTCGGGATCGACGACCACCTGGTATTGCTTGACCATGCCGCCCACGGTAGCGACCTCGGCAACCCCAGGCACGGCCTGCAGCTCGTATTTGAGAAACCAGTCCTGCAGCGATCGCAGTTGCGCCAGATCATGGCGGCCGCTGCGGTCGAGGAGCGCATAGCTGTAGACCCATCCCACCCCGGTGGCATCGGGTCCCAACGCCGGGCGGGCGCCCGGTGGCAGCCTGGGCGCGACCTGACTCAGGTACTCGAGGACCCGAGAGCGCGCCCAGTAAAGGTCGGTACCGTCCTCGAAGAGGACGTACACATAGGAGTCCCCGAAGTTCGAAAACGCCCGCACCGTGACCGCGCCGGGGACCGCGAGCATGGCGGTGCTCAAGGGATAGCTCACCTGGTCCTCGACCACCTGTGGCGCCTGCCCGGGATAGACAGTGCGGATGATCACCTGTATGTCCGAGAGATCGGGGATGGCGTCGACCGGCGTTTCTTTCACCGCATAGATCCCACCGGCCGTGAGAAACACCGCCGCCAGCAGGATCAAGAAGCGACTGCCGGTGGACCACGCGATGATGCGCGCGATCATGGGGTAGGCTCCCCATCCGCGTCCTTCGGCCTTTTGGATGAGAGTGGCTCCATGCGCCGGAACGCGCCCTTGAGGCTCGCTTCGGAATCGAGCAGAAACTGCGCCGATACCACCACGGTATCCGCTTCGCTCAAGCCCTTCTGGACCTCGATGCGCTCACCGCTCTCCATCCCCACTACCACCTCCCGCGATTGAAAGCGGCCTCGACCCAGTGCCAGCACCACGCGTTCCGTAACTCCATCCCGGATCAGTGCCTCGGCGGGGATGCTCAAGACGTTCTGACGCGGCTCGGCAAGGATCGTGACATGGCCGAACATTTTCGGCTTCAACAGCTCGGTAGGGTTGTCGAAGCGCAACCGCACGCGCAAGGTGCGTGTCATCGGATCCAAATCCGGATAGAGGTAGTCCACCTTCCCCTTCCAGACCCGTCCCGGGAAGGAGGGGACCCGCGCCTCCGCCTCTTGGCCGAGCGCAACCCAACTCGCTTGCTTTTCAAACACCTCGGCGAGCAACCATACCGTGCCGAGATCGACTAGGGTCATGATCTCGGTGTCGGGCTTGAGGTACATCCCTTCCCGCACCATGAGCTCGGCGACGATGCCGCCTTGATCATGATGGGCGAATACCTGGACGATCTGATCGGCGCGGCGCGTCTCGCTGAGGCGTAGGATCTGGGACTCGGAGATACCGAGGGCCTTGAGCTTTTGGCGCGAGGCGCGGATCAGCCGCCCGTTGCCCATCGAGAGCGCCTGAAGATATTCCTCCTGAGCGTTCACCAGGGTGGGGGAATAGAGCTCAAACAAGAGCAGTCCCTGCTCCACCCGCTCCCCCTTGGCCTTGACCATGAGCCGCTGGATCCAGCCCTCGGCGCGCACGTGCACATGATTGAGGCGGCTCTCGTCGTAGTCCAGGTAACCGACCGTATCGAGGCGCCGCGCCAGCATCCCGCGCGAGACTCGAGCCGTGCGCACGCCGAGATTATTGACCACCTCCGGCCGTATTGTGATCATGGGTTCGGCCGGATCTCCGGCTCCCGCGTCCTCGTAGACCGGGACCATCTCCATGTTCATGGGGGAGAGGCCCGGTTTGTCGCTGCGGAAATCGGGGATCATGGGATCCCACCAATACAGGATCTTGCGTTCGCCTTTCTCAGCCGTTGCAACGGCAGGCCCTGGCTTGCCCGGATTGTCGCTCTGCCCAAAGCGGTCAAGTGTCAGCCCAATGGCGACCCCCAGGATCAGAATCAACAGGGAGCTCACGATCCTCATGGCACGATCCTCATGGACAGTCTCCGGCGATATACAGTAGATTGGCTTGGGCCTTGCCCCGCTCGGATCGCGCCCGCAGCCGTGCGAGCTCCGTCTCGAGCACGGTGATCCGGGCGCGAGCCAAGGTGGTGAAATCCGTGAGCCCATTCTGATAGGCGTTAAACGTCGCTTCCGCATTCTCGGTCGCTTCCAAGGATGCGCGGCTGCTATAGATGTCGAGGCGCTTACCGAGCTGCATCCAGATGGCATACTCGCCCTGCGCCATGCGCGTGAGCTCGCGTAGCCGATCGACACGCGAATACTCGGCAGCCGCATGTTCCCACTGGCTCGAGGCGAGAGTACGGTCCTGGCGTTTCTCCCGGAACAAGGGCAGATCGACCGTGACCGCGGCGCTGAAACGCTCCCCGCTGGTATTGTCCTCGAACCCCCCCGAGGTGCGGTGTCCAACCATGAGGTTGAGCATCCAGCCGGGTTTGTACTGCTCGCGGGCGATGGCGAGCGACTTCATGCTCGCCTGCACCATGGCGCTTTCAGCTTGCATGAGCGGATGGCAGCGCACCGAGGCCAAGAGCGCCCCGAGCTCGGGAACCTCGGGGAGCACGGGGTATCGGTCGGGCAGCGGGCGTTCCGCCTCGGGGGTTGTGATCCATTTAGCGAGATCTGCTCGCGCGGCCTCCCGCATGCCCGCGACCTCGGCGAGCCGCTCTTCCATGAGGGAAAGCTCAAGCTGCGCGCGCAGCACCTCGTGCTGGTTGTCGCGGCCGGCCGCGTACTGCTGTTCCGTGATGTCCCGAAGTTGCCCGAAAAAGGGTTCTATTTTCCTCTAGGATCGCTAGCGCGTGTGTCTGATGGCTCAGATCCAGATAGGCCGCGCGCAGCGCCTTCAGCACCGTGCGGCGCTGGTCTTCGACACGCGCGCTTTCGGCTTGCGCCATCGCGTTCGTCTGCTCGCTCTTATAGCGCAGCGTGCGCCCGCGCGGAAACGCTTGCGACAGCCCTAGTTGGAGCTCGGTGTCGGGGTCTTCGTCGACCCTGAAGTTCGAAGACACGTCACCCAGCCCGAGGCTCAACTGCGGATCGGGCAGTTGGCCGTCAACCACGGCGCGCTCGTAAAACGCTTGCGCCTGAGCCTCGCGCTGTCGGGCGACAGGGTCGTTCCTCACCGCCAGCTGCTCGGCTTCACGTAAGGACAGCGGTGCTCGGGTCAGGTCCTCGGCAAATCCGAGCGCCGCCAGGCACAGGCACAAGCCTATGAGACACGCCGACAAGCGACGCCGTCGCGCAGGGTAATGGTTCGACATCGGGTACCTCCCCAATGAAAATCGATGCCTAGGCGCGCACGGCCCTGGGCCGCTGACACGCCTTACAGGCGGGCGGAGAGCCCGCGATCGGATCTAGGGGGAAGCGACGGGAGGAGGACGGTAGTAGCGCGAGGGATGACCGATGAGATGGGCGACAGGGGGGTCTGTGGCAAACCGGCAGGATTCGAGGGGTGACGATCGGGGAGGTTCGATGACGCCGGCGTGGAAATACACACACTCCGAGCAGGTGCTGTCGCAGGTGTTCTGGCAACTGCAATCTAGCGCCTGCGAGGCGACATCTTCCGTTTCGGTCCCCGCGCAGCCCGTCTGCGCGGCGTAGGGCGTACAGCAGCCCGCGGGACAGCTTTGATACAGCGTCCCTCCGAGACCCGGTGAGGCGGTGATCACGATAGCGATCAGGACGACACGACCGACAGCCGTGCGGACACGGGTCATGAGGGAGGCTTTGTCAGACATGCGTCTAATTTTGTTCCCAGCTCGACGGTTCTGCAACCGACGCCCGTGGTTGCACAGCGCGGAGATCCACATGGGTGCCCAAGCGATTGGTCCGCGTTCCCTCGATAAACCAAACCCGTCGCACGCGGACAGAATGACGCGGTAGCGGGGCGACGATGGACGGACCGTAAGGGACACGTGTCGCCGCGGCAGGAGCGGCGGTAGGCCGTGTTCCTTAGCGGCATCGGCACGGCGGCGCCGCCACACCGCTACCGCCAGGCCATGGCATGCCGGCGGGCGTCATGCCGCAACTTCAACGTACTCGACTCGGCTCGAAGGCTGTGGGACTTGCGCTCCATCTTCACGCAGACCATCAAGATGAAATTCGATGGCTTCACGGATCTGCGCTTCAACTTCATCAACCGTTGCGCCGGTGGCAACACAGCCCGGAAGATCGGGTACATACGCGGAGTAATTGTCTTGGGCCTTCTCGATCACGATTGCATATCGCATGGAGATCCGCGCTCGCATCATGCTGTCGATGGCCGCCGAGTGCCCCGAAGCTCGTCGATGGCACGCCGCGCCAGGGCATCGGCGCGCTCGTTCTCGGGGTGGCCGGCGTGGCTTCTCACCCATTGCCAGTGCACCTCATGGCGCGCGGCGGCGCTGGCCAGGCGCTGCCAGAGGTCCATGTTCTTGACCGGCTGCTTGTCCGCGGTCAGCCATCCGCGCCGCTGCCAGCGCGGCAGCCATTCGTTCAGCCCTTTCTTGACATACTGCGAATCGGTCGTCAGGCGTACTCGGCACGGGCGGCTCAGGGCCTCGAGTCCCTGGATGGCCGCCATCAGCTCCATGCGGTTGTTGGTGGTGTGCGGCTCCCCACCATACAGGGTCTTTTCGTGCCCCCCGTAACGCAGGACCAGCCCCCACCCGCCGGGTCCCGGGTTGCCACGACAAGCGCCGTCGGTATAGATCTCGACGGTCGACTGCGTCCTGTCGGGCCGCACCGCATTCAACCGTGCACGCCCGCCTCCGGTGCGCCGTTCGGGACCAGGGTACGTCGCCAGCTCGGCACGATCGGGGTCAGCGCTATGACCCGCTTCTTGGCCAGGATCAGGTAGGCGCCGCCGAAGTAGGGCCAACAGCGCGCCCCGAACCGGTCCAGGAACATAAAGCGGTGTACGTTGCCGGCCCCCGCGAGCGGCGGGCGGAAATAGAAACCGCGCGTGCGCATGACCTCGAAACCCAGATCGCCGAGCCAGCCTCGCACACGGCCCGGGGCGATGAAGCGGCCACACCAGGGAACACGCCCCGGTCTGCCGAAAAGCACACGCCACAGGCCCCACAGGCTCCAGGGATGGAATCCCAGGACAACGAGCATCCCTTCCCCGATGAGGACCCGTTCGGCCTCCAGTAAGACGGTGAAGGCCTCGGGCTCGAATTCGAGGACATGGGGAACCACCATCACATCGATGCTGTTCGAGGCGAGGGGCAGCGCGGACGGAACGCACACTGGGTGCTGCGGCCGGGTCCCCGGAACGGGGCCGATGTCCATTACCACCCGGTGAGAAATACGGCTCGAGCCCAGGAGGTCGTCCGGTCCGCGCACGCCGAGCTGCACGATATGGTAACCGAACAGATCGGGCAGGACCTGGTTGATCTCCCCGCGCTCGGCCTGAAGCAAGGCCTCCCCGAGGTAGCTCCCGAACCATTCGACGACACGGGCCCGAACCGAGCGTTCGGGGTCCTCCGGGGTTGGTGACATCGATACGCCGGCGCCGGTTACTCTCGGGGAGGTAGGCATCCGCCTCCGCTGGGCTCCGTGAGCGCGATCCTCACGCCGGCACGGCATAGCGGTTCCCGGAACGGGGCGTCTCCGCGGCCAACCTCGCGTCGATCGCCGCCTGTCCAGGAGACAAAGCCGGCCATGCCGGGGGCCTCTACAAAGCCTGGCTGCGCCATAGTTCGTCGACATGCCCGGCGGTCTGCAAGATGCCTCATGTATCTTCAAGTCTCCTCATCCTGGCCCGCTTTCCGGGGGGATATCTTAAAGATGCGTCCGCCCCCCCGGGCTCAGCTAGAATACCCCGTCGCGAGTCGACCTGGCCACACCGACGGAGCCCTCCGGTGGACATCTTCCCGATCCCGGCCTTGAAGGACAATTATATCTGGGCGATCCACGCCGCGGGCGCCGTGGTGGCGGTGGATCCGGGCGATGCCCGGCCGGTGCAGGACGAGATCGGCCGCCGGGGCCTCAGGCTGGTCGGGATCCTCGTGACCCACCACCACTGGGACCATGTGAACGGCATCCCCGACCTGCTCATGCGCTACCGGGTGCCCGTGTATGGCCCCGCGAGCGAGACGATCCCGGAGCGGACCGTGGGGTTGCGGGGCGGGGATACGTTCCAGATCGCGGATCTCGGGCTCGAGATGCGGGCCCTGGCGGTCCCCGGGCACACCCTCGGGGCCATCGCCTATCACGGCCACGGCTGGCTACTCAGCGGCGATACCTTGTTTACCGCGGGCTGCGGTCGGCTTTTCGAAGGCACTGCGGTACAGATGTACGCCTCGCTCGGGACGCTGGCCACGCTCGATCCCGCAACCCGCGTGTACTGCGGGCACGAGTACACGCGGCAAAACCTCCTGTTCGCCCGCATGGTCGAACCGGGCAACGCGGTGCTGGGTCGCCGTCTGGCCTTTGTCGAGTCTCAGCGCGCTCTGGGCACCCCGACTGTCCCGGCCGCGCTCGCGACCGAGACGGAGACCAACCCCTTCCTCCGCTGCCACGTTCCCGAGGTCCGGGAGGCCGCTGAACGCCACGCAGGCAGACGCCTGGTAAGCCCGGTCGAGGTCTTCGGGGCGCTGCGGGCATGGAAGGACAAGGTTTGAACCTGGCCTCTATGCTGATACTTGGCCACGGTAAAAATCGCCTCTTTGAGATCCCCTGTCCCTCCGGGAGAGGATTAGGGTGAGGGGATCAAGAAAGGGCGATTTGTGA
Organism: Gammaproteobacteria bacterium; assembly: GCA_050740695.1. Classification (GTDB taxonomy): domain Bacteria; phylum Pseudomonadota; class Gammaproteobacteria; order JACCXJ01; family JACCXJ01; genus JACCXJ01. Next base: position 20,569 of record JBOIDR010000020.1, on the reverse strand, counting down.
CCGTCCATGGTATTTGCCCTGCTTTGGTGCGGGGGTCGCCCAGGCGTCGCAACAATGGGTTGCGATATTACATGGAAGTAGTTTGTCGCAGCCTGACAACCCCGTCGCTCGAGAGCCAAAGGGTTGACAGCACCGGTTAAGCCCCCTAGCATCCCTTTCAATGCGATGGGGACACGGCGTTTGCCGGCTGATAATAACCACGTCCACCTCGCTCTTTATCGCCGGTTGTTTGACGGTTCCGCCGGTTGCGGAACGGGGGGCGGCGAGGAGGGCGCTGGAAGGGCACCCCGGATCTCTGGTCATGCGGGACGACGCTCGAAGGCCGGTGTCGGAGCCTAGATACGTCCCGGGGTTTGCGACCGAGGACCCCACTGCCGGTGACCCGAGCGGCGATATCTGGAAGCGGGTCCGCGAAGGTCTCGTGCTGGCGGATGTCCGGCGTCCCAGTCGGGTGGCACCGGCGCGCTGGCCCGGCCTGCGGCAGGCATTCGTCGATCAGATCGTCGAGCGCGCGACGCCTTATCTGCACCATATCGTCGAGGAGGCGGAGCGTCGCGACATGCCCACCGATGTCGCGCTCCTGCCCATCATCGAGAGCGCCTACCGCGCCGAGGCACGCTCGCGGGGGCACGCAGTGGGGATCTGGCAGTTGATCCCGAGCACCGGTCGCCACCTCGGGCTCAAGCAGAATGCCTGGTATGACGGCCGGCGCGACGTGCTGGCCTCGACCGACGCGGCGCTCGATTATCTGGAGGCGTTGCACGAGCGCTTCGATGGCGACTGGCTCAACGCGTTTGCGGCTTACAACTGCGGGGAGGGAATGATCGAGCGCGCTATCGCCCGCAACCGTCGGGCGGGGCGCGGCACCGATTTCTGGTCGCTGGCGTTGCCCGCCGAGACGCGCGGTTTCGTCCCCAAGCTGATCGCGGTCTCGAAGATCGTCGCCGATCCGGCGAGCCACAAGTTGAGTCTCCGGCCCATCGCGGACAAACCCTACCTCGCCGAGGTCGAGGTCGGTCGTCAGATCCGCCTCACCGAAGCCGCCAAGCTTGCGGGGGTGAGCGTCGAGGAGATGCGGCGTTTGAATCCCGGGTTGATCCAGTCGATCACGGCCCCCTCAGGTCCCCACCGGCTGGCGGTGCCGGTCGACAGGGCGGCCGCGTTCAGGCGCCGGCTGGCGGGCCATTCCGACATCAAGATAAAGGGGGGCCCTCAGAACCCCGCCAAGACGCTGCTACTGGCGCGCCTGGGCCAGCGAGTCGATGATCGAAGACTGGCCGTCATGTTGGTGCCGGGGTGGTCCGGAAGCACGACGCACCGTGTACGCGCCGGCGACACGCTCTGGGACATCTCGCAGACCTACCGGGTGCCGCTGGCCACCCTGTGCGAGGCGAATGGGCTGGTGGGCGCCAAGGCCGCCGGGATCAAGACCAGACTCCGGCCGGGACAGGACCTTCTGATCCCTTCCCCGCCGGCGCTAGGGGAAGAGACGAGCGTGGTTCGAGAGCCCCGACGCATGCATCACCGCATCCAGCCGGGCGATTCGTTATCGCGTATCGCCCGCCGCTACCGGGTCAGCGTGGACCAGTTGCGGCGCTGGAACCGGCCCGCCGCCTATCGCTCCATGAAGCCGGGCAGCGTGCTCGTCGTCTACCGCAGCCCGCACGCCATCTGATCCGGATTACACGGATGCCCGCTAAGGAGCAGTGGGGCCAGGGGGCACGCTCTGCGTGGAGGACGCCGCAGGTGCCTGGGCCGCGCGCGTCTCGCGCTCCCGGGCGACCAGGAAATCCACGACTGTCAGCACGGCGTCAAAGGAACCGGCCATCGTTGCGGAGCTCAGGTACTTGCCGTTCACGACCACCGCCGGCACGCCGTCGATACCGAAGCGCTGGATCGCCTGTTTGGCCTGTTCGACCTTGCCCTCGACCGTGAAGGAACTGAAGACCTGGGAAAACTCATTCTTGTCCACCCCGAAGCTCGCGAAAAAATCGGCCAGGCTGGCTTCATCGTCCAGCGTCTTTTTGTCCGCGTGCAGGGCCTTGAAGAGCGGTGTGTGTATCTTATCCAGCACCCCGAGCGCCTCGGCGGTGTAGTAGGCCTTGGCGTGCAGGTACCAGCTCGGCCGGAACACCGCGGGCAGGCGCCGGAAGGCGACGTCCTCGGGCTGCCGCGCCTGCCAGCGCGCCAGGGCAGGCTCGAAGTCATAGCAATGGGGACAGCCGTACCAAAACACCTCCAGGACCTCGATGCCAGTTCCGGTCACCGGTTGCGGCGGCACGATCTCCTTGTAGTGCTTTCCCGCTTGGAACGATCCGGGCTGGACCGCCCCTTTTTCAGGGCCGGATGTCTCCGCCGCAATGGCCATCGCCAGTACCCCTGCCGCCAATTGAGCCCCCAGGGCCCACGAAACGCTACGCCGCATCTCTCTCGTCTCCTATCGGTAAAGCCCTTGGATGTAGGATGACACGGCCTCGATCTCCGCGTCGGTGATCCTGGACGATATCTGACGCATCATCGCCGCCCGATCGTTGTTGCGTTCACCGGAGCGGTAGGTCCGCAGTTGGATCGCAGTGTAGGCTGCGTGCTGGCCGCCCAGGGATGGGAACCCGGCAGCCGGGTTCCCGGTACCTGCCGGCCCATGGCAGGCCATACAGGCCGGCAACCCGCGGTCGCGGTTTCCGGCCCGATAGAGCCGCTCGCCGGTCTTGACGAGGTCCGCATCGGCGGCACCGCGTTCGAGCGATTGGCGGGCATAGTAGGCAGCGAGATCGGCGATGTCCGCTTCGCCCAGGGGCTCGGCCATCGGACCCATGACCGGGCTCTTGCGCGCCCCGGACTTGAGATCCAACAACTGCTTGACGAGATACTCGGCGTGCTGGCCCGCTAGCTTGGGCCACTCCGGTGCGAGGCTGTTTCCGGTTCCCCCGTGGCAGGTCGCGCACACGGCCGACTTGGACTGGCCGGCCGCGGGGTCGCCCACCGGACCCTTCGCCAGCGGGGCCGCGTATAGCAGCGCGGCCGGCAATAGCGACATGAAGGCTAACAACGAGACGGATCCCATCATCATCGATCGTCCCTCCCCGGAAGGCTCCCCGTGACGATTGTCATTCTCTTCGGGACAGGATACACGATCGCCATGGCCGTGACCACGGTCGGAAGCCCCCTGGGGATAAGCCTTGGGGGCCAAACCTCCAGGCAAAAAAAAGCCCCGGTACAATAGGGGAGAAAGCGTTACCGGGGCCAACGATGCGCCCGGCTGGGGATACCGGGCTGCAGTCCCGCTCAGGGAGGGAGAGCGGGAACGTTCACGACGAACGTGCCTGATACGACACGCCACCCCCCGAGAAGTTCCACACCACCGCCAAAGCCGCGCGCCATAGCACGCCTGCGACCACTTGTTCAATGGGGCCGAAAACGTATGCCGGACCGAGCGCGGCGGTGCCCGGAGCAATAAGTCGCTCAAAGAGCAGTGCATAACCAATTGTATTATCGACACACGGCGAGTTGGTTACTTCTTGACAGGTGTAACAGTCCCCTAGGCAGCATCGGGGTTCTGGGGTGTTTGCCCGCATATCATCCACAGAGATATCCACAGGATCTGTGGACGACTGGGCAGGGCTAGGAACGACTGGGCCTTACCGCGCTCAGTTGAGTCTCTTTGCAAGTTGTTTCAGCAAGCTATGCTTCCCTCTGCGTTCTTTTGCCACTGCGCCAGCGACGGACCTCGACCCGCACCTCCGAGGGCGCCGGTGACCCGAGTTGGATCACCGTCACGTGATCACCTCAGGGGATCAATGCGGGCCCGGCGTCGGCCCGGCCGCCGCGCCGTTACCATTCCCGGCGTCGAGATAGAGCGGGTGGCGCAGCCGCATCCGTGATGACCCGCGGTAAGGTCGCACAAGACCCCGAACCGACACCTGCCGCCCGCGCAGCCGACACAGGTCCCGCCCCTTGAAATAGCCGACGTCTTCCTGTCCGATCTTGACTCCCAGGACCCCATCGAGCCGCAGCCACACCCCCGTCCTCCGGCAGCGCGCGGACGTTACGGTGCCGGTCACCACGCGGTAGCCCCGTGCCGCCCGACCGAGTCGTTTCGCGGCGATCGGGGCGAAGCTCGCCTGCGACCAGATCCCGCGCCGCGCCACCCGGGCCTCCGTCTCCGCGGCCGCGTAACAGTCCAAGTACTCGCCGTTCGGCGGAAGGAACAGGTTCGTGGCGAGCCCGCGCCGTAGCAACAACGCCTGAACGTTGTCGCCGTTCGCGAGGAACAGATGGGCGAGGCCCCGGCCATAGCGGTCATGGGGCGATTGCCCGTACTGAACCCCCACGATCCGGCGGGCGGACCAATCGACCAAGGCCGCCCGCGCCTCCCGCGCATAAGGCTCCGGGCCGCGGCCGTCATGACGCATCTCCGGGGCATCGATGCCGATCAGACGCAGGCGCTCTGCGCCCCGCAGCACCAGTGTGTCCCCGTCGATCACACGCTGCACAGCCGCCCGCCGCACGGGCGCCGAGGCGGCACAGACGGCCGCCCAAGACGGGGACCCGAGGCTGCAGAGGCAAAGGAGGAGAAAGACCCGCTGTCGCATCCCCTTCGGAAAAAGCCGTGGGGCCGCCCGGTCGCGATCGGCGGCTAGCGCAGCCCGTACTTGCGGCGGAACTTGTCCACTCGTCCTGCGGTATCGACGAGCTTCTGCTTGCCGGTATAGAAGGGGTGGCAGGACGAACACACGTCGATGTGGAGGTCCCGGCCGAGGGTGGAGCCGGTCTTGAACACATTCCCGCAGCTGCAGGTCACGGTGATCTCACCGTACTTGGGGTGGATATTGGTCTTCATCTTGGATAGCACGGGATGCGGTAGGGGCAAGCCCTTCCTATCAATCTTTAGTCTCTAATTCTAACGAGACACTGCCGAGTCACGCAAGCTAGACCCCGCGACGGCTTCCCATCGAATAGGTCCCAAGCGAACTCGGCCACCTCGTGCCTACCGGGACCGAGCGGAGACTCGGCTCTACCCCCGTAAGTAAACCGCATCACTGGTCCCTTCGGGAAGCCCTCGGAATGGGCTGTCCCCGTGTGTGAGTGTCTGGTGACCCTGCCTTGCGGTGCGCCGGATAATTCCCTACTCTTCGCGCCGCGCACCCAGGGTGATAATCGATGAACGACAACCGGGCCATCGCGCGCTTTGTGCGCCACCACTTCCGCCACTTCAATGGGGCGACGCTCGTGGACGCCGCGAGCGCCTACGGCGCCCACCTCGAACGCGGCGGCGAGATGCTGGTGACGCTCGCCGGGGCGATGAGCACGGCCGAGATCGGGCTGTCGCTGGCGGAGATGATCCGCGCCGGCAAGGTCCATGGGATCTGCTGCACCGGCGCCAATCTCGAGGAGGATGTGTTCAATCTCGTCGCCCACGAGCACTACGTCCGCATCCCGCATTACCGCGACCTCACGCCCGCCGACGAGAACGCCCTGCTCGCGCGCCACTTGAACCGCGTCACCGACACCTGCATCCCCGAGCACGAGGCCATCCGCCGTATCGAAGCGGCGGTGATCGAGGAATGGACGGGCGCCGACCAGAGAGGCGAGCATTACTTTCCCCACGAGTTCATGTACCGGATCCTGCGAAACGGCAGCCTCGATCGCTATTATCAGATCGACCCGCGCGATAGCTGGATCATGGCCGCCGCCGAGCGCGATCTGCCGATCTTCGTCCCGGGATGGGAGGACTCGACCTTAGGCAACATCTACGCGGCACATTGCATTGAGGGCGACATCCGAAACGTCCACACCGTACGCACCGGCATCGAGTATATGATGCTGCTCGCCGACTGGTACCGCTCGAAGAGCACCCGGACGTCGATCGGGTTTTTCCAGATCGGCGGCGGGATCGCCGGCGATTTCCCGATCTGCGTGGTGCCGATGCTGGAACAGGACCTGCGGCACAGCAACATCCCGCGCTGGGGGTACTTCTGCCAGATCAGCGACTCGACCACCAGCTATGGCTCTTATTCCGGGGCCGTGCCCAACGAGAAGATCACCTGGGGCAAGCTCGCCATGGACACCCCGAAGTTCATCATCGAGTCGGATGCGACGATCGTGGCGCCGCTCTTCTTCGCGTGCGTGCTGGCGGCGGAACCGGAGGCGCGGCCGTGACGCGGCCAAAGGCCCGCCCACAAGCCTGCGAGGGCGAGCAGGACACAGTGGCGCTGCCGGACGCGACGTCGTGAAGCCGGCCACCTTTGCCGAGCCCGGCCATCCGCCGGTGCCGGAAGACGACTGGAGCATCGACGACTCGGAGGCCCTCTATCGCGTCGATGCCTGGGGCGAATCTTTCTTTTTCATCAACGAACGAGGCCATATCGCGGTGCGGCCGTTCCTGCAGCAGTCGCTCTCAGTGGACATCGACAACGTGGTCTCGGACCTGCGCCGCCGAGGCGTCGGCTTCCCGACCCTGATCCGGTTTCAAGATGTCCTGCAAACCCGCGTGGTGCGGCTCAACAAGGCCTTCATCCGGGCCATCCGCGAGTCCGGTTACCGCAACCGGTATCAGGGCGTCTATCCGATCAAGGTCAACCAGCTCCATGAGGTCGTAGAGGAGGTGCTGGAGGCCGGCCGGCCGTTCGGCATGGGGCTCGAGTGCGGGTCCAAGGCCGAGCTGGTCGCGGCCCTGCCCCACCTGGAGCAGGACGGCGCCTTGCTCATCTGTAACGGTTGCAAGGACGCGATCATGCTCCGGCTGATCCTGGCGGGCCAGCAGATCGGGCAGCAGGTGATCCCCGTGCTGGAGAAGTTCGGTGAGTTCGATCAACTCTTGGGCGTGGCCCGCGAGCTCGGCGTGCGCCCACGCTTCGGGGTGCGCGTGCGCCTCGGCACCAGCGGCGCCGGCAAATGGGCGGAGTCGGGCGGAGACCGGTCCAAGTTCGGGATCTCGATCCCCGAGCTCCTGACCTTGATGCACGGCCTCAAGGAACATAACCTGGCGGACGCCCTGGTGCTCTTGCACTTCCACCTCGGGAGCCAGATCCCAGACATCCAGATCCTGAAACAGGCCGTCAAGGAGATCACACAGATCTACGCCCAGCTCCTGAAACGCGGCGTGCCCCTGCAGTATCTCGACGTCGGCGGTGGGCTCGGGGTCAATTACGGCACCGGGTACTCGACCGAGAACGAGGGGATCAACTACACGCTCCAGGAATACGCCAACGCCGTGGTCTATTCGGTCAAGGAAGTGTGCGACGACGAAGGGGTGGTCCATCCGATCATCGTCTCGGAGAGCGGGCGCGCCATCACAGCCCATCACTCCGTGCTGATCGTCGAGGCGCTCGGCACCTACCGCAAGGACCTGATCGCCGACGACTACGCGCCGGCCGAGGACGCCAACACCACGGTGCGCGAGCTCTACGAGGTCCTGACGCGCGTGCGCGGGCCCAGGCGCGCCGGCAAACACCCGCTGTCGGAACTCTGCGAGGCCTATCACGATGCAGTCGAGAAACGCCAGGAGGCCGACACCCTGTTCACCCTCGGCTATCTGCCGATCGAGGAGAAGGCGCTCGCCGAGCGGCTCTACTGGTCGGCCTGCAAGGCCATCCTGGCGCAGGTGCAGGGCATCGAGCCGGAGGCCGTGCCCGCCGAACTCAGGGCGCTCAACGACCACCTGGTGGATCAGTATCTCTGCGATTTCTCGGTGTTCCAGTCGATCCTGGATCACTGGTCCATCGGACAGGGCTTTCCGATCATGCCGGTGCGCCACCTCGATCGGCGCCCCAATCGCCGTGCGGTGATCGTCGATCTCACCTGCGACTCGGACGGCAAAGTGTCCCATTACGTGTGCGCGAACGCCGACAAGCGTTTTCTCGAGGTCTACGAGCCCGAAGGCAACGCGCCCTACTACTTCGGATTCTTCTTGATGGGCGCCTACCAGGACATCATGGGCGATTCGCACAACCTCTTCGGCCGGGTCGCCGAGGCCCATGTCTATGCCGATGCCGAGGAGCCGGACGGGTATTACATCGAGAAGATCCTCCCGGGAACCTCGGTGCAGGAGATGCTGGCGCTGGTGCAGTACTTCCCGAACGATCTGCACCGGCGGATGAACAACCTGATCCGCCAGAAGATCGAGAAAGGCATCATCCGTCCCAAGGCCGGCGTCGATCTGCTCGATCAATACATGGGCTGTTTCTCTCAGACCACCTACTACAGACCCGATGATCCCTGCGGCGACGATCGCTACTGCGACGATCCCTCTGCACCATGAGCCCCCGGGTGCTGAAACTCGGGCTCATACAGATGAGCTCTACGGACGACCCCGATGCCAACCTCGACAAGGCCCTGGCCTCGACGCGTGAGGCCGCGGCGCGCGGCGCCCAGGTGATCTGTCTGCCCGAGCTGTTCCGCTCCCGCTATTTCTGCCAGACCGAGGAGCACCGGTTCTTCGAGCTGGCCGAGTCGATACCGGGACCGTCCACCGAGGCCTTCACGGCACTCGCTGCCGACACCGGCGTCACGGTGATCGTGAGCGTCTTCGAGCGGCGTGCGGCCGGGCTCTATCACAACACCGCCGTGGTGATCGAGGGCGCCACCGGTTGCCTGGGTCGCTATCGCAAGATGCACATCCCCGACGATCCGCGTTATTTCGAGAAGTTTTACTTCACCCCGGGCGATCTCGGGTTCCGTGCGTTTCCGACCGCACGCGGCGTTCTGGGCGTCCTCATCTGCTGGGATCAGTGGTACCCCGAGGCGGCACGCCTCACCGCCTTGCAGGGCGCCGAGGTGCTGTTCTATCCCACCGCGATCGGCTGGCACCCGGAGGAGAAAGGGCAGCACGGTCAGGCCCAGCACGAAGCCTGGGAGCTGTCGCAACGCGCCCATGCCGTGGCCAACGGCTGCTTCGTCGTGGCCGTCAATCGCACCGGTTTCGAAGCCTTACCCGGCGCCTCGGCGCTCGGGGAGGGCATCGAGTTCTGGGGACAGAGCTTCGTGGCCGGGCCCGACGGGGCCATCGTCGATCGCGCCGACGCTACCGAAGAGGACGTGCGCGTGGTAGCCATCGACCTGGCGCGCTGCGAAGAGCTCCGTACCCACTGGCCGTTCCTGCGCGATCGCCGCATCGATGCCTACGGCGAGATCACGCGCCGCCACCTGGGCGCGCCCTAGCCCCCAACCGTTCCCAGGTAGTCCTGTTCCGCGTGCGGCGCGGGCTGCAGGGGTGAGACCTCTAAAGTCGGCGTTACCCAGGGTCGATGAGAGCCGTGCGAAACAGGCCCCACTGCCCGAGAGATTTCCATGGGCCTGCAAGGACGTGGGGGACCCGTGGCGAGACAGGCTCAACTTCAAGATTGGATACCGAGGGCGAACGGGGCCCTTACCTTCGATAAGCAGATCCCGGTCGGTCATCTGATCCCGGGGATGTTCGTATCGGCACTCGACAAGCCCTGGATCGAAACGCCGTTCCTGCTCCAGGGCTTTCTCATCCGCTCCGACGCGGAGATCGCGGCCCTCGCGCGTAGCTGCAAATTCGTCTTCGTGGACCCCGAGCGCTGTGTCGGGGCGGCCCGCGACCACTTCAGACGTCCTCTCGTGGTGGCGCTGCCGGCGAAGAAGAACCTGTGGCAGAAGCTATTGGATCTGCTCCCGAACGGCACCTCGGACCAGCAGCGAGCCAGAGGCACGGAACCCGACGAGTGCGAGGCCCTCGACGCCCGGGCCGTGTTCCGGGATACGGGCAAAGGGATAGTCCCCACCCGAGCCCTGGTCCGCGCCAGAGAGACGTTCGATCGTTCCAAGGACGCGCTCGCCGCCATCCTCGGGGACATCCAGATGAACCGCGCGCCCGACATCAAGGATGCCGAGGACGCCGTGGGCCAGATCATCGACAGTGCCACCAGCAGCCCCGAAGCGCTATTGTGGCTGGCGCAGCTCAAGCAGCGGGACGACTGCGCCTATCACCATGCGATCCGGGTGGCCATCTATATGGTGGCCATGGGCCGCCATGTCGGCCTGCCCAAGGACCAACTCCACATCCTCGGGCTCGTCGGGCTCCTGCAGGACATCGGCAAGATCAAGCTGCCGCCGGCCTTGACCCACAAGATCACCCTGAGCCCCGAGGAGCTCACGTTGGTCGAGAAACACGTGACCCACAGCCTGGCGATCCTGAGGGTGACCCGTGACATCCCGCCCGAGGTCCTGGAGGTCGTCGCCCAGCACCACGAGCGGCACGACGGGAGCGGATACCTGCGCGGCCTCGTGGCCAATCAGATCTGCCCGTTCGCGCGCATCGCCGGGATCACCGACACCTTCGACGCGATCACCACGTCGAGGTCCCACCGCGCGCCGCTCTCGATCAACGAGGCGATGCAGTGTCTATACGGTTGGAAGGGCAAGACCTTTCATGAGGGGGTGGTCGATCAGTTCATCCAGTCTATCGGCCTCTTCCCGGTGGGGACACTGGTCGAGTTGAACAGCGGGGAGGTCGGGATCGTCATCGCTCAGAACCGCATCCGGCGCCTCAAACCTCGGCTCATGCTCCTGCTCAATGGCCAGAAAACGCCAATGACAGCCCCGCTGATCCTGGATCTGATCGCGGATCCCATGGGTCCAGGCGGCATCCCCTACCGGATCATCAAGGACCTACCCGCCGGCAGTCACGGGATCGACGCCAAAGAGTTCTATCTCTGATCCATGGAGCGGCGCGAGCCGAAACGGCTGTTAAGGCCCAAACATGCAAAGCATCGCCGACACCAAGAGCGTTATCTATTCGGAGATCACCGCTACCGCCGAAGAGGTGACGGCCAGTTTCATGGCCAGGTACGCCGGAGAGGCCGAGCAGTTCGCTGAACTGATGGCGCAAGCAACACTAGCATGGCAAGACCTAGGTTCCGATTTTGAGCGACACGAAAACATTGTCTTCGTAGCCAACATTGTGTACTGCGCGATCACGCTTCACGTCCAATCGATGAAGCTATTTTTGTCCGGCCATATCGTCGCGGCAGGCAACCTTTCGAGGCAAGTGACCGAAGCTATCGCAACTGCGCTGCTCAGTTCAGGAAAGACGCTCAAGGTCCTAGACAGGTTCATCGATGACCGATATTCAACCAAGAATGCAGTGCGTGACGTGTTGCGACATTGGGAAACGCTCGGTCTTCGCAAAGTTGCGTTGACTGCTCTTGCCGAGGCGGAGGACTTCTACCACCTATACAGCCACTTGTCAAAAATGACGGTCGCCTCCGCAACGTGCTTCTCCCAACAGGCTCTGTATGTGGGCGCTTCATTCGACGAGGGGAAGATTGATGCGTATGACAGGGAAGTGCAGAGCCGTCTTGGTCTTGCCAAGGTGTTCCCAAATTTTGTTGCTGCTGTGGCAGCCAATGTCGCGAAGTGGTAGCTAGCCCTAACCCTTCCATCGAGCGGACGACAAAAAGCTCGGCTTTTTGTCGTCCGCTCATATCCAACGTTAGGGGATAAGAGCACATACCCTTACGACCGCGCGTAAATTTGTTGATTACAGATAAAAATGGACTATAGACTTGTTTGCCGCCTATGTTTCATGTTGGCCATCTGCGCCATGGCCTTTCATGTTCAGGCTTATAATAACAAGAAACAATGTGATTTCGCCTACCTTGGAGAAGAAATACCAATATTTGCCAAGCACACAGAAGACATTACAAGCAAGGCGAAAAATGACGGAACTTTGTGGGGAGTTCTGGAGGCGTCACTCCCAAATTTGAAGCGAGCGTATGCATCGCAGAGCCCATACTTCTTTGTAGGTTTGGGGTGGAGCCCTACGGAAGAGACTCTAGATAGGTTCTCGCGCGAACAAGTCAGAATATTGTTCGAGAAAACAGCCAATGTTTCAGATATTAATGCATCAAAGCTAAGGTCAAGTATTTAATGTGAATTTCGGGGACGACGATCCCCTAACAATGTATACGACACGAGAATATAAAAATGGAGGCTACGACTATCGAGATCTGGGAATGGATGTCGTGGCCACAGGGACTTGCATTGTTTCATTGAAAATATCGGCCGGCTCATCGATCTAGGGGGCGAGTATTGGATCGAGTTTAGAAACCAAATGGAGCTCATGCGGAAAGCTGTTGCCGACAAATATGGAGTGGTTGCATATTCCGAGAAAGGAAGCAGGTTTGCGAAAGGACAGATCACAGATATATCCATTTGGCTCTCGGTGATGATGGTCTGTGCTTGGATCGCAAGTATTATTTACCAGCGATATTTCGATGTCTTTGTCAGTAGACCAGCTAGAGGCTATTCACTAACAATTATGATTCTCTCCGTAATAATGGTCACGGTGACTATTTGGGCAAACGAGACCCATAGGTGTGGGGACGGTTGTCGTAGAATATCAAACGGTTCCTCATTTTCTTCTATTGTTTATGATCCATCTGTGGAGTTATTTATCCCGTGCCCCTAGAGTATTCTCGTTGGCTATAGGGATGGTGGTGTTTGCCTTGATCGCCTCAATTACATTCTGGGGGCTAGGCTGGATTGCAGTGACAGCCAATCAATTAATTGGTGTGGCGCTTGGTGTTACCTTGGTAGCCTATACGCTTGGAAAGAGCACAAGAAGAAGACAAAACAAGACAAAAGGTTCATCCACCGTGCCGGGTCAAAGTGTGTAACCCCTAACAATCGGCTGCAGGGTGACGCGCTACCGCGCGCACCCGAGCCAAGCTTTCGGCGACCCTACACATGTCGGCACTCGACCCTGATCGGCCCTCGGCCACCGTGTTTGCCCAGGCCACCGATATCGGCCAGTTTCGTGCCCACGGTCTCGAGCCGAACGATATTGCACGTCTGGATGAGATCCAGCGACGCCTTGCACAAAGCGCCCATGCGTGCCTCATCCCGCTCCAGACCGACTGGCGCAGGGCGCCCTGGCTCGATGCCGGGCTTGCGAGCCGGATCTGGGACCATGTGCGCCGGCTTGCCGCACCGGAGAGCCTGGAGACCGCACAGGATCACTACGCGCGGCTCTGGCAGGATGCCTACAGGGCCGGCGCGCCGTGCGATTGGCCGGTCGAGGTGATACACGCCTATGCGGATACCGTCGCCGAGTGGCTGGTTCGACTCCCCAGCCCCGGAAGCGACCCTTGGGTGGGGGTACGGACCCTGCACCGCTTGGTGGGGTATCACAGCAGGATCATCAGCGTCGCCCTGAGCCGCTACGAAAAAACACTCGACCCCGAGCATCTGTTGCTCGACCCCGTGAGCGATCTCCCGAACCGGGTAGCGTTCATCGAGGACCTGAAGCGCTGGACCTCACGAGGGGGTCTCGAGCTGGCGGTGATCGCGATGGACTTCCAGGACGTCGTCGGCCCCGTCAGCGACCGCGCTGATCAGTGGCACAGCCTGCTGGTGCGTCAGATAGCAAAACGCTGCCGCGACATCCTACGCGACCAGGACCTCGTGGCACGCATCGGATGGAACGAATTCGCCTTCCTCCTTCCGGCTATCAAGGGCGAGGGCCATGCGCTCCTCGCCTGCGAGCGCATCTCGTGCGCCTTGCGGGAATCGTTTCGCGTGGACGGCCTGCGCACCCTGGTGCGTCCTACCCTGGGTGTGGGTCTGTTTCCACGGCACGCACAGGAGGCCGAACCCTTGTTGCGGATGGCGGAGTTGGCACGCAACGAGGCCGCAGCCCACAAGCGACCGATCGTCGTCTACTCCGAGTCGCTGGGCCGCACCTTGCGCGAACGCCGGGCGGTCGAGCACGAGTTCGAGACCGCGCTGCAGGACAACGCCGTGCTGGTCTATTTTCAACCCCAGGTCGCGCTAGCCACCGGACACGCCACGGCCGCCGAGGCGCTGGTGCGCTGGCGCAATCGCCGGGGCGAGCTGGTCATGCCGGGCGATATCCTGGCCGCCTGCGAAAACGTCGGACTCAACTGGTCGCTCGCGACCTTTATGATCAACACCGCGCTGCGACACTGCGCGGACTGGGCCCGTCAGGGGTGGGACCTGGCCGTGAGCGTTAACCTGACCGCGTCCGATCTCGCCGAGCCGGAGCTGCCGGAATTTGTCAGCCAGGCGCTCGGGCTCTGGGGTGTACCGGCTCGCAAGCTCACGCTCGAGATCACCGAGGACTCTTTGATCCGGGACATCGACCAGTCCATGACCACCTTGGCCGATATCAAGGCACTCGCGGTCGGCCTCTCGATCGACGACTTCGGCACCGGGTATTCCTCGCTGGCCTACCTCAAACGCCTGCCCATCGACGAGCTCAAAGTCGATCGCGGGTTCGTGAGCAATATGCTCGGCAACCGGCACGACCGCATGATCGTCAAGGCGGTCATCGATCTCGCCCACCATTTCGATCTCCGCGTGGTGGCCGAGGGCGCCGAAGATCGCGATACGGTCGCGGCCATCGAGGCCTACGGCGGCGATCTCGTGCAGGGCTATCACATCAGCCGTCCCCTTCCGGCCCAGGAGTTCGAGGAGTGGTACCGCAGGCAACATGCCGTGGCGCCGCGCCTGACGGCCATCCACCGCTGAGCGCGGGCAGCGCGATGGGATGGACCACCCCGGTGCTTGACACACCCTGGGCGGTCTCATTCACAATGGCATAGCTCTCTAAGACCCGAGGTCCGTCCTTTCTTGCCCGATGTCCCCATCGGCGCCCTGTTCGCCTTCCTGACCTTCCTGATCGTGGTGTCGGCCCTGTGCTCGGGCGCCGAGACCGCGATGATGGCCTTGAACCGCTACCGGCTCCGCTACCTGGCGGACCAGGGCCGGGGCGGGGCCAGGCGCGCACAGGCCCTGCTCGAACGCCCCGACCGTTTCATCGGGCTCATCCTGCTCATCAACAACTTCGCCAACATCTCAGCCTCGTCCGTGGCCACGGTCATCGCCCTGGAAGTGATGGGCGAGACCGGCATCGCCATCGCGGCCGGCCTGCTCACCTTGGTCATCCTGATCTTCGCCGAGGTGGCACCCAAGACCCTGGCGGCGCTCGAGCCCGAGCGCGTCGCCTTCCCGGCGGCCTATGTGATCGGACCGCTGCTCAAGCTTTTCTATCCCATCGTGTGGGTCGTCAACCTCCTTGCCAACGGCGTGCTGCGAGCGCTCGGGATCCGGCTCGATGAGATGGAAGAGATGACCCTGAGCCGCGAGGAGCTGCGTACGGTGGTGCGAGAGGCCGGGGCCATCATCCCCAAACGCCACCAGCAGATGCTGTGCGCGATCCTGGACCTGGAAAAGGTGACGGTCGAGGACGTGATGGTCCCGCGCCATGAGATCGTGGGCGTCGACCTGGACGACGATCCCGCGGCGATCGTGGAACAGCTGCAGAGCTCGCGCCGTACCCGGCTGCCGGTCTACCGCGGTGGCCTGGACCAGGTGGTCGGCATTCTGCACGCCCGCCAGATCCCGCGCGTCATCGGCATGGGTGAGGCGCTCGACAAGGAGGCCCTCGAAAAGCACCTCGCCGAACCCTACTTCATCCCAAAGGGCACGGGCCTGCACAAGCAACTGGCCCATTTCCAGCGCTACAAGCGCCGCATGGGGCTGGTGGTCGACGAGTACGGCGACATCCAGGGGCTCTTGACCTTGGAAGACATCCTGGAGGAGATCGTCGGGGAGTTCACGACCGACCCTCAGACCTTGGGCCGCGAGGTCTCGCCGAGCGCCGACGGGAGCTATCTGGTCGATGCCACCGCGAGCGTCCGCGACCTCAACCGCAGTCTGCACTGGACGCTCCCGATCGGCGGCCCGAAGACCTTGAATGGTCTGATCCTGGAGGCCCTGGAGAGCATGCCCGAACGCGGGACGGCACTGCGCATCGCCGATTACACCATCGAGATCGTCCAGGCCAGTGGCCGCTCGGTGCGCACCGCGCGCATCATCCCGCCCCCGCCCGCGGCCCCCTAGCCGCTCGCGGCGAGTGCCTCGGCGACCCGCTCGATGGGTGTCACCTCCAGTCCCTTGATGCTTCCCCGCGGGGCGTTGGCGCGCGGGATGAGCGCCCGCCCGAAACCATGCTTCACCGCCTCGCGCAGGCGCTCCGGACCGTGCGGCACGGGACGCACCTCGCCCGACAGGCCGATCTCGCCAAATACCACGGTGCCTTCGGGGAGCGGCCGGTTGCGGAGGCTCGACACCACCGCCAGGGCCACCGCGAGATCGGCGCCGGTCTCGTTGACGCGCACACCGCCCACGATGTTGACGAAGACGTCCTGGTCGTAGCTCACTACCCCCGCATGGCGGTGCAAAACCGCCAGCAATATGGCCAGGCGATTCGGATCGAGCCCGACCGCGACCCGTCTCGGGTTGGCCAGATGGGACTCGTCCAGGAGCGCCTGTACCTCGATGAGCAAAGGCCGGGTGCCCTCGCGCGTCACCATGACTGCGCTGCCGGGCACGCCCTGGGCGTGGCGCTGCAGAAAGATCGACGAGGGGTTGGGCACCTCGCGCAGACCGGATTCGGTCATGGCGAAGACCCCGAGCTCGTGCACCGCGCCGTAGCGGTTTTTGACGGCGCGGACGATGCGGTAGCGGCTGCCCTCGTCGCCCTCGAAATAGAGCACCGTGTCCACCATGTGCTCGAGCACCCGCGGCCCGGCCAAGACACCCTCCTTGGTCACATGCCCTACCAGGAACACGGTGGTACCGGTGCGCTTGGCATAGCGCACGAGCTGTGAGGCGGACTCACGGAGCTGGCTTACCGTGCCGGGGGCGCCGGCCAGCGACTCGCTATAGAGGGTCTGGATCGAGTCGATCACGAGCACCGGCGGCGCCTCGTGCTCGGCTACCTCCAAGACCCGCTCGACCCGGGTCTCGGTCAGAAGCCGCAGGTCCTTGCCGACGCTGCCGAGGCGATGGGCCCGAAGCGCCACCTGCTGGGCCGACTCTTCCCCGCTGACGTACAAACCCCGCGTCTCGCGCCCGCCCGCCAGCGATTGCAGCAAGAGGGTGGATTTGCCTATCCCCGGGTCGCCCCCGAGCAGCACCACCGCACCCTTGACCAGACCCCCGCCCAGGACCCGGTCCAGCTCGCCGATCCCGCTCGAGGTGCGCACCTCATCCCGAACCTCGACCTCGGCGAGACCGACGACCGGCGTGGTCTCGCCGCTGTAGCCGAGCCCGCGCGCTCTTCCATCCACGAGAAGGGGCGCCGCGCTCTCGGTGAGCGTGTTCCAAGCGCCGCAGTCCCCGCACTGCCCCGCCCACTTGGGCGCCAGCGCCCCGCACGCCTGGCACTGAAAGGACGGTCTGGCCCGCGCGGTCATTAGTTAGGGACCTACCAACGGGGCTTCATTCATGGATTTTCCCTTCCGCTCGGATCGCTCGACGAGCATGTATAAAGCCGAACACACCGAAGGAGCCCATATCGCCTAGTTGAGCCGGCGGACAAATGGCTGTTTGTCAATGATGGCGGCTTCGAGCTTTCCCTTAAGCCAAGCTTTCATGTCTCCTTCCTGATTGAGTAGAGACACAATTTCTTCCAGCGTCGACAAGATTACAACGCGTCCCTGCACAATCGCGTCACGACACTGGGCAATCGCCGCTTCTGTGAAGTTCGTGTAGGAGATGAACAGGCCCCGCACCTGTCCACCACGGGAAAACACTCGCACGAGGTGGGGCGACACCTCGCCGGTGCCGATAGGTGAGTTCCACCATTTTATTTCGACCAAGTACAGGTATCCGTCAATCTCGACAAGGCCATCGATCTGCTCTATCACGCCCTCGCCGCAGGCCCCTTTTATCGAGAACGCTTCTCTTACGAGGATCTCGTAGCTGGAAAATAGCCTGTTCAACACGCCCTCCAGCGCCTTGCCCCGCTTGTGAGCATCCGTTTCACCGAAGAGCGCGAACAGATCGGCTTTGACCCTATCTCGTTCGGCCATTCGCCGTTGCCGGGCCTTTGTGTCTGCCTCCTGTTCTTCGATTCGCCGCCGCTTCTCCTCGTCCTTTTCGACGCGCATGCGGGTAAAGCTGTCCTTCACGTTCACCAGTTCCCGAACTTGAGCCACCAAGCCACGAGCTGCCGCGCGATCGTTCTCCCAGCACACGCTGAAATCATCAAACTCAACGATGCGCTTGAGAAGTTCGCGGCGTACCCGCAGGCCGCTTTCACCTTGCTCATTTAGCTTTGCGAGTAGCTCACGGGTGACGGGGTACTTGTTGAACTTTGTCTTGTCGGTTTGAAGAAGTTGTTGGTAGGGGGCCAAGGCGGTCTTGGATATCCCCGCACCCTGGAAGAACAGCAGCAGATCAGTCTTCGATTTGCAGAGCTTGGGGAGCGTGTCAACCAAGAGCTGTAGCAATTCGGGGGGATAGTGGAATGAGATGTCAATCATGCGGCCTCCAAATCCTTCGCCACATTGATGTCGCTGAGCTCGTCCGCAGCCACGGAACCAAAGACGCGGAGATTACGAGCCCCGTACCTTTGCGCAATATTCCCTCGCGCTTTTTGTTGAGCGGTTCCTCAAGCGTCATAGCCTAACTCCTCAGGTTCCAGGCAATGGCTTCATCAGGCACCGTGCCTCGTCTCGCTGCTCGCGCAACCGCGCCACAAGGCGCTTCATCTTCTCTCCGAGCGGCTCGCCGTCGTTCTCTTGCGCCTCGGTGCCCACATAGCGTCAGCGTGTGAGCACATGGCCGTGTTTGTGGATCCCCAAGCGTAACGACGTGCTTGCACTTCGCCGTCCATGCTGCAAGGACGTCGGCCATCAGCCAGAGCCGACTTCATAGCCAAATGGTGGCGTAGGTGCGATTCGCTGTGGTCGAATAATTCTTCAGCTTCGGCACCCGGACGATCTCCCCGTGGTCCACGTCCGCCCCGAATGCCGCCTCCGCCCACTCGACGTAGCTCTAAGTGCATCCGAGGGGGGCTGGATCTGGTTGGCCAGGCGTTTGGACAGTGTCCTGGAGGAAGGCCGTCGCGGTGTAGAGATCCCGTTTTCCGAGCCGGAACGTAGGGACCAACTTGCTCTCGGGGTCGAAAGCAACGAGTCTCCGCTACGCGCGGATCGTCCGCCGTGGTCAGGTGGCGTTGTTTCTTCCCGACGTAGTGTCCCATACCTCGTCCACCTCGATCCTTCGTGTCCGGAGGCCCGCATCTCGGCGTCCATAACCTTCCTACGCGCACCATCAGGGCGGAGGACCGTATCTCTATGAATGCAGACGACGCCCCTCTGTGGCACGGGACCGATGCCCCCTCTACGAGGCACCGGAGGGCCACCTCCTTCTTCTCGCTGCTGAGCGTATTTGCCATATCCACTCTCCTTGACTCTCTGAGATACGCTGATATAGTATGACTCCAAGAGAGAGAAGTCAAGCCACTTACTCTTGACGCGATCTAGAGTAGATGGCAGAGTAGGCGACGTGAGGGAGGAGACGGAGGGTAGCCCGATGGTCAGTGCCGGATACGTGGCTCTACGCCCTCAGGAGCCGCTGTGAGATGGCGGACGGGTTCGACTCCCCTACCCTCCGCCAGCTTCCGAGAGAAATTGTACCTGAATCCGCAGGAGGACGCTGTGACAGAAAAGGCGACTGAAGAAGCGAAGCGCCGGGGCGGATCCGTCCCGGGGAAGCCCAAGCCGCGTAGCCCTAGCTACCCCGGCATCAACTTGGAGCGAGCAATTGACCGCGCAAGGATTATCTACGAACACGAACGTAAGCATGAGGTCGCGGTTGATATCGTCTGCGCGCACTGGGGTTTCAAGCCCAAGACGGGTCCGGCGACGGTCACTCTCGCCGCTCTGAAGGCGTTCGGGCTTCTGGACGCAAAGCACGGAGAGGACACCGTGAAGCTGAGCGATCTTATGCTCAGAATCATCCTCGACACGCGCGAGGACAAAACCGAGCGGAGGAAGACGATTCAAGAGGCGGCGTTGAAGCCGCCTATGCATCGCGACGTGTGGGATAAGTACCGCGCTGATCTCCCCTCGGACTCGACCCTGCGTTACTACCTGATGAAGGAGAAGGGCTTCACCGAGATCGGAGCACAGCAGTTTATCACGCAGTACCGTGCTACAGTCGCCTTTGCCCACCTTGGAAAGGATGCTGTGGTCTCGTCTGAGCCGGAAGAGGAAATACCGGAACAGAAGCCTGCGATGACGAGTCCTCCTAGTGCCAGCCACGGATCCACATCGGCATCGCCTATGGTGGGTATGCGTGAGATCCTCATCCCGATTCCAGGAGGGGCCTGGCCTTCGCTCAAGGCGACCTTCCCGCTATCCGAACAGGCATGGGACGAGATGCTTAAAATCCTTCAGGCCATGAAGCCCGGACTAACGAACGCCAGCACAGGCGAGGAGAGGAAGTAGCCCGGACGGTGGATAAATCCGCCAAGCCCCTCCGTGAGCCCATGGAGACACTTCTTGGCTGCCGCGCGGTTTTCCGAGAGGCCGTTCAGGTCGATGAGAGGCCTTCGAGGGGAGTACCGTGTGGGAGGGCGTGGTACACATCTTCGACCTTGAGCCCCGGCGGCCACCCAAAGTCCCCCACTTGTGGCCACCCCAAAATCCCCCCACCCTGAGCTGACATAGAGGCCGCTGATCGGCGGTGCGTAGCGGCGGGACGTTACGGTACTCCCTCACCAACGTGA
>JBOIDR010000019.1:0-45537 GCA_050740695.1 Gammaproteobacteria bacterium | reverse complement strand
TCTCTTGGAACTGACCAAGGCGGGGGCGAGCTTCATCATCCGTGCCCCCAAGGGCTTGAATCCCACGGTGTTGGAGGCCTTCGATGCCCAAGGCCAGCGGATCAGACAGTTCTGCGGTAAACCACTCAAAACGCTTCGCATCGCGAAGCGAGGGGCGGTGGATCTGCGGGTGCGCTGGCAGGTCCAGGACCAGTGGCTCGACTGTCGCCTCATCGTCACTTGGAACTCCAAGACCCGGGAGTTTCAGTACTTGGCGACCAATCTCCCACCCGAGCGCTACTCCGTCTATGACGTGGCCAAGGCCTATCGCCTGCGCTGGCAGGTCGAGCTCTTGTTCAAGGAGTGGAAGTCCTATGCGAACCGGGATTACATGGACGTAATGCTTTTGGGAGGTACAGGACGAACTTGCATGCCTTCGATACCCAGAACCCCGCCATCGTCGAAGGACTCATCTGGGCGGCCATCGGCGCCGCCGCGCTCAAGCGTTTCCTGGCCCACACGGCCCAGATCGTGGCCGGTGTCGAGACCTCCACCCGCAAGGCGGCCATGTGCGCCGTTCATATCCTCCACGACATCATGCGCGCATTGATCTCAGGAATCGAAACTCCCTTCATCGACGCTTTTGCACGGGGGATCGATTATCTCGCCGGCAACGCCAAACGCGCACACCCTAAGCGCGATCGGAAACGCGGGCGCTTGCAGTTCGGTCTGGAGCCAATATTCGGCATTCCTTAACTACATAACCTATGAAGGATTTTAAACGCCCTTGTTCGTCAAGAGGCAGAGTACTGCTCGGCTCGTGATCTGTCAAGCATACGGGTCCGCGGCCTCGGATAGGGGCCCTTCCTCGGCCCGAGGCGCTACGTTTCGGGGCGTTTTGGCGTCTCGGGCGAGCGAGGGCCAAGAGGGAGGGTCGGAGGGGGCACCTCAGCGTGGTCCGCTGAGGGGGTATTGGCGTTGGCCGGCAGGTTCGGAATGATGTCGGGACGTAGCCTGGCGTTGGGCGCAAGCAGGCCATGGATGTTGAGATTGGCGGCCGAGCCGAAGCGCTGAATGAGGGTGACCGCGCCGCTCCACGACCAGGAGACCCTCGGTGTCCTCGCTCACCTCGCCGGTGTCCACCGGCGTCGCGCCGACCGCCGCGGCGCCGGAGAGCCGGACCACGTCCGCCTCGCCCGCCGGCCGCAGCAACAGGAGCCCGAAGCCGTCGTCGTCGAGGGTGCCGGTGACCCGCACCCGGCGGTGGAACGCCAGCGTGTCGAAAAATCCGCATCGTTCGGCGGTGACGTCCAGGTGCAATGGAGGTGATCGGGTAGTATGACGATGGCATCGATATGGAACGGCCGTTGGATGTGCACGGAACGGAAGGCCGCGTGAAAGCATCGACGTGTGCCGTCAGCAAGCGGCGCCGCCGTTCGCGCATCCCTGCGCCGTGGGATGCTTAGGATCCTCTCAGGGACAAGTTACAAGCGCCGCGTTGGCTGCCCGGAGCGGCTCAGGGAGAGCGCCGAGGCGAGGGCAGGCCGGTTCGACCGGCATGTCCGCGCCCGGCGGGTACGGTTGACGCGACGGCGATATTCTGCAAAATGTCCGCCCGTCCGGGGCCGGGCGCATGCGGGGAGCGTGCGGCCCACTCGAGACCCAAGCCAGGCTGCACGACGAGTCGCCCATGCACGCTATCGAAGTCCGCCAACTGAGCAAACGCTTCGGCACCTTGACGGCCGTCAACGGGGTCTCGTTCACCGTCGAGAAAGGGGAGGTCCTGGGGTTCCTGGGACCGAACGGTGCCGGGAAATCCACGACCATGAAGTTGATCACGGGTTTCCTGGAACCGAGCGGCGGGTATGCCAAGGTGTACGGCCATGACGTCGTGGAGGAGCCCATCGAGGCCAAGCGCAAGCTCGGCTATCTCCCCGAGGGCGCGCCGCTGTATGGCGAGATGACGCCGCGCGGCTTCCTGGAGTTCATCGCCGAGGTACGCGGGTTCAAGGGCGGCGAGGCCGAGCGGCGGATCGCCCATGTGGTCGAAAAGGTCCACCTCGAAGGGGTGATGGGGCAGCGCATCGAGACCCTGTCGAAGGGCTACAAGCGCCGCCTCGGGCTCGCCCAGGCGCTCCTGCACGATCCGGAGGTGCTGATCCTCGATGAGCCCACCGATGGCCTGGATCCGAATCAGAAGCACGAGGTGCGGACCCTCATCCATGACATGGCGCGCGACAAGTCCATCATCATCTCGACCCATATCCTCGAGGAGGTCGATGCCGTGTGTACCCGCGCCATGATCATCGGGCGCGGGCGGGTCCTGTTCTCCGGCACCCCGGCCGAGCTCGCGGCGCGCTCCGAGTACCACAACGCGGTGTCACTGCTCGTCCGATCCGGTACTGCGGCGGCGGCCAAGCGGCGTATCGAGGCCCTCCCCGGGGTGGTAAGAGTCGAGGAGGGTGCGGTCACGGACGGCCAGGTGAGCCTCGTGGCGATGGCCAAGAACGGCGCCTCGATCCTCGCCGCGATCGCCGAGGCGGCGCGCGCCGGGGGCTGGGAGATCGATGGCCTCGCGGTCGAGGCGGGGCGTCTCGACGAGGTGTTCCGGACCATCACTGCTCATTACCGGGACGACACATTTATACCCGAAGGCCGGGAGGGGCCTCTGGCGGACGCGTCCGCGCCATGAACAACACGCTGGTGATCGTGAAGCGCGAGCTGGGGGCGTATTTCGCGACCCCGGTGGCCTATGTCTTCATCGTGATCTTCCTGCTGCTGATGGGGGTCTTCGCCTTCTATCTGGGCGGGTTCTACGAACGCAACCAGGCCGATCTCGATGCCTTCTTCCAGTTCCACCCGTGGCTGTATCTGTTCCTCATCCCGGCGCTGTCTATGCGGCTCTGGGCCGAGGAGCGCAAGACCGGGACGATCGAGCTGCTCATGACCCTGCCGGTGTCGCTCACCGAGGCGGTGCTCGGGAAGTTTCTGGCCGCTTGGTGCTTCACGGCCGTGGCGCTCCTGCTGACCTTTCCCATCTGGATCACGGTCAATTATCTGGGCGACCCCGACAACGGCGTGATCGTCGCGGCCTATCTCGGCAGCCTGATCATGGCCGGCGCGTTCCTGGCCATCGGCTCGTGCATCTCGGCGCTCACCAAGAACCAGGTGATCGCCTTCGTGGTCAGCGTGGTGGTGTGCTTCTGTTTCATCCTGAGCGGCTTCCCGATGGTGCTCGACTTCTTCTCCGGGTGGCTGCCCCAGGTGGTGCTCGACGCCATCAGCGATTTCAGCTTCCTTACCCAATTCGCGGCCATCCGCAAGGGCGTCATCGACGTGCGCAGTTTGATCTATTTCCTGAGCCTCATCGCGCTTTGGCTGTATGCCACGACCGTGGCCATCGATGCCCGCAAGGCAAGCTAGGCGGGCCCGCTCATGACACGCCGTTCTCTGTCGCGCGGGGGGCTGGTGCTGGCCGTCGGTTTGTTCCTCGCCATCAACATCCTGGCGGGCGAGACGATGACCGCGTGGCGCCTGGATCTCACCGCGAACCGACTCTTCACCCTTTCGAAGGGCACGCGTAATATCTTGAAGGGCCTCGATGAGCCGATCGCGCTCCGGCTCTTCTATTCAGCCAAGCTCTTCGAGGGCATCCCGACGCTGCAGAGCCACGGCGCCCGCGTGCGCGACCTCCTTGATGAGTACGTGGCGGAGGCCGGGGGCAAGCTCACCCTCACCGTCGTCGACCCCGAGCCCTTCTCCGAGGCCGAGGACGAGGCGGTGGCCAACGGGGTCAACCAGTTACCGATCAGCGGCAGCGGAGATCGCGCCTATCTCGGGCTCGTGGGCACAAGCTCCGCGGACGAGCGCGCGGTGCTCCCGTTCCTCTCGCCCGAGAAAGAACAGTCCCTGGAATACGAGGTGACCAAGCTCGTATACAACCTCGCCCACCCCAAAAAGCGCGTCATCGGGCTCATCACCACCCTACCGCTCATGGGCGATCCGATGCGCATGGCGGGCGGCGCGCGCGGCGGCCCCTCTGCGCTCGCGACGATGCTGCGCGAGTCCTTCGAAATCCGCGAGCTGGGTACCGAGGTGGGGGCCATCGACAAGGACATCGACACGCTCGTCATCATCCACCCCAAGGCGCTTTCAGACGGCACGCGCTACGCCATCGATCAGTTCGTGTTAAAGGGCGGCAAGGCGATGGTGTTCGTGGATCCCTATGCCGAGGAGGACCGTTCGACCCCCGATCCGCAAAACCCGGCGGCGCTGCCCAAGGTCGATTCGGATCTGCCGGATCTCTTCGAGCGCTGGGGGCTCAAGCTCGTCAAGGACAAGCTGGCCGCCGACATCGAGGCCGCGATCCGCGTGACCTATTCCGGCACCTCGGGTCCACGCCAGATCGAATACCTGCCGTGGCTGCGCCTGCGAGAGGCCAATCTGAATCGCAAGGACTTCGTCACCAACGAGCTCGGTCAATTAAACCTCGGGACCGCCGGGGTGTTGGAGCCGGTCAAGGACGCCAAGACGGAATTCACGCCGCTCTTATCGACCGGCAAGAAGGCCATGCTCATGGACCGCGATACGGTGATGTTCTCGCGCGATCCGGCCGCGTTGATGCAGGGCTTCAAGTCCGGTGATCAATCGCTGGTCTTGGCCGCGCGCCTGAGCGGCGTGGTCAAGACCGCCTTTCCACAGGGCAGGCCAAAAAAAGACGAGGGTAAGAAGCCCGAGGGCGATGCCGCCAAACCCGCCGATGCCGCCAAACCCGCCGATGCCGCCAAACCCGCCGATGCCGTCGATAAAGACTTTATTGCGGAATCCAAGGGGCCGGTCAACGTCATCGTGGTCGGCGATACCGACCTATTGGCCGATCGCTTCTGGGTGCAGATGCAGGACTTCCTCGGGCTCAACGTCCCCCAGGCGATCGCCGACAACGCCAACTTCGTGATCAACGCACTCGACAACCTGGGCGGCAACGACGACCTCATCAGCCTGCGCAGCCGCGGCGAGTATGCCCGGCCGTTCACCAAGGTAGAGTCCATCCAGCGCGACGCCGAGCTCAGGCTGCGCGATCGCGAGCGGGCGTTGCAGGAAAAGCTCAAGGACACGGAGAAAAAGATCCAGGACCTGCAGCGCAAAAAGGGGGAGGGCAGCACCTTGCTCCTGAGCGCGGAGCAGAAACACGAGATCGAATCCTTCCGGGGCGAGCAGCTCAAGACCCGCAAGGAATTGCGCGCCGTTCAGCACGATCTGCGCCGCAACATCGAGCGCTTGGGGGATTGGCTCAAGTTCATCAACATTGCCCTCATCCCGATCTTGATCGGGCTCGGCGCCGTCCTCGCCGGGGTGTGGCGCGCCCGCCGCGCGGCGGCCTGAGATCCATGCGCAGGACGGCCTTTTTCGCGCTCTGCATCGCCACCGTACTCGCGGTGGCGGCCGCCATGTTTGTGAGCAAGCAGCGAGCGCCCGAGTCCGAGCTCGCGCAGAGCGCGCTCTTTCCGGGGCTCGCCGAGCACATCAACGACGTGGCGCGCATCGAGGTCAAGTCCAAGGACCACAAGACCACCGTGCGCAAGGACGGCGAGCGCTGGGTGATCGAAGACCGCGGCGGATACCCGGCGCTCTTCGACAAGGTCAAGGCCACCGTCGTCGCGGTCGCGGACCTCGAGGTCCTGGAGCCCAAGACCACCAACAAGGAACTGTATCCCCGCCTCGGAGTCGAGGGCATCGATGCCGAGCCGTCGAGCTCGGTGCTCGTGAACCTCGCCGATGGGCAATCCAAACCGCTGGCCGCGCTCTTGGTCGGCAAACCACGCAGTGGCGGTCCTCTGGGGACCTATGTACGCCGTCCGGACGAGCCGCAGGCGTGGTTGGTGCGAGGCCGGATCGAGGTCAGCGCCGAGCCGGTGGAATGGATGGAACGCGATCTCCTGAACATCGCCCCCGAGCGGATCCGCGAGATCACCATCGAGAAAGCCGGCGAGAAACCCGTCCGGGTGTTCAAGAAGGATCCCAAAGACACGGACTTCGTGCTCGCCGATCTACCCAAGGGCGCGAAGCTCAAGTCTCAGATCACCTTGAACGGCCTGGCCAACGCACTCGAGCAACTGCGCCTGGATGACGTCAAGAAACGCGCCGGCTTCGAGTTGCCCAAGGAGCATACGGTCACCACGCTGCGTGGCTTCGATGGCTTGGTGGCGGTGGTCCGGAGCGCGGTCATCGACGACAAGACCCACGCCATCTTCGATCTCTCCTACGATGCCGCGGCCGCGGCCGAGCCCGAGAAGAACTCCCCTACCCCTGGCGCTGCCTCTGACCAGGCGCCCGCGGCGGCGCCCGCCGCTGCCGGGGCCGAGAAATCGGCGGGAGCGCCGGAGGCGCCGACTGCCCCCGCGGACGCGCCGACGAAGAGCGAGGCCCCCGCCCCCGAACCCGCCAAGCCCTCGGTAGCCGACGAGGTCGCGACCCTCAACGCCAAGGTGGCCGAGTGGGTGTACCTGCTACCGAGCTACAAGGGCAAGCTGCTCGCCGAGGGTCTCTCGGATCTGACGGAACCCGAGCAGCCCCCCGAACCCAAGAAGACCCCCCCGAAATCCAAGTAGACCTGCGGTAGGGAATGCCTCTCACGAGGGACCCCCCGCGGATCCGTACCGGTCCGCCGCACCGGTCGCTTCGGCCGGCAGCCATACGGCGGAACGCCAAGAAGCGGCTTCCGCCCGACCTTCGTGCGGTCCAGAGTCGGAGCCGGCAATCCTCTTTGGCCCATACTCGCCCGAGACACAAAACGCCCCACAACATGGCGTTTCGGGCCAATGAACGGCCCGAAAAGTCCCCGATTCCCGGCCGAGGACTCGCATGTTTGACATGCTCACTAGCCCGGCAATACCGTGCCAATCGATGAAAAAGGGCGTTTAGAATTCCCTATCCGCACAATGAATATCTCTTTCTCAACTCTAGCCCGACTTCCGCAACTCGACTTCGTTTTTCCAAAGATCAGATATTTGACATCGTAACTCACTGATTATCCGTGGTGGGTTTTTTGGAAAGCTTGTAAAAGCGCGTGTAGTGCCGACCTTGGTGCTTGACTGAGCTGGGGTTTCTGCGAAACTCACGGCCATGTTTCTGCGTGCCAAAACCCGCCTTAAGGACGGCGATCACGGGGCTTGGGGTCAGAGTAAGATCTTCCGCAAGTTCGCGGTAAAATCTCTATCATCCCGAGTTAGCTAGGTTCCCTTCGTGGCGGCCCCGTTTTTTCGTTTTCCGAACGTAGTGCAAGCGCATTCAATCTGCTTTTGGAAATACTAAGCGTCAAATACTCGGTTCGTCTGGGTGGTGAGTCGGACCCTCAAGCAACTCGGGATCGACGCGAAACAAGGTAAGCAGCTTGCCGCTCCCTAGGTTCCCGCCCAAGCTTGAGGATACGTCGTGCGGCTAAATGAGCCCGTCGAGGGGCCCGAGCACGGAGCGCAGCCAGGAGCCACGCACGTGCGCTCGAATGCTGCAGCAGTTCCTCGCGGAAGGCATAAAATAGGATGTGGCATCGAGCAGCAGCACGCTCAGCCCGCGACGCTGCGGGGCGATCCCTACGAGCGTAGCGCGAGGCTCGATCAGGACAGCACGACAGGGTGCGCTATGCGTACGCCGAAACTCGAGGTACTTCCAAGCGGTTACGATGAACGCAATGCGCGACCCGCGTGCGCGCCGCAAACGGCGCGATGCGCGAGGAGTTCTGGGTCTGGAGTCTACTGATGTACATCGCGTCGCCCCAAACCCTCCGCAATAATTGCCGTCACAAAAGCGTTCATACTCACGCCTTCCTGCTTGGCGCGAGCGATAAGGCGGGCGTGGAGTCCCTTAGGCACGCGTGTGACGAAGCGGCCACTGGCCGGTTCACCGGGTTTGGGAGGCTCTCGACCGGCTTCCCGATGCGCTGCCATCCAACAAACGAACGCGTCCTTGCCGTTCGCGATGGCCTCCTCGGGTGTCTCGCCGTCAGACATGCAGCCCGGCAGATCAGGAAAGGTGATGAGAAACCCACCGCCTTCGCGTGCCGTCAGCGGACGGACCTCAAAAGGGTAGTCGTGAAAATTTGGCGCGGTCATGGCTCAACTCCGAATGTCGTCTATCAAGGCCCAGGAACTGCTTCACATAAATAGGTTTGATGGGGCGGTGCGCCGGAACGCTCACTTCCAATACCGATGCCTCGTGCTGGAACACGACATGGCTCCCTGGCGGTTTCCGCACCACGATCCCAAAACGAAGCGCAACGGCTTCAAGAGATTCGATCCGCCAACCGCGCGGATTGTTGCGCATTCGTTCCAGGGTCTTGTCGGTCTTCGCCACGGCGATAATGATACTGCATATAGTATCACACCGTCGCTGGTGGGTGCACACGCCCGGCGCACCGTTCAGCACGATCTGCGCGCAACATCGAGCGCCTGGGGGATTGGCTCAAGTTCATCAACATCGCCCTCACCCGATCTTGATCGGGCTCGGCCGCTGCTCGGAATCCTCATGTATTTCACCATACGCTCCGGTTGCTCGCCCCGTCCTTGGGATTCGCCCCTGCGGGGCTTGCGCTCAGTTACGCTCCCGGCGAAACGGTCCTGCGCTCCGGCGGAACGCGACCTTCCTTCGCTCGCGACGGTTTTTTTCACAACCTCTCAGGCCGCCGCGCGGTGGGCGCGCCGCACCCCGGCGAGGACGGCGCGGATCGCCGCCGCCGTCGTGGTGAGCTCGCGGAGCTCGGCGTCCTCCAGCACGAACTCGCGCCCCGTCGAGGGCCGGACGATCGTACCGTCTCTCTGAAGCAGTCGGCGGTAGGGTGACTTGAACATCGTCAAGAGATCGACTGCGCCCTCGGACCAGACCAGGGTCTCCGCGGGCGTACGTCGACGGCACCCTCGGATGTCGCGATGAGCATCCCGCGGGGATCGCCGCCGTCGACGTCCGCCGTCACCAGTACCGCCGACTTCTCGCTCGGGACGACCGACGGCAGCACCCATAGCGGCTCGCGAAGGGCACGACCACGCCGAGCGCGACCTTGTCGGGGAAGAGATGCTTGAGCTCGCCGAGAAACGCCGCTTTCGGGCCGCTGCGTATCCCGGAGTCGCTGCGGCGCATGGCCGCGAGGTCGAGCGCACGTTGTGGCGTCAGGTCGAGGGGCGGCTGCCGGCCCAGGGAGAACCGCTCGCAGCCGGCCGTATCGGGAGGCGGGCTGGCCGCCTCCCCGCACCCCGCATATCCTATGACCCCGTGCGATTCCGTTTCCGGTGTGTACGCGCAGCGGTCGGCGCGGCGGTGCTCATGCTCGGGAGCGGCACGGCGGCGCTCGCGGCCGAGGCGCCCGCTAATCGCGCGGGCTCGGAGTCCGGCGCCGCGGCCTGGCTCGATACGATCGAGGCCGATCCGGAGCTGCAGGCCTTCGTCGACGGCACCGTCGCTGCGCTCCGCGGGACCGATCCGGCGCTCCGCCGGCAAGCCGTCCGCGTCGCCGTCATCGACCTCCCGAGCGCCGGCCCGGCGCGTCTCGCCCACTGGAACGGTACCTCCCCGGTGTACCCGGCGAGCGTCCCCAAGTTCGTCTACCTGATGGCGGCGTTCGCCTGGCGGGACCAGGGTCGGCTGAAGATCGACCCTACCATCGACCACGAGTTGCGCGAGATGGTCTACGCCAGCAGCAACAAGGCGACTCAGAAGGTGGTCGCCCGCCTCACCGGCACCCGTCCGGGACCCCGGCTCGGGCTCTTCGAATACCGCGCCTTCCGCGACAAGCGTCTCGCCGTCAAGCGCTGGCTCGCGAGCCTCGGCATCACCGATCTTCACACCGTGCACCCGACCTACGACGGAGGCGACATCTCCCCCCGTGAGCAGCAGTTCCTGAGCGATCCCGCCATACCGGGAGGCCTGCCCGCGCCCGGCGGCGCGTTCCGCAACCGCCAAGCCATGACCGCCGTGGGATCGGCGCGCCTCTTGGCGCTCCTTGCCACCGACCGCGCCCTCGCCCCGGCGACCTGCGAGGAGGTGCGCCGGCGCATGCAACGCGACGTGCGGAAACAGCCCTACCTGCGCCACCGCATCGCGGGCGGCGCGGCGCGCTCCCCGGGCTTCGAGGTCTATTCGAAGACCGGCACCTGGGGCCCGATCCACGCCGATGGCGGCATCGTCCGCCACCGCTCGGGACATCAGATCGTCCTGGCCGCATTCCTCGAGGGCACCCCGCGCTATCGCGGCTCGTTCATCGCCGGCTTCACCGATCGAGTGGTGCGCCACCTCGTCCCGAGCGAGTAGCCCTGCGTCGCGGCGTGCCACGCTATTGCTAATTCGTCATTCCAGCGCAAGGTCATCACCCCCAGCATGCTGGTAGCTGGGGCTGGAATCCAGGCTTTTTACTCTGCTTCTGGATGCCAGCTTTCGCTGGCATGACGATTGTGAACGTTTAACTGAAACGCACTACTAGAATGCCGAGGCTCGACAGGATGAGAGGACGACACATCATGACGCGAATGCTAGCGATGCTCACCGGCTGGGCGGCCCTGGCCCTGGTACTGGCCGGACCTGACGCCGCCGCGCTCGGTCGCGAGCGCTGGACCGATCCCACGCCCTACGGGGTCTTCTTCAACGAGTACGACGCGAACTTCTACACCGGCTTTGCGCCGCGCGTGCAGGACAAGCGGCGCATCACCATGCACGTCGCCCGCGGCAACCAGCTGCGCGTGCGCATGGTCCTTCCCGACGCCGCGCTCGACCACTATCTGAACGACCAGGTCGCTCGGCACGATCTCTACCGAGAGCTCATCGACAAGGGCATCATCGTGCTCACCGCGAACACGGCATGGGAGGACTATCACAAACGCTTCGAGGCCGAGGGGTTCCGCGGTCTCGCCGCCAAGAAAACGTCGCTCTCACCGGCCGAGTGGCACGCGCTGAACGTGCGGACCATCGACAAGCTGCACCCGGAGCGGCTGTACCGCATCCAGAAGGACTTCGGGCAGCTCGCGACGGCGTGGGCGGCACTCCTGAAGTCGAGCCCCGCGCCCGCCGACCTCGAGGCCAGGCTCGAGCTCGTGAACGCGCTCTTCCCGCACCGCATCTTCGCCTACCGGCTGAGCGACGCCGAGGACGCCGCCTTGACCGAGCTGATCGCGCTCGCCAAGGCCGATGACCGGGCCGGTTTCGGCGCGAAGGCCGCGGCCTTCTTCACGAGCGTCACCGCCGGCATCTACGACATGCACGACGGCAACATCGACTACTACGAGTACACAGCGATCTACCCGGCGGGGAGCCACGACGCGACCACCACGCACGCCGGGCGCGCCATCCCGGTCATCTCGACGCCGGGGGTCTGGCCGCTGATCCCGCGCACCTACGGCCAGGGCATGGCGGGCATGGTCGACTACATCTCGTCGCGCGGCTACTACGGCATGCTCCCGATGCTCCCGTACGAGCACGGCGGCGGGATCTTGTACAACTCCATCCATAACACCGGCATCAGCAACTGGATCCAGGGGCATCCGCTGCTGCCGAAGGCGTGGGCCTCGTACAGCGCGGGCAGCCGCAGCGGGAGGCCCTACAACCGCGTCGCGATCACGAGCCGCGGCCCGGTCTCCCACGGCTGCACGCGGCTGAACACCGGCCATCTCGCGGAGCTACGCGAGATGCTGCCGTCGACCTCCGCGGAGATGGAGGGCATCGTCACCTACCGCAACCCGTCGCACTGCTACGACGTCTTCGATCGCAAGGGCGACGGGAAGCTCGAGATCATGGGCACGCAGTACTACCTCGCCTTCCGCCACAATAAGGTACGGGTCGCCAACCAGATCTGGGCGCAGAACACGCGCAAAGACTTCTACGAGTGGCTATACGGCAACGAGATGAACTACGGCCCGATCGGCCAAGTCACCTTCGATCGGGTCTGCGAGGGCAAGTTCGTCGGCAAGCACGCGCGCGAGGGGAAGACCTACGAGGGGATCACGCTCTACGAGGCGCCGTACGTCCCGGATGCGATCCAGTTCTACAAGATCAAGGGCGTCAGCACGACGAGCACGCAGGGCTACAACTTCAACCGCGAGCTGCGCCGCGTGGGCTACGGCTACGCGGTGAATCGCAAGACGCTGCTGCTCGACTAGGAGCCTGGGGATTCAGGCTCGAATATTTTTGATATCTTCTCGCCGATCTGTGTCACTGCTCGACGCGAGCGCATCCTGAGCGACGTCGCCCGTGAAATCCAAGTAGACCTCCAGTAGGGATGCCTCTCGGAGGGACCCCTCGCGCAGATCCGTACGTGCGACACTGCCGCTCGCAGCCTGCGCCTTCGCTGCCCATGATTAGCCCAGCGCTTTGTAGGGTCTCCTCCAGGAATGTGAGTATGTCACAGAAACAATGTGAATATTTCACAGACAAAGCTGATTGATGGGTTCAGGATTACTAGTAATGAGAAGCAAACATACGTGGAGCCACGTCGCCAAGGAGATAAGTCCGCTTGGATCGGTGAGGACTTGTAGCGGCCGTCCCACAAGGTGCCCGTGCGCTGGTAAAGCCGTTGATATACTGCACGTAGCGCCGTCCCAATAGCGCTTCCCCCCAACGAAAAGCCAACACCCATCACATATGCCTAAACCATTCCATCAACTGACGCTGGAGCAGTTCGTCGAGCTGCTCGAAAAGTTCCCATTCGAACGCAAGATCGAGTCGGTGCATATGCACCACACGTGGCGGCCGAATCGTTCCCAATACAAAGGTCTCTCGACCATCGAATCGATGTGGGAGTTTCACACCACTACGCAAGGCTGGTCGGACATCGCGCAACACATCTCGATCGCGCCGGACGGCAGTATCTGGACGGGCCGCAATTGGAATCAACCGCCCGCCAGCGCCAAGGGATTCAACGGCAACGCGGCTGCAGGGCCATTCATGTTCGAGACCATCGGTGACTTCGATCGCGGCAAAGATGCCTTCGACGGACCGCAGAAGCGCACCGTGCTCGGTGTGATCGCGCACCTGCAAAAGCGCTTTGGGCTGAAACCGGAGACGCTGCGCTTTCACAACATGATGTCGGAGAAATCGTGCCCTGGCTCGGCGCTCGATCACGAGACGGTCTTGCGCGAAGTGGCCGAGGTGCGAGCGCAAATCGACAGTCAGCCTGCCTCGGCGGGGCGCGCGGCGAATTTTCCATTCGAGGATATGGGCTCACCGTCGTCCAGTCATCTCTCCGCACAGTGACACCCTTGTCCACTGCGGTGACCGAGAGGCCGCGCCTGGGTGCCGCGCCGAGGTCTACGGCCATACATGAGGCCAAGGCGTTGAATGTCCTATCCTTCTCGATGCCGCACCGCTTTGGGGAGCTCATCAATTTGGCGTCGGTTACGGCTCGTGCCGCGTTGGCCTTTTTCTCTTTTTCTCGAGCACTCCACGCGCAAAACAGGAGGAACAAATCATGAGTGCCAACCCTGATCGCGGACAAGAAAGCGCACGATCTGAGACCGACCCGAATGCGATCTTGCTCGAGGCCGAATCCAGTGGCGCTGCCGATGGAACTGCCCGTCAAGATGGTCTTCCTCAACGTGGCATCAGAGGAGTGCAGGCTTCCGAAGCGATGGCTCAAACTGATCGCAAGCGAGTAATGCAACAAAAAGAGAAGTTCGAAGAGGCGGCTTTCAAATTCACTTTACCTCCAGTTCACTTTACCTCCAGCATTGCTCGCAGCTATTGCAAGTCGTGAAAGCCGCGGCGGCAATATCCTGAAGGATGGCTTCGGAGATCACGGGCGCGGCTTCGGGATCATGCAGGTTGATATCGGAAATCCGTTTCGGGTAGTGCAAGACGGCGGCCCGGCAGGGCAGCCCCATATCAATCAAGCTACCGGCATTCTCAAGGACAAGCTCCTGACGGTTAAGAAGAAGTTCCCTGACTTATCCGATGTAGAACAGTTGCAAGCTGCCGTATCGCGCTACAACGGCGGAGCCGGATTACGCCTACCCAACTCGGATAAGGGCACGACCGGCGGCGACTATATGAACGATGTCTGGGCGCGCGCTCGATTTTATGCGCGTGTTGAACGATGGAATGTCGGCGGTTCTTCGGGAGTGTGAACCCCGACCAAGCTGATCAGGACAAGCGGGTGTTATAGCCTGTGATCTCGATCCGATCGTGGTAGAGGTGCTTGAAGGTGAGCCGGTGACGTAAGGGTGCGGCGGCGAGCGTCTGGCCGATGGCCTCTCGGCAGCGCCGAGCCGGCGTTTCATGGGTAGCTTGAGGTTGAAGATACATTGCCGGCACCAGCCTTCCAGAAACCACCGGGCGACGAGGTCCGTCACCCGGTCGGGGCGGTCCACGATGTCGCAGACCATCCAGTCTACGGGGCGCGCGGGACGGTAAGTGAACCCGTCCCCCAAGAGGGGTTTGCTCGCTTCGGTGTCCGCGGTCTCGATCACGATCTCCCCGTAGCGGTTCGCCTGGGCCCGGGCCGCGACGACGAGGGGCGCGACCCGATCGCGTACCGCCAGCCCCGCGCAAAGCGCCGAAGAGATCGGCACGGCACCGCTCGGTTCCCTCGTCCGATAGGCATCTTCACCCCGTCGCCGCGTGATCGGTCGGCGGCCATACATGAGGCCAAAGCCGATCGATCCTCCCCGCGTATGCAAGGCTGGCCGTGTAGCTCGGCGGGACCTCGAGATCCCACAGGCGCCACGGCTTGCGATCGTCCCACTCGGCCTCGACGCGGATGTCCCCGGTGCCTTGCAAGGCCGTCACGGGCACCGTGATGGCCCGGAGCGGCAGGCTGAGGCCGAGACCGCGGCCTTTGATATAGGCCTCCTTGCGCGTCCAGAGCCTGAAAAACCCGGCGCGCTTTTCGGCCACGGGACACCGAAAGAGCGCCTCGCGCTCGTCTTCTGAAGCGACGTGCCGCATGAGCGCCTCGAGATCGGTTCGCCGGTCGACGCGCTCGGCATCGATGCCGACCGGCCCCGGCGCGATCGCCAGGAGTCCCAGGTCATGTGAATGCGT
This sequence comes from Gammaproteobacteria bacterium, assembly GCA_050740695.1. Taxonomy (GTDB): domain Bacteria; phylum Pseudomonadota; class Gammaproteobacteria; order JACCXJ01; family JACCXJ01; genus JACCXJ01. The sequence goes on along the minus strand of JBOIDR010000019.1, from coordinate 30,546 downwards.
GAGATTGAAATGGACCTTGTCGTGGGGCGGGAGCAGCGCGGGTTTCCCGTGGGCGTCATACCGAAAGCGGAGGCTCGCCGGGGTCGCCCCCGTGTATCGTGCGAGGACCTGGCGCATGGCCATGCGGGCCGCTACCCAGCGCCGCCGGTGGATCGCGAAACGAAACCTCGCGGCCCGCTCGCGTTCGTCTTGCGACAGGCAACTCGCGAGATCGCTCATGGGCTCGCCCAGGGGCTCGAGCCCCAACTGCCAGACGTGGACCTCGTGCCCCTCGATCGGCGACGTTTCCTGCGATGGGTCTGTGCTCATGTGCCCCGCAGCGGACCTCCACTGCCGATCCAAAGGCATCGGCAGTGCTCACAGATCGTAATCGATGGTGAGCGGGGCATGGTCGGAAAAGCGCTCGTCTTTGTAGATCCGGGCGGTTCGTATGGTACCCACCAAGGCCGGCGTCACGATCTGGTAGTCGATACGCCATCCGACGTTCTTGGCCCAGGCCTGGCCGCGATTGGACCACCAGGTGTATTGCTCCGGCTCCGCGTTGACGACCCGAAAGGCGTCCACCCGGCCGATCTCGTCGAACACGCGATCGAGCCAGGCGCGCTCCTCGGGCAGGAAGCCCGAGTTCTTCTGGTTGGCGCGCCAGTTCTTGAGGTCGATGGGCCTGTGCGCGATGTTCCAGTCGCCGCACAGGAGGTACTCGCGTCCCTCCTCTTGCCGGAGCCCCGCGAGGACGGGCAGGAAGCGATCGAGGAACGCGTACTTCGCTTGCTGCCGCGCCTCGCTTGAGGACCCCGACGGGATGTACAGCGACACGACGCTGTAGTCCGCGAAATCGGCTTGCAGATAACGACCCTCCCGGTCGTAATCGTCCCAGTCGAGTCCGTAGACGACCCGGCGTGGCGCTTTGCGCGTGTATAGGGCCACGCCGCCGTAGCCCTTCTTGTTCGAGTGGTGGAAGAAGCTGTGATAGCCGTGCGGCGCTACCACGCTCGGGCCGAGATCATCGCGCTGCGCCCTGGTCTCCTGGAGACAGACAACATCGGCCTCCTGCTCGTCCATCCAGCGCAGTAGGCCCCTGCGCTCCGCCGAGCGGATCCCGTTGACGTTCAGGGTGATGATGCGCATGGGTGAGCGACTGTCGGCGCGATACTGCCACTCGCTCGGGTCTCACCCGACCTCCAACGCCAGGATGCGCGGCAGGTGGTGAAGCGATCTGGGACCGCGAGTCGCCTTCGTCCGAAGAGGCCCACACAGCGCCCCTCGCGGTACCGAGGTAGAGTCCGCGATGGGGAAGCCGAAGTCGCCGATCGCGGCCGGCCTGTGTTCCGACGTGCGCCAATTTCACCCCGATGCGCCGCGCGCGACCATATTGCCCCATGTGCCAGAAAGTCGCGCAACGTGGTGCTGTCCGCAGTATTGCCGGGCAACACCTTCATAGGCCGACGGCAAACCCTCAGGTGTCACCGCCAAGGCGGGGTGACGATCACGCGGGCACCTGCCCCGCTCTGGGCGTCGCGAAGCGCGCCGAGCGCTCCCGGTAGGGGTTGCCGGGCACCGAGACCGGGGCACCTTGAGGCGACCCATCGCCTCGCGGTGCGAGCGCCACCGTCCCCCTGGGACCACCTTCGGCGAGGCTCGCGCCGGGCGCCGCGATCGGCGCCGCGCCGTCCTTTGGGGACTTCACCGTTGGTGCAGGGAAAAGCCGATTGGTCTTGCCCGTGATGTAGTAGACGACGAGCCCGATCCACTCATGAAGTGCATGATCGAGGTTCTCGAGTGCCAGCGCGGCCGACAAGCCGGGTAGCCACTCCGGCGGCACCGCGTTGTAATCGCATGGTACCGGCGTAACCACCCATTCCTGCTTGTTGAACACGCCGATCGAGCGGGGGATGGCCGCCGCGGTCTGCACCAGCACCCACGTCTCTTCGGGACCCGGTCTGATGAGCGCCTTGGCGTTGACGACGTTCTCGTACGTGGTGCGCGAACCGGACTCGTACTGCACGCGATTGGCATCGAAGCCCTGCTGATCGAGGAACATCCGGACGGTCGGCTCTTCGCGTGTCTCGGAATGCAGCACATCGCCGGAGCCGCCGGCAAACACAAGGCGCGCCTGCGGATAACGGCGCGCGAGCGCTAGGAAAGTGGTCATGCGTTCCGCGGCGCCATTCAAGGCCGGTTGTCCATACGCGGCGGTAAGACGCGGCTGCTGCGCGCCCCCGAGCATGATGATGCCATCCACCTTCTCGGGCAGCGAAGCCGGTGCGGGAAAGCGCTGCTCCAGACCGAACAACAGGAGATCGCTGATCGGAAACAACGTCACCGCAAACAATGCCGCGACCGCAGAGGCGAGCAACCGGCGCGCGCCGGCCCATCGTCCGCGGCAGAGCAGTACGAGCGCCGCAAGTAGGACGAAAGCGAGAACGTTGACGGGCTCGCTGAAAACGGCGAGGGCTTTGGAGAGCGGAAAGAAATCCATGCGGCAATCAGGATGGCCGCTTGGCCGAGATGACGCCGGCGTTCACCCTCGCAGCCCGCCAAACAGCCGCGCACGCTCGATCTTCACGCAGCGGTCCATTACTATTTGCAAGCCGGCAGCGCGTGTCCTCTCTGCAGCCTCCTCGTTGATCACGCCAAGCTACATCCAGAGAGTGTTCGCGCACGATCGCAATCGCGTCCTCGGCGATCGGCACTGTTTGATCAGCCGGGTGGAAACAATCCACCATGTCCACCGGCTCGGGTATGTCGCAAAGGCTGGGTAGCATTTCTCGCCCAGCACGTCAGCGTACTGCGGATTCACCGGAGTGATGCGATGCCGTGATCCGGCCATAAGAATTTCAAAGGCCCTTGTCGGCGAGGTGAACAGTACGGATGGACCTGCAGGTTGTCAAGTACGCGAGCCGTCGGTCCAGGATCGGGACTTTGCGGGCGATTCATCGGTCCGAAGCGCCCGGATGCGGGGCGTTTTCGCCTCTCACGCGAATGCAGGCCAAAGGGGGCTGTCGGCTCAGGGAGTTGAACCGAAAGCAGCAGCAAGGCGACGGTCGGCGAGCTGGAGAAACACCATCAAAGTACAACGCTTGCTCTCTGAGATCCTTCCTAGAGGGCGACGGCCATCGGATCGCGACCGCCGCCTTTCGGAAACCCCTCGCAGGGGCAGCTTGGCGAGGAACCAATCGCCCCTGGTTTGGCGACTCGATATCCCGGTAGGATGTCGTAGCCCGGATGGAATGACAATGGGACTCGGGGAAATGGCCGCCGCCATGCCTTTTCCCCGGACTCCGCTTCGCTGCATCCAGCTACGATCTCTGCGATCTCTGCCGCCGTGTGGCGATCCGCATCCTGAGCGCGTTGAGCTTGATGAACCCGCCGGCGTCGCGCTGATCGTAGGCGCCCGCATCTTCCTCGAAGGTCGCGATGCTCGGGTCGAACAGGCTATCGGTGTCCGAACGCCGTCCGGTCACGATCACGTTGCCCTTGTAGAGCTTGAGGCGCACGACACCGTTCACGCGTATTTGGGATGCGTCGATCATCTCTTGTAGTATGCGCCGCTCGGGGCTGAACCAGTAACCGTTGTAGATGAGCGAGGCATAGCGCGGCATCAGCTCGTCCTTCAGATGCGCCACCTCGCGATCGAGCGTCAAGGATTCGATGGCGCGGTGGGCCTTTAGCAGGAGGGTGCCGCCCGGGGTCTCGTAGCAACCGCGGGACTTCATACCCACGTAGCGGTTCTCGACCAGATCGAGGCGTCCGATCCCGTGCGGGCCGGCGACGCGATTGAGGGCCGCGAGCATCGCCCCGGGCGCCAGGCGCTGCCCGTCGAGCACCACCGGATCGCCGCGCTCAAAACCGAGCTCCACGTAACGCGGCACATCGGCCGCGCGCTCGGGCGAGACCGTCATGCGCCACATGGGTTCCTCGGGCTCGACCCACGGGTCTTCGAGCACGCCGCCCTCGTAGGAGATGTGCAGGAGATTGGCGTCCATGGAGTATGGCGGTTTGGTACCGCTCTGGCCCTCGACCGGGATGCGGTGCAGGCGCGCATAGGCGAGCAGCGACTCGCGCGAGCCCAATTCCCATTCCCGCCACGGCGCGATGACCTGGATGTCGGGCCGAAGGGCATAGGCCGACAGCTCGAAACGCACCTGATCGTTGCCCTTGCCGGTCGCGCCGTGGGAGATGGCATCGGCACCGGTCTCGTCCGCGATCTCGCAGAGGCGCTTGGCGATGAGCGGCCGTGCGATCGAGGTGCCGAGGAGATATTCCCCCTCGTAGAGGGCATTGGCGCGAAACATCGGAAACACGAAGTCGCGCACGAACTCTTCTTTGAGATCGTCGATGTAGATCTCTTTGACGCCGAGCGCTTGGGCCTTGGCCCGCGCCGGCCCCAACTCCTCGCCCTGGCCGATGTCGGCCGTGAAGGTCACGACCTCGCAGCGGTAGGTCTCGGCGAGCCATTTCAGGATCACCGAGGTGTCCAGGCCGCCGGAATAGGCTAGTACGACTTTCTTTATCATGTGATCGCTCCGGATGGAGGTAAACGGGGAAGGCGTGACGGCGATTCTCCCCTAAGCGACGGAAGAATATGTGAGAGCTAGCTAAAGATATTCGAAATCGTATGGCTCTTTTCGATTCCTTCAACCTGGAAGGGGGAAGGGTAGGATGGGGGTCGAGTCTCTCAGAGCTATGCGACGCTCAACCCCCACCCTCGCCCTCCCCCTGCCAGGGGGAGGGAATAAGCCGGAGCTGACGGTTTATTGAATTTGCACATGAAATAGGCAGCCCATTCACCGGCACCGCTGGTGCGTCCTGCCATAGGCCGGATCACTCGTCCGCCAGGAAACGCGTGGAGAGCCCGAGCCGGGCGCTCGCCAGGAAACCCAGGACGGCGGCGAGGAACTCTTCGGGCGCTTCGGCGTGGAGCCAGTGCCCGGCCTCGGGCAGGGTCACGAGCTTCGCTTTCGGGAACCGCGCGACGACCGCGTCCCAGTGCTCGGGCCGGATATAGCGAGAAAGGCCGCCGGCGAGAAAGCAAGTCGGAGCCGAATACGTGAGGCCCGCGTCTAAGGCCGGAAATCCCACCAGCGAGTCCATGTTCGCGGCGATGGCCCCGAGGTTGACGCGCCAGCGAAACCCGGTCCCGTCGCGTACGAGGTTTTGCAGCAGGAACTGCCGAAGGCGCTCATCCTCGATGGTTTGCGCGAGGTCCGCATCGGCCTGGAGGCGGTCCCGGAACGTCGCGACCGGCAAGGTCAGGAGCGCCGCGAGGAGGCCATCCATATGACGCCCATAGCGCACCGGCGCCACGTCGGCGACGAGGAGCGCGCCGACCCGATTGGGATAAGCGAGCGCGAAGCTCATGGCGACCTTGCCGCCCATGCTGTGACCGAGCAGGGCCACCCGCGCCATGCCCTGTTTGTCGAGCAGCATCAGGACGTCCTCGGCCATCTCCTCGTAGCGCATGCTGTCGGTGTGCGGGGAGCGTCCGTGGTTGCGCAGGTCTACCACCAGGACCCGGTATTTGACGGCCAGGCGCCGGGCCATGGGGCGCCAGTTCCCGATGGAGCCGAAAAGACCCGGCAGGATGACGAGCGGCACACCGGCCCGGAAAACCTCGTAGTAGAGCGCGAGCGGCATCAGCGCGGGAGCCTGTCGGGGTTCAGGTAACGGTGCGGCCAGATCCCGAAGTAGGCGATGTCCTCGTCGATCCCGTCCATGACCGGGTAGCTTCGATAGTCCTCGCGCCCCACCCAGGCGTAAGCGCTGTGCTCGTTGTTCAGGATCACGACGCCGCCCTGCCAGCGGTAGTGGAAGAGATGGATCTCGAGCACCCCGCCGTAATACGTATCCCGCACCGGACCGATGCGGTTCAAGAGGTCGAGCCGGCAATCCGGACCGATCTCCTCGCGGAGCTCCCGGAGCGCGCAGCCCTCCGGCCCCTCCCCCGCCTCCAGGTGGCCGGCCGGAAAGCCCCACAGCCCGGCGCCGAGACCAGCGCCTGCGGCCCGCCTCACGAACAGGAGCGCGTGGTCTTGGTTCTCGATGAGGCAGATCGCGTAGCGAGCTTCGATGTCCCGCGCCATCGCCGGCATGGTGGGGGGCGCGGGCGGGGCTGTCAACGTGGTAGTCGTATCGGGATCAGTCTCTTGCCGCGTATTCGGGTAGATCCTCGGCCATCCAATGGGTGGGGGCGAGGGCGTGCTCCTCGGGGTCGTAGTAGCTGAGCCGGGCGAGCCCGTTGCCGCCGGCGCGATAGCGGCCGGCGGCGTCGAGGCTCAGCCAGCCATCGCGTAGGGGCACGAGCGTGTGAGAGGCTCCGGTGTCCTGAAGCGCCCAGAGCCGCGCCGTGCCATCATCGGAGGCGGTCAGGACGGTCCGCCCTTCGGGATCGAAGCAGGCGGAGTTGACAGGACCCCTATGCTCCTTCAAGCGGCGGAGTTCGGCCCCGGTCTTGGCGTCCCAGAGTCGCGCCGTGCGGTCAGAGGAGGCGGTCAGGAGCGTCCGCCCGTGGGGATCGAAGCAGGCGGAGTTGACAGGGCCCCTATGCCCCTCGAAACGGCGGATCTTGGTCCCGGTCTGGACGTCCCAAAGCCGCGCCGTGCGGTCATCGGAGGAGGTCAGGAGGGTCTGCCCCTCGGGATCGAAGCAGGCGGAGTTGATAGGAGGACCCCTATGCCCCCCGAAGCGGCGGAACTTGGTCCCGGTCTGAGTATCCCAGAGCCGCGCCGTGCCGTCACGCGAGGCGGTCAGGACGGTCCGCCCCTCTGGGTCGAAGCAGGCGGATAGGACCGCACCCCCATGCTCCTTGAAGCAGCGGAGCTCGGTCCCAGCCTTGGCGTCCCAGAGCCGCGCCGTGCCGTCACCGGAGGCGGTCAGGACGGTCCGCCCCTCACGGTCGAAGCAAGCGGAGGTGAGAGGACCTCCATGCCCCTCGAAGCGACGGAGCTCGGCCCCGGTCTTGGCGTCCCAGAGTCGCGCCGTGCGATCAGTGGAGGCGGTCAGTATGGCCCGCCCATCGAGGTCGAAGCAGGCGGCGGTGACCGGATCCCCATGCCCCTCGAAGCGGAGGAACTCGATCCCGGTCTTGGCGTCCCAGAGCCGCGCCGTGTGATCATGGGAGGCGGTTAGGATCGTCCGCCCCTCGGGGTCGAAGCAGGCGGCGGTGACCGGATCCCCATGCCCCTCGAAGCGGAGGAACTCGATCCCGGTCTTGGCGTCCCAGAGCCGCGCCGTGCGGTCATCGGAGACGGTCAGGAGAATCCGCCCCTCGGGGTCGAAGCTGGCGGCGTTGACGGCACTCCCATGCCCCTTGAAGCGGCGGAGCTCGGCCCCGGTCTTGGCGTCCCAGAGCCGCGCCGTGTGATCATTGGAGGCGGTCAGGACGGTCCGCCCCTCGGGGTCGAAGCACGCGGATAGGACCCAGCCCTCATGCCCTTCGAAGCGGCGGAGCTCGGTCCCGGTCTTGGCGTCCCAGAGCCGCGCCGTGTGATCATTGGAGGCGGTCAGGACGGTCCGCCCCTCGGGGTCGAAGCACGCGGATAGGACCCAGCCCTCATGCCCTTCGAAGCGGCGGAGCTCGGCCCCGGTCTTGGCGTCCCAGAGCCGCGCCGTGTCGTCATGGGAGGCGGTCAGGAGGGTCCGCCCCTCGGGGTCGAAGCACGTGCAGAAGACTGGACCCCTATGGCCCTGGAAGCGGCGGAGTTCGGTCCCGGTCTTGGCGTCCCAGAGCCGTGCCGTGCGGTCATTGGAGGCGGTAAGGACGGTCCGCCCCTCGGGGTCGAAGCTGGCAGAGTTGACCGGACCCCAATGCCCCTCGAGGCGGCGGAGCTCGGACCCGGTCTTCGCGTCCCAGAGCCGCGCCGTGTGGTCAGATGAGGAGGTCAGGACGGTCCGCCCCTCGGGGTCGAAGCACGCGGAAGTGACCGAACCCGTATGGCCTAACTGGAGGAAGGGGCGGAGGCCCTGGGGTACCACCGAGGCGAGCAGGGCGTCCGCGTCCAGCTCGGCGCGCGGCGCGGTGCACTGGGTAACGATGGCGTCTTGCCAGTCGGCGCCAGCGAGTTTTGCGTCCGCGAGGCGCGCGCCGTGCAGCACGGCGCCCTGGAACGATACCCCGCGCGCCTCTGCCGACCGCAGCAAAGCGCCCGTCAGGTCCGCCGAGTCGGCGCGGGCGCGTGTCAGATCCGCGTGATCCATGATGGCCTCACGCAGCGTGACGCGGCTGAGATTGGCGCCCGATAGATCGGCGGCCCCGAGGACGGCGCGGTCGAGGAGCGCGCCGCTCAAGTCGGCGTTACCCAGGTCGGCGGCCAGGATTTTCGCTCCGGAAAGCTTTGCGCCGCCGAGCCGCGCGCCCCGGAGCCAGGCGAAGCTCAGCTCTTCGTCCGTGAGCTCCGCGCTCTCCAGCCGCGCCCCTTCGGGTACCAGGCGCTGCATGGCAGGGGTCAAGTCTTCAGCCTCGACCCGATCCGGGTGCGCTGGGCGAAGGAAGTGCGCATAGCGGTAGGCGAGGCGCAGGGCGTTCTCCGAGACCCGCGGCCGGTAGGACTGTGCCAGGAGCCCGCGAGTCAGCGCGGCGAGCTTCTCTTGGTCTTCCCGCTCCATCAACTCCGCCAGGAAGCGCACGCATTCCGGGGTGGGCGCGGCCGTGTCCAGGGCCTCGGCTGGTGCCGGCGGCCCGCCACGCACGGCGCGCAGCAGATAACGCGCATAAAAAAACTCCTGGAAGCTCTTGTGCGAAAAGCTATAATAGCCGTCGTTGCTGCGTGTCAGGAAGGCCGCGGTGCGGAGCTCCAGGTCCACCCGGTCGAGGTCCAGGCCGGTGATCAACGCCGGGTCGGGAAAACGCGCGAGGCTCGCGACCAGGGCGCGGTGATGGATGCGATGCTGGGGCAGGCCCCAGAGCTCGAAGGCCAGGTATTCGAGGAGCGCCCGGCGCTGGGCCGCAGTGGTCTGTAGCGACCCGCCGCTGCGGTCCGTCAGCCATTCGTTGGTGTAGGCGGCGTAGAGACCGGCGGGGGTGACCTCGCCGCCCTGGCGCATGAGCTTGGGGAGGCTCGCGCAGATCATCTCGAGCAGCACCGGCCGGGGGGCAAGGCTGGTGAGATCGTACGTGCTTTGGATAAACCGCCAGGCGCGCTCCGCCTCGATCTCACCCAGGTGATTCTTGAGGAACGCCTGGATCTGCTCCTCGTTGAAGAGCAAGAGCTCGTCGATCTCGGCATCGAAGCCCCTGGCCACCTGGCCGAGCGGCGAGTCCTCTCGAATCAAATCGTCGGCGAGCCCACCGGTGACGTCCTTCACCTGCTGCTGATCGCGGAAGAAATGGGTGCGGCAGGTGATCAAGATCCGGTTGCCGCGCCCACCTCCCCCCGCGCGCGCCGCCGGACGCACGAGCTGCCGGAACTGGTCCTCGACGCTGCGCCCGATCTGGGCCGTGCCCATCTCGTCGAAGGCGTCGAGCAAGAGCACCACCCGGCCGGCATCAAGGAGATGCAGCAGGATCTCTGGGTTGCCGTGCCAGTCGGCGCTCGTGCGCAGATGCTCCTGGAGCAGACCCTCTAGCGAGATGGCGTTGGGATACGCCTTGAGGTCGATGGCGAGCGGTACCAGGGCGGCCGGGTCCTCCAGCGCCCGCCGCGCGAGCGCGTACGCGAAGCGCCGGAAGAAGGCGCTCTTGCCCGTGCCGTAGTCGCCGAGCACAAGCCAAAGGCGCCGGCCGCGGCCGCCGGCCCATTCCTCGGCGTGGCCCAATAGATCCCTGCCCTCCCGGTGCTCGGGCTCGGCCTCCAGCAGCACGCGCTGCGCGACATAGGTCCGGGACAACGGGCTCTCCTCGTGGGCGCGGACGATCCGCTGGAGATAGGGGCCGAAGTCGAAGAGCTGGCGTTCCAGGTCCTCCGGGGTCAGGGCATGGAGGCCCTGGGCCTTGCCGTAGGTGAGTGCCGCGGGCGAGTAGTTGCGCGCGAGATAAAGGCCCTCGGCCCGGAGCTCCCTCGCCTGGGGACCCTGGAGCCAGGTCTGAAACCTTTCCAGCTCGCGTTTCTGGATCGGGTCCCGGTGATCCTTACACTCGACCAGGAAGCGCTCGCTGCGGATCCCGGTCTTGCGAGTCACCACCAGGTCCACGCGATTGCCATCAATGAGCTGCTCGCGCTCGACGCGGTATTCGAGGAGCGCCAGGAGGCGCGCCATCTGGTCCTCGAAGCGCTGGCCGCGCTCGCGGCACGGGTCCTGAACGCGCTCCGGCGCCTCGGCCTCCAGGGCGCGCTCGGTCGTCTGTAGCTCGGCCAGCAGCCGATCGCGAAACCCCTCGAGGTACTCGGCGACGTGGCTGTAGGCGTGGACCGGCCCGCTCTCCGGATCGGTCACGACGAGCAGGTCTTCGCTGAACAAGAGGCGCGGATCGTAGGGGACCTCGATGCGCGTCTGATCGAGCCCGGGGAAGACCCGATCCCACTGGACGGCGCGCGCCGCGCGCAGCACCTCCTGGCCGCCGGGGACGGGTGAGACGACGACGAGCCGTTCCAAGCGAGCAGGGTCGCGGCGCTCGGGCAAACGGCCTTGGACGGCGGGCTCCAGGGCCTCGTAGATGCTCGCGAGACCGGCGCAGTTCTGCGCGCCGTAGCTCCCGACTAGCACCGTCACATGCGGCAGAACCGCAGCCATGAGGCCGCCGAGATCGGTGATCCCGGTGCGGGCATCCAGGAGGATGTGGTCGAATCGGCCGCGCTCGGCAAGCGCATCGATGGCACCGCGAAACAGGTTGAGGCCGAGCCGCGGCTCGCGGGCCAGGAAGGCGGCCCAGTCGATCGCCTGGTAAAGCGCAGCGAAATCGGCCTTCTCCCCGAAGGCCGGGAGGATGTGGAGGCGCGCCTCGGTCTCGGGGACCTCGCAAACGCAGCCATTGAGCGCCTTTAGCTGCCGGGGTGTCGGTCGCGCCATCCCCTGCCTTTGCCAGTCGTCCAGCCATTCGAGGAAACCTCGGGCGGGGATTGGATGGGGGCTCAGGGCCGGGATCAGGTGCATCCCGGGCGCCTCGACATCCAGGTCCCAGAGCAGGACCCGGCGACCCGCTTGGGCCAGGCTCATCCCCACGTTGGCGAGCAGCAGGGTGCGCCCTACCCCGCCCTTGTAGCTGTAGAAGGTCGTGATGTGGGCGGTCATCGCCGCTCAGGCGGCCTTCGATTTACATAGGAGGCGGCCCCAGCGCTGCACGTCCGGTTGTGGCGCGTGGGCCTCGCCACGACGGCCGAGATAAACATGGTTCTCGCGGCCGACGGCGTGCCGCTCGATCAGCCCACTCGCGTCCATGAGCTTCAGGATCCGGGTCGCGTTCGGCTTGCCGAGACCCAAGACGTCGATTAGCACCTGCTGTGGGATCCCCGGCTGTCGGGACACCTGATCAATGATCTCCCGCGCGTGCTGCCGTTCCATCACCCGATCGGGCGCCGCGCTCGCCAGCAGAGCGATCGGCCCCTCCAAGAGTTCGCGGTAGGCGCACCAGCGATCGTAGTACGGCTTTCCGAGCGCGTTGAGGGCGTCGCGGCGGACGGGGTTCGTGACCTGTGCCAGGTGTCGGTCGAGCTCGCGCAACGCCTCGATCGTCGTCCTGCGATCCGACAGGACGGCCTGGATCCGGTAGCGATACACATAGTCCAGCACCTCGGCCTGGCGCTCGGTCCAGGTATCAATGGCCTTGACGGCCTTGAGCAGCTCCGGGAGAGGCGCGCCCAGCGCCAGCTCCTCCGGTATGTCATACGCCAGATCAATGCGCATAGCTGAACTATAGTGAACTATTGGCGAAGTACAAGTTCATTATCGTTCATCTACCGTGGTTTTCAATGGCGAGACGGGCACGGCGACGCATAGGAACCCCCGAATGGCGTGCTGAGGGTGGCTATCCCGGCAAACGAAGCCGGGCGCGGCGTCCCGCCCTTCGGGGTCCTGGTTGGCTACGGCACTGACCGTACCGTGGGCGCGGTGTAGCTCTGCCGTGCGGCGGCAGGTGAGCGCTGATGCTCTTGTCATCGCCCATCGCCGGCACCAGCAGCCATTCGACGCCGAGGTCCTGCCACAAGAAATTGAACGGGTGGGCCTCGTCGCAGAAGTCCAGGCAGATGGGGATGGCGAGGAGGCCGATCGGCGTGTCCAGCAACTGGATCTCCTCCCCGGTCTCGATACCCTCTGGTCGTTCCACACGCCCATAGCGCGTCAGCTTGCCATGGGCGATCAACACCTGGCCGTAGCCATCGAGCAGCTCAGCGCGGTTTTGAACGCCCGCTTCGCCCTGCCGGTGAAAGCTCCCCGGAAGGACCATGAGCATAGGAGCCGCCTCGAAACCGTCCAACCAGCGGCGGACACGGTCGACGTGGCCGGGAGTCACGCTCAGCTCCGGGAGCACCAGGGCATGGGCCTCCGCCTGAAGCGCGCTTTGCAATGCTTCCTCAATACCCGCCCAGCGCCGGGCCTCGTCCGTCAGCGTCAGAGCGCGTAACACCGGAGGCTCGTGCGTCTCCCAGGCGGGGACGACGCCATCGGAAAAGCTTGCGATCGCGATGCGCAGATCGCCCGCCGCCAGCAGCGCCGCGATTGCCGAGGCCAGGGTATCGGGAGCCGCGACACGCCTGATCCTGAAGCCGGCGATCGTCTCTGGAAGGACCCAGTGAAAGCGGCACCAGGTCTGGAGACGGCCGGTTTGGGCAGCGTGGCGGCTGCGCTGGCTCGTCGCGATCCGCCGCCGATGGATCAGCCAGTCCTCACCGTCCAGCCGGAGCCGCGCAGGCGGAGCATTCCCCATGGCGTCGTAGTGGAGCCAGAGGTACTGGTCGATGGCCGCGATGATGGCAAGCTCATGCCTGACGTTGAGGTTTGTGAGCCGCAGGTGGTTTCCATCCAGGCCGACCGCCTCGTATGCCTCTTGATGCCCGGAATCGTCGCGTCGGGCCCGCATCGCCGCGCGATTCAGGCGCGGTTGGTTATTCCGGAAGGCGAGCCACAACCGCAACAGCCCATGGTACGGTTGGTCCTCTCGAAGCGCCCGCAGCACCTCCGCGATCAGGGTGTCGGGCTCGGCCGTATCAGGTCCCTCCATGGCGAGAGGGGCGTGCCGGGTGATCTGGCGTGTCTATTATTCGGGCCCCAGCGAGGCAGGTTGCGCCGCGGCCTCCGATGCCCCGGCCAGCGGCATGGTGGCCACGACGCGCGAGCCTGTCAACGTTGTGCTAGGCTCATTGCCATGCCCTCCCCCGCCCATGAGCGCCTGTTCGCGACCATCGAAGAGCTGGTCATGCACCATTCGCCGAGCGGCGTCGAAGGGGAGATCGACAGGCGCCTCCTGGAACGCTTCAACGCCCTGGGGCTCGAGTCCCGGCAGGACGCCGCCGGCAACGTGATCACCAAGCTGCCGGGCCGGCGCGACGAGGCCCTGGCCATCACGGCGCACAAGGACGAGATCGGTGGGATCGTGAAAGGGGTGCTCGCGGACGGCCGCCTGCAGGTGCGGGCCCTGGGCGGGGCTTTTCCCTGGGTCTACGGCGAGGGGATCGTGGATCTGCTCGGCGATCGGGCGGTGCTGCACGGGGTATTGTCCTTCGGCTCGCGGCATGTCTCGCACGAGTCCCCACAAAAGGTCCGGCAGGACGAGGCGCCGTTGCGCTGGCAGGATGCCTGGGTCGAGACCAAGTGCCGGCCGCACGAGATCGAGGCCGCCGGCGTGCGCCCCGGCACCCGCATGGTGATCGGTAAGCACCGCAAGCGCCCGTTTCGCATCAAGGACTACATCGCCAGCTACACGCTCGACAACAAAGCCTCCCTCGCGATCCTGCTGGGATTGGCCGAGCGACTGCCGGCGCCGGGACCGACGGTCTATCTGGTCGCGAGCGCCAAGGAAGAGGTGGGCGGACTCGGCGCGCTGTACTTCACCCAGTGGCAGGCGCTCGATGCCCTGATCGCGCTCGAGATCTGCCCCCTCGCCCCCGAATACCCCATCCAGGACGGGGAGGCACCGGTGCTCTTGTCCCAGGATGGCTACGGCCTCTATGACGAAGGCCTGAACGCGGCGCTCCGGCACGCGGCCGAGGGCGCCGGTATCCCGATCCAGCACGCCGCCATCGCCGGCTTCGGCAGCGACGGCTCGATGGCCATGAAGTACGGGCACGTGGGACGCGCCGCCTGCCTCGGCTTTCCCACCCAGAACACCCACGGTTACGAGATCGCCCACCTGGGCGCGATCGAGAACTGCATCGCCGTCCTGTGCGCCTATTGCGAGGAACCAGGGGCCGAGCCCTCGGCCTGACGGCACTCCTGGCCACCCCCGCGCCGTCGTTCGGCGCGGGGCCGGCCGAGGGGTTCGAGGCGGTGCGGGGCCCGCAAGGTATTCAGCGGGTGCGCGTGCTCGCCGGCAGCTATTTCTTCCGGCCGCGGCAGATCCGGGTCACCGCCCACTTTCCGGTAGAGCTGACGGTCGTCTTGGAGCCGGGGCTCATCCCCCACGACTTCGTGATCGATTCCCCGAAGGCCGGGATCACCATTCGCGAGACACTCGGCGACGAGCCCAGGGTGATCCGTTTCATGCCGGCCGCCCCGGGTATGTTCGAGTTCTATTGCAGCAAGCGGCTCCTGTTTTTCGAGAGCCACAAGGACAAGGGCATGCGCGGGGTGCTCGAGGTCGTACCGTAGCCGCGGCTGTCTCGGTCCGCGCGACGACGCTGCGGATTGCGAAACAGGATTGATCTTCGTATGCTTGCCCCGTTGGGGAGGCCAGTGATTCGGTACTCAGGTAATGCGATCGGCCGTGCCGAGCTGGCGATCCATCAGGCCCATCGTGATTGAGGCGCTGAGGTGATGGGATGAGCATGAACATACCCGGCTATACGGTGTTGCACGAGATCTCCAAAGGGGGGATGGGGGTCGTGTACCTGGCCATCCAGAAGGCCCTGGATCGGCAGGTGGCGCTCAAGGTCCTGCCGGCGGCACCGGCGCGAGATCCCGCCTTCCGCAAGGCCTTTCTCGATGAGGGAAAGGTCGTTGCGAAGCTCACTCACCCGAATATCATTACCCTCTACGACCTCGGCCATACGCCCGATGGCTACTTTATCTCGATGGAGTACATCCCCGGGAAAACCCTCAAGGAGCGTATCCGGGAAGGGTTGCTGCTCAAGGACAGCGTGCACGTCATCGTGCAACTGGCGCAGGCCCTGGGTTACGCGCACCGGCAGGGGGTCATGCACCGCGATATCAAGCCCACGAATGTGCTGTTCCGGGACGATAGATCCCTGGTTCTGACCGATTTCGGCGTCGCCAAGCTTCAAGATAAGGGGATCCTGCTGCGCTCCGGCGAGGCCCTCATCGGCACTCCGGGCTACGTGCCTCCGGAGCGGGTCACGGGCGAGCCGGAGGATGCACGCAGCGATCTCTACAGCCTGGGCGCCTTGTTCTACGAGATGCTCCTCGGGATACCGCCGTATGCGGGGGAAGATGCACGGGCCACGGCCTTGAAGCACGTACACGAGCCGATCCCCGAGCTCCCGGAGATCCTGTCATTTCTGCAGCCGGTCCTCAACCGACTCCTGGCCAAGGACCCGGGCGAACGTTTCCGCGACGCGCACGAGTTCATTCAATCTCTAGAGGAGATCGTGCGCGCACGCTTCGTGGACGGCGAAGATCTCCTGCGCAAGCTGGAAGATCAAGTGGCACTGCTGGTCAAACCCACGCAGGGTTGGGCGGATCGGCCCGTCGTGCCCCAGGCCTTCGATACGGGCCAGGACCTGGGCCACGGTCGGCCTGTCGTCGGGGCCCGCACGCGCGGCGCCTCGCGCTCCAGGCGCTTCCTGGGGCGGCTGGGGTGGGTGGCGGCGGGCGCGCTGGCCGTCACGGTGTGGTACTACGGGTTGGCGCCGCGGTTGTGGTATACGCTCGATCCCCAGGCCGAGCACGTGCTGCAGCAATTGCTCGCCTATGAGGGTACCCAACCGGTGGAGTCCTTGCTCGGCCAGATGGGGGCCGAGAGCCCTTACGCCACCTACACCTTCGCGCTCGCGATGCTGCGAGGCCACCCGCGCGTGATGGAGGGGCTGAAGGAAGTGGCGGCCCGCTTCGAGACGCGGGCGCGGCGGGAATGGCGCCGAGGCCACATGGACCAGGCGCTGTTGCTGGTCCGCCAGGGCTTGCACTTCCAGCCCCATAACACCGGCCTGGCGAGCCTGGAGCGGTTCATGAGGGGCAAGGTCTGGGAAAAGCAGCGCGCGCAGATCACGACTGAGCTCCTCGCGCAGGCCAAGGGGCACATGCAGGAGGCACGTCTCATCGAATCGAAAGGAGACAACGCCTTTGATTACTACAATGCCGTCCTGTTGCTCGATCGGAACAGTCGCGAGGCACGGGAAGGCCTGACCCGGATCAGACAGCGGCTGACCGAGGATGCGGAGGCCGCTCGGCAGGCCGGCGACCTGGAGCGCAGTCGGGCGCTCATCGACCAGGGACTCCGGGTCGACCCCAAGGGCAGCGAGTTCCACACCCTGAAGGACGCGGTCGCCGAAGATCAGCGCGCGTTGGGCGCGAAGCACCGCCGCCTCGTCGCCCGGTGGCTTGAGCGGGCGCAGGGACAGCTCCAGTCGGGGCGCCTCACCACCCCGCCCGGCGACAATGCCTTCGAGACCTATCGCATGCTCCTGGCCGTGGTGCCGGGGCAGGCCGAGGCGCTCGCGGGGCTGGAACAGATAGCCGAACGTTACGTGCAGTTGGCCGAGGCCGCCCAAGGGCCGGGGAACGTGGAGGCCAGCCTGGCCCTGATCGACCAGGGGTTGCAGGCGGTCCCGGGCCATGCTCGGCTCGCGGAACTGCGGACCGCGCTCGGCTCCGGCCACACCGAGGCGATCCGGGGGCTATTGGGTAAGGCGGAGCAGCAACTCGTGGCATCACGCCTGACCGCACCCGAAGGGGACAATGCACTCGAGACCTATCGACAGATCCTGGCCCTGGATCCAGGCAATGCCAAGGGCCGTGACGGGCTCGAGACGATTGCGAGACACTACCACGCCCTGGCCCAGGATCGGCAACGGGCCGGCGATCTCCAAGCCGCGCTGGCGTTTGTCGATGAAGGACTGAAAGTACAGCCCGAGGACGGCGGATTGATCGCTCGCAAGAAGGCCATCCAGGCGACACTCACCGCGCAGAATGCTGCACGTTGACCGCGAGGCACCTACCATGAAACAGTCCGCGCGCATCATCTTCGCGATACTGGCGGTCTGCATGAGCTCCGCCGCTCCCGCCGAACAAGAGATAGTTCTCCTCATCGACAATTCCGGCAGCATGAGAAAGAACGATCCGCAGTCGCTGACCAAACAGGCGGTCGCGCAGTTCGTACAGAGCAGCCCGGCGGGGTCGCGAGTGGCGCTCATCATGTTCGATCGGAAGGTCGAGGTCCTGGTCCCCCTGACTCCAATCAACGAGACCACGCGCCTGGACCTCCTCACCCGTCTGGATCACATCGATTTCAGAGGTCAGCTGACCAACAGCGGTGAAGCGCTCCGCCTGGCCATCGAAACGCTGAAGCAACCGGGAGAGCCGGAGGGGACGAAAAAAACCGTCGTATTCATGAGCGATGGCATCATCGACACCGGAAAGCCGGCGCGTGACCTGCAAGCGGCCGAAACGATGCGAGGCGAGCTGGCCACCGCCGCGGTCGAAGCCGGCATCCGCATCTTCACGATCGCATTCACCGAAAACGCGGACATACAGCTCATGCAGGACCTGGCGACGGCCACCGAGGGCAGGTACTTCCAGCCCATGCAACCCGGCGATCTGGTTGGGGTCTTCGCGGAGATGAGTGAGTTGTTCGTGGCCGAGACCGCGAAACCGGATCTCGAGACCGAAGCCGTAGCGCCGATCGGCGAGACGGAACAGGCGCAGGAAGCGCCGTTGCCGAAGGAGGAAGCGCCGGTCCGCGAAGAGCCGCCAAGCCCGAAGGCGGCGGACGAGGCGATCCCGGACCTGCCCGGCGAGGCATCCTCCCCCGAGGTGCCGGCAGTTCCCGAACCGCTCCCGGAGGTGGCGATCACGGAGGAAACCCGGCCCATGAGCGGCACGCCGCTCGACGCGGCGCCGATCCCGGGCTGGCGAGCGGGCTGGATGCCGGCGGTCGCGGTGGGCACCGTCGGCGTAACCCTGCTGCTTTCGCTCATGAGCGTCGTGCTGTTGTATCGCCTGTACCGCAATCCCAGTGGCGTCGCGACGGGACTCGATCGCCCCGAAGGTGCCTCGCGGAATCCCCATAGCCACGCCCCGCGCGCCCTGCTCTACTGTGGGCAGTTGAGCAAGGAGTCCACGGAGGCGCCGACGGACGGGGTCTATGACGTCACGGGGGGGCCGACGCTCATCGGGCGGGCGCCCGGTCCGGAGGGGGTCGTCATCCCGGGCAAGGGCATCAGTCGCGAGCACGCCGTGGTGGAGTATCGCGATTATGCATACTGGGTGCTCGACCAGGGCAGCGCCAACGGCACGTTCGTCAATAACAAGCGGGTCGAGCGTGTGCAGCGCTTGCACCACGGGGATCGCGTGCGCTTCAACGAGACCGACTTTCTCTTCCTCATGCCGGGCCGCAAGGAAGCCGACGCGACGGTGGTAGTTCCACTCGAACAGCGCGCGACGCAGGTCGGATAGGGCGTTTCGGCGCGAGGGCGACCACAAGGGTCGCCCTCGCTACGAAGACATCCCCCGGCTCTAGCCACCTGCAGCCTGGTCCCCCCTTATTCCTCCGGTGGTGGCGTCGGCGGTGGAGGGGCCTCGCCCGGCGGCGGGATCGTCCCCGGCTGCGCCTGGGCCTGGGGTGGCTGGTCTGGGGGTTGAGCCTGGGGTTGCTGGGCCTGGGGTTGTTGCGGCGATGGTTGTTGGGGCTGCGTCTGTTGGCGGCGGCGTTCGAGGAGGGCGGCGCGACGGGCGGCCTGCATGATCTTGTCGGGCGTCTTGCGCACCAGCGGCATGCGCTCCTCCTTGTCGTTCCTGCCGAACACGACGGCGTCGCCCTTGACCTGCTTGAGCGTCCAGCCCTGGAACTCCTGGCCGCTCGTCACGCGGCTGAGCTTGCCCTCGGCCTGTGCGCGCAGGATCGCGAACTGCTGCTCCGGACCGATGATGACCGCCGTGAGCGCATACTGAGACAACTGGCCCTCGTTCTGCGCCGGCGTATCCGGCGTCGCGTCTTCGGATGCCGGCTGCCGGGACTTCAGGAACAGGGGCCGCTCGGTGATCACCCGGTAGTGGCTCAACGCGGGCAGGCTGAAGTCTTCGTCCGGCTTCGGGCCTTCTCCGTGCGGGGTCTTGCCCGAAGCGGGCGCGGGCGTTTCGGCGGGCAGCGGCCCCGGGGGTGGGATCGGCACGAGCTCGATGGCGACGAGCCCCCCGCCGATGAGACACAGGAGCCCGAGCACCAAGGTCGAGAGGTTCACATTGGCCGGCATGCGCATCCTGTCACCCCGCTTGCGGTGTCGTGGCCGGCAGGTAGCCCTGCAGGGTGAAACGGATATCCAGTTCGTCGGCCTGTGGCCGGCCGGGACGAAACTGGTAACCGGCCCGACCCCTCAGGTACACCTGGTCGAGGAACAGCCGGGGCAGACCCGATTCCAGGTGATAGAATACCTTCTGGACGGTCTCCGTCGAGCCCGTCATCTGGACCTTCAGTGACACCGGGGCGCCTTTATCCTCCTCGTCTTCCTTGCCCGGCAGGATCTGGATGCTGTTGAGCCGTCCGCCGTTGGATTCCACCACCCGCTTGACGTGTTCCTGCATCTCCGCGGCCGCCAGGGAGCGGGTCTTGCCCGTCAGATAGCCCGGCTCCTGGCCGGAGATCTGACGGTCGATCTGCGCGAGCTGCCGTTTGATCTGCTCGGCCTTCCCCGCAATCCGCTCATCGCGCACCACACGCTCCTCCTCCGCCGCGATGTCGTCGTGATACTCCCGATAGAGGGCGACCACCGGCGAGACCAGGACGAGGTAGAAGAGACCGAGCAGCACCACCACGAGGCCCACCGCCGCGATCCTCTGATGTGTGGGCGTGAGGCGCCAGTTCACGAGATCGTCTGCACCTCGGCGGCCAGGTTGAAGCGCTCGCCGCCGGTCACCCGGTTCTGAGTGACCGGGGAGCGGAAAGTGACATTGCGGAACAGCGGCGAAGCCTCGATCAAGCCGATGACGGCCGACGAGGCCGAGGCCTCACCCTGGATCAGTACCTCTCTGCCATTCAACTCGAACTGGTAAAGCCAGGTGTCGTCGGGCAGTAGCCGAGTCAGCTCGGCCAGGACGGCAATGGTCACCGGCGAGGACTTTTTCTTTTCGATGAGAAAGCGCGAGGTCTTGGTCAGGAGCTCGAACTTACGCTCGAGCTTTTTGACGGCGTCGGCCTTCTTCTTCACCTCCGACGCGCGTGCCTGAAGCCCGGTCAGGGTCTGATGGTCGCGCCATAGCGGGATGGCGATCGCGGCCGCCAGCAAGAGACCGCCGAGCGTCGCCAGTATGGCATCGAGGCGCCCGATCCCCGATTCGCGCACACGCCGCCGCTCGGGTGGCAACAGATTTATCCCGCCGCCGGCGTCTTGGATGTCCAGCACGTCGGGGACGATGCCGAGCGCCTGCAAGCGCTCCAGATATGGATCCGCAGCGGCCCGTGGCACGGCCACGATCTCGAGTGCGATGCGCTTTCCGATCGCGTCCCGCTCCAGCACCCGGTAATCGAAATAGATGCGGTCGGCCTTGAAGGGGGTCTCCTGGTCCATGCGGAAGCCCACGACCTCCCGTAGGTTCTCCTCGGCCGCAAGCGGCAGGTTGATCGGCCGGCACAAGGCCAGGCAGAGCGGCAGCCGCAAGGTCAGCTCCGCATCCGCACGCCGCTCCTGCTCCCAGTTCCGTATCTCGTCGGACGGCGCCTCCGGATCGACGTCCAGCGCGATCTGTGCCACCACGGCGTCCCCCTTCTCGCTCGCGTGCAGGCGCACCACCCGGATGCCGGGACCCTCGGCCCGGAGCACCCAGCGCTCGGGGTCGAGGTCCACGAGGCGGCGCATGGGCACGGGCAACAGATCCAGCAACTGGCCCGCCCACCAATGAACGAATCGGCGAAGCCACTGGCCGAGGATCTGATACGCCTGTCGGACATCCACGGGCAAACCCTCAGAAGAGCTCCCGGCCCTCGCGCCAGGCCAGGACCGTGTAGGGACGCTTCGGCCGATTGGTCACGCGGATCGTGGCGCTCACGTGGGCGACGGCACTGGCGACGTTACTACGGCGCACGGTGGCCATGGCCTGGATGGTATAGATCTCCCCGTTGCTGGTCGAGGGGAAGGGGTTGGGCGCCGGGGTAGGTAGCCGGCTCTGGTTCCCGTCCCTGTCTCTGCGATCCGCCAGGATGTCTTCGAGCGCGCCCTCGGATCCACCACCGGCGGCCAGAAGCGCTTGCAGGACGCTGGGCGGGGCGAGCTGCGCGTCCACCCCGGGCAGGTGCGAATGGACGGTGAGGGCCGGGGCCAGGCGCTCGTACAAGCGGCGGCTCATGCCGAGCACCTGCTGCAGCTCCGCCACTGTATTGAATAGCCCGTCCTTGGCGCCCGCCGTGCGGCCCTCGGCGTGGTACTCCGGGTCCTCGGCGCCATTGGCACCGCGCGCGTCATCTGCATCGCGCCAATCCTGGATGGCGTCCACGAGCGCGGCACGCCGTTCGTCTTCGACCCCGTTGGCCGTGAGGAGGGCACCGAGCAACTGGGGCGAGGCGGTGTTGAGATCGATGCGGCCGCCCTCGTCCTGCAGCGCGATGATCACCCGATAGCTCCGAAACGACCAGCGGCGCTCGGTGCCGTCGGCACGCCAGCGACGGCGCCGATCCGGTTTCAAGACCTCCCAGATCCCGCGGTATACCCCGGCCTCGGCGGCGGCGCGCGCCCGGGTGCCGGCGAGAAGCTCCTGGGTCAACGTGGTCTCGGTACGCATGTCGAGCGCGAACCCGGCGCCGATGACCGTGAGCAAGGCCACGATCCAGAGGACCGCGATGAGGGCCACACCGCGCACCGCTCTCGGGCCGAGACGCCGCGCTCTGTACCTCGGGATACGCGTCACCGTCGCCGAGCCCCTACTCATCAGGATCGCCGGGATCATAGTCCGGGTAGCCGGCATCCAGTTCCTCGTCACTGGACTCGTCTTCGCTTCCAGGCACTTGCAGGACCAGCTCCGGCGCATCCTCCTGCACCTCGGCGCGGATCGGGACGATGAGGTCCGGCCAATGGACGCCGCGGCCCTTGGGACGGATGCGCAACCGCAGGAGCTTCGGCAGACGATCCGGGTCGTCCCAGCGGCTGTAGAACCGCGCGCTGCGCCCGCGTTTACCATAGTAGCTGAACCCGACGCTCTCGAGGCCGGGGACCAGCACGACTTCCTTGCCCGCATCACCGCTCTCGAACAGATACTGGTGGTCGGGCCTGATGAGGCGGTAACGCAGCACCAAGCCATCCCGGTCCTTCACCAGGGATATCAGATAGGCCCCCTCCACTCCCCGGTGCTGGGGCAGGCGCGCCACGAATCTCAGGCTATCCGGCTCGCCTTCGAAGATCACCTGCTCGTCGCTCTCGTCGGAAAATACCAGCGGATAGACCTGACCCAGCTCGAAGCGCAGGAACCCCATCACCGCTCGCAGCTCGTCGTTGTCCGTGGCGTGGGCCTCCCCGGCATCGGAGGCGCGGGTCGCCATCCTGAGCCCGCTGTAGAGCCCGGTTAGCGTGAGGCCGAAGAGCGCGATGGCAATCAGCAACTCGACCAGCGTGAAGCCCGCCCCGCCGCAGGCTCGAGGCCGCATGAGCCAGGCGCGACGGCGCGTCATCGCACCGGCTCCGGGGGACCGAGTCGCAGCGAGCTCAGCACCACCCGCCGGGTCTTTTCCCCTTCGGTCCATGCCACTTCCACGCCGACCGACACCAGGGGCACGCGCGGGAGGGGGCCCGTCACAGGCCCCGGGTCATAGGGACGGACGACACGTCGATAGCGGTAGCCACCCGTGAGGCTGCCGCCGTCCTCGCCGGGGTCGAGCTGCCAGGTCGAGCCGGCCCCGGCCATCAGCGACTCGGCCCACAAGGTGGCTGCGGAATAGCGCTCCGCGGCCGCACTGCTGCGCAGGCCGGTACCGAAGATCCGCAGCAACACGCCGAGCGCCAGCGCCATGATCGCAAAGGCCACGAGTACCTCGAGCAGGGAGATGCCGCGGGCGTGCCGTGGAGGCCTGTGCAGGTGTGCAATTGCGTCCATCTCATCCTGACCTCTCATGAGAGAGAAGGGACCTAGGCTTGTAGGACGCATCTTTGTACAACATTGGTTGTGTCAAGATCTAGCCAAAGACATTTGAAATTACCGTCCCGCTACGCAGGGGAGGGGACCCGGAGACTCCCTCCCCTGTCTGCGCTTTCTGCGGACGGGGGAGGGTGGGGTGGGGGCCAAGCCCTTCAGCCGCTGACCAGGCGTCGTCTCCGCCTGACGCGCCTGGCCCCCACCCTGACCCTCCCCCGCTTCGCAGGGGAGGGAATACCCTGGCGCTTGCAGCTTATTGACTTTACATGTGAATCAGGACTTGCGTGAGCGGTGTTGTTCGACATTTACGACACAAGTATCTAGCCTGCAGAGGGCCCTCTCAGCCGGGCGGGCGCGATGGCGGTCGGTGGGGATCGAAGGGCGGTGGAGCAGCCGGCAGATGGCGTGCGTGAGGCGGTGGAGGCGGTAGGTGCCTCGCATCGGGCGGTGGCGGAAGCCATGGTGGCGGGGGCGGTAGACCCTCGGCACGAGGAAGCGGTGTAGGTAATGGAGGGGCGTATAGAGGCGCTTCTCGCGACGTCGGCTCGTCTCTGTGCGCGGGCCCCATCGTACGCTCGGGCGCGCCGCGCCGCTGCTCGCTTGCGGCGGACCTCTGAACCGCATAGGGATGGTATGGCGCTTGGCGCCGCACTACAGCGCCCTCTGGTACGGGCAACCTCGCTGCCCCGGGCGCGTTCGTGGCCTGCCGGGCCGATCCGAGTGGCGCTTCGGGCTTCGATCGCGTCAAGAGCGGCAGTGCGACACTGGCCGCGAGCAGGATCACGGCGGCGCTGGGCCAACCGATACCTCGCCTGTTCGCGCTCGGCTTGACCGCATAGTGTGCCGGTCTCCGGGCCGTCATCGAGTCCCGCGGCATAGGCAGGGTAGCCTGCGGGATACCGCCGAGGGTGGGGCCGGCCGCCGGATGGGGCGGCCGCTCGTCTGTGATCGTCACGCCCGCCGCCGCGTTCGGAGCCCGAAGCCCGGGGGTCGGGTTCGTACCTGCCGCAAATGTCGGCGCGTTGCCGACCGGCACGGCCGAATCGAGGGCCCGGCGATCTATTACCCCTACGCGGCGCTCGCCCGTAATCGTCACGCCCGCCGCCCCGTTCGGGGCCCGGAGCCCGGGGCTCGGGTTCGTACTTGCCGCAGGCGTCGGCGTGTTGCCGGCCGGCACGGCCGGATCGAAAGTCGCAAGGGCCGCCGACAGGTCCTCGGCGCTCTGGAAGCGGCGGGCCGGGTCCTTCTCGAGAAGGCGCAGGACGATCGACTCGATGGCCGGGGGGACGCCGGGGCGCAGATCCGAAGGCGGCCGCGGGGGCTCGGCCATGTGCTTCACGAGGAGCGAGGGGACCGACGGATCGTCGAACGGCACGCGGCCGACCAGCATCTCGTAGAAGATGATCCCGAGCGAGTAAAGATCGCTGCGCCCGTCGACCGACAGACCCTTGGCCTGCTCCGGCGACAGGTAACGCGGGGTGCCGAGCACCATGCCGGTCGAGGTGAGCGTGGCCCCATCGGTCTCGACCGCCTTCGCGATCCCGAAGTCGAGTAGCTTGGGGGTTTCGTGTCCCTCGGCGTCGCGGGCTACCATCACATTTTGGGGCTTGAGATCGCGGTGCACGATGCGGTTTTTGTGGGCGAGTGCGAGCGCCCCCGCGATGGCTCGACACAGGCGCGCGGCGCGGCGCGCGCAGAGCGGCCCCTCCGCGACGATGAGGTCTTTGAGGCTCACTCCCGCGCAGAGCTCCATCGCGAGGTACAGGGTCCCGTCCTCGACCTGCCCGAGGTCGTGGATGGTGACGATGTTCGGGTGGGACAAAAGGCTCGCGGCGCGCGCCTCCCGCTGGAATCGCCGGACCACCTCCGGGGACGTGAGGATCTCGGGACGGATGAGCTTGAGCGCGATGGGTTTGCCGAGCATGACATGGGTCGCCCGGTACACCGCACCCATGCCGCCCTGACTGAGGAAGCCCTCGATCCTGTATTTTCCGGCCAGGGTCTGTCCCACTAACCGTTCCTCGGGCGGCAGCTTGTCCTCGAGGACGCTACCATCGTGGGGGCAGAGCCTCTGGCTCATCATGAACTCCCGGCTACAGGTGGGGCATTTGCGCATCTTGCGTGAGATCGGCGCGGACCCCGAAGCGGTTTAGCAATTGGGCCCCCGGGTCCCTTACCGACCTCACCGCCATCGAGGGTGGCGGATTGACGAGCCCTGACGTTCCGTAGCCGGCCGGCGGCAGCGAGCGTAAGAAATCTGCTATTCTCCGAGTTGGCCCTTTCCGTGGCTTGCCGAGCTTGTGACCGCGATCGCCTTCGACACACTGAAGTTCGCCAAGCGCCTCAAGGAAGCCGGGTTCACCGAAGAGCAGGCCGAAGCGCTCGCCATAGCCGAGGCCGAGCTCATTGCAGACAACCTCGCCACTAAGCGGGACTTGAAGGAGCTGGAAGTCGCAGTCCAGCGCGATATCAAGGAACTGGAAACCGCGCTCCGGCACGATATCAAGGAACTGGAGAGTGCGCTCCGGCACGATATCAAGGAACTGGAGGTCGCGCTCCGGCGGGACATCAAAGAGCTTGAAACCAAGATCGAGCAGATCCGGGCCGCGCTCAAGCGCGATATCGAGGAGCTCCGTGCCGACCTCAAACGCGACATCGAGGAGCTCCGCACCGACCTCAAACGCGACATCAAGGAACTCGAGACCCGGGTCTTCCGTGAAATGAAGGACCTTGAGTACCGCATGACGATCAAGCTAGGGACCTTGCTGGTTGTCGCCGTCGGCGCCATGGCCACATTGGCGAAACTCCTGTGACGTCGGCAGCCTAGGATACAACCGCATGGGACGCATCTTCATAGAGAGCACCATCGAATAGGTCCTGAATCCGACGGCATCGACGACCAGCGTCACCCGCGCGTCGTCACCTACCATGCAACGCCGGTCGGAACTCCGGCGCCATTCGGGGAGTGACGACGCGAATCACCGTAATCCAATATGGTGTTGCGCGTCTATCTAACCTAACCCACAGTCTCGTATTGCTCCTATTTGCCGAGAGATATCCTTTCCAAAATTTTATCAGGAGCGCTATGATCAGGGATCATTATCCAAAGATTTATCAATTGACTGTTGGTTGTTTCTGCCAGAATCATACGCACTCGGTCAATAAACCACTCATCTTCAATTGGTCCATATCGTGTACCTAATAACTGCAGACCAAGCGACTCGATGTTAAATGCATTGCATATCTGAAGAGTTCTATGTAAGGCACTCTCGATCCACTCCTTCCTGCAGGATGGATCCTTATCAAAATCATGAACAATCGCAAAGAATCTGTAGGGGTTTGCGCCTTTAACGACAACAGAGCCTGGCGTCTTTTCTTTATACTGATACAGATCTGTCATCAAGCTAATAACATGTTCCTTGGTTTCTTTAATTACAACATTAGTGCTAAGTATTAGCGCTGTATCCTCTTCTAGAACAACTGCGTCCACATCAAAGGGTGGGTGACTGTCCTGAGCTATAACAATATTGATTGTATGGAGCAGTGATTTAGTCTGAACTTTATTAGGGACTATTTTCAGTTGAGGCTTTTCGAGCGACCGCTCGTCCGTGATGGTCGCCTCGCCCGGCGCCGCGTTCGGGGCGCGGAGCTTGGGTGTTGGTATCGTACCTACCGCACGCGTCGGGGCGTTGCCTACCGGCGCGGCCGGCTCGATCGCCGCAAGGGCCGCGGATAGGTCCTCGCCGCTTTGGAAGCGGCGGGCCGGGTCCTTCTCGAGAAGGCGCAGGACGATCGACTCGATGGCCGGGGGGACGCCGGGGCGCAGATCCGAAGGCGGCCGCGGGGGCTCGGCCATGTGCTTCACGAGGAGCGAGGGGACCGACGGATCGTCGAACGGCACGCGGCCGACCAGCATCTCGTAGAAGATGATCCCGAGCGAGTAAAGATCGCTGCGCCCGTCGACCGACAGACCCTTGGCCTGCTCCGGCGACAGGTAACGCGGGGTGCCGAGCACCATGCCGGTCGAGGTGAGCGTGGCCCCATCGGTCTCGACCGCCTTCGCGATCCCGAAGTCGAGTAGCTTGGGGGTTTCGTGTCCCTCGGCGTCGCGGGCTACCATCACATTTTGGGGCTTGAGATCGCGGTGCACGATGCGGTTTTTGTGGGCGAGTGCGAGCGCCCCCGCGATGGCTCGACACAGGCGCGCGGCGCGGCGCGCGCAGAGCGGCCCCTCCGCGACGATGAGGTCTTTGAGGCTCACTCCCGCGCAGAGCTCCATCGCGAGGTACAGGGTCCCGTCCTCGACCTGCCCGAGGTCGTGGATGGTGACGATGTTCGGGTGGGACAAAAGGCTCGCGGCGCGCGCCTCCCGCTGGAATCGCCGGACCACCTCCGGGGACGTGAGGATCTCGGGACGGATGAGCTTGAGCGCGATGGGTTTGCCGAGCATGACATGGGTCGCCCGGTACACCGCACCCATGCCGCCCTGACTGAGGAAGCCCTCGATCCTGTATTTTCCGGCCAGGGTCTGTCCCACTAACCGTTCCTCGGGCGGCAGCTTGTCCTCGAGGACGCTACCATCGTGGGGGCAGAGCCTCTGGCTCATCATGAACTCCCGGCTACAGGTGGGGCATTTGCGCATCTTGCGTGAGATCGGCGCGGACCCCGAAGCGGTTTAGCCGGCCAGAGGAGATAATCGCATGCGCTGAATCGCCGTGGAGATCACTATCGAAGCCGTGGTCAATCGGAGCCTCATTCTCCTGCGATGCCCTGCTCTATTGGTGGACGAGCTATGCGCCGCGATCGGCTTTGATTCGGGCACCCGCCTGTCTATACTTGATGCACGGCCACTTTCGTCGGCCAGGCTTGGCGTACCGGGATGGCAAACTCCGAGTCGCGCGTCGGGCGCTGGGCAAGTCCCGAACCGATGCCGGGTGGGCGTGGTGGCTGGAGGGGCGTTCTTTCGGACGCGTGCCGGTATCCCCTCCCCAGAACCGGAATGACCGGTCCCAGACCATCCGGCAGCGGCGCGCGAAGCAGCAACGTGGAGGTTGCCTATGAATGCGGCGGTGCTTTCCTATTCGTTGACCCAGCCGGTCAGCCGGTTTCTCGGCTCACCCAAGGAGTTGCTCATCGATGGTGAGTGGGTGCCGGCGGCCTCCGGCAAGACCTTCCCCGTGTACGACCCGGCCACGGGCAGGGTGAGCGCGGAGGTCGCTGAGGGTGATCGGGAGGACATCGGCCGTGCCGTCAAGGCGGCGCGGCGGGCCTTCGAATCGGGGCCATGGCCGGCCCTGGGACCCGCCGAGCGGGGCAAGATCATCTGGCGGATAGGCGACGCCATCCTCGAGCACCTGGACGAGCTGGCCGAGCTCGAATCGCTCGACAACGGCAAGCCGGTCAGCGTCGCCAGGGCCGCGGATGTGCCGCTCGCGGCCGACATGTTCCATTACATGGCGGGCTGGGCGACCAAGCGCCACGGGATCACGATCCCGCTGTCGGTCTTGTATACCCCGGGCGTCCGATACCATGCCTATACCGTCCCGGAGCCCGTCGGTGTCGTCGGGCAGATCATCCCATGGAACTTCCCGCTGCTCATGGCGGCCTGGAAGCTCGCCCCGGCCTTGGCGACGGGCTGCACGGTGGTGCTCAAGGTCGCCGAGGAGACTCCCTTGTCCGCGCTCCGGCTCGGCGAACTCCTGCTCGAGATCGGCTTGCCCAAGGGCGTGGTCAATATCGTCACGGGTTTCGGCGAGACGGCGGGCGCGGCGCTGGCGGCCCATCCCGGTGTCGACAAGGTCGCGTTCACGGGCTCGACCGAGGTCGGCAGGCTCATCGTCCGGGCGGCGGCCAACGACCTCAAGAAGGTCTCGTTGGAGCTCGGCGGCAAATCACCCAACATCATCTTGAAGGATGCGGATCTCGACGTAGCCATCCCCGGTGCGGCCAGTGCGATCTTCTTTAATCACGGCCAGTGCTGCTCGGCCGGCTCGCGCCTGTATGTCGAAGAACCCGTCTTCGACCGGGTGGTCGAGGGCGTGTCGGAAGCCGCCGAGAAGATCAAACTGGGACCCGGCCTCGACCCCAAGACCGAGATGGGGCCCATGGTCTCCGAGATCCAACGCAACCGGGTGTGCGGGTACCTGGAGTCCGGTCTCGCCGAAGGGGCGCGCGCCATCACCGGCGGTAGCGCTAGGGCCGGCGCCGGTTATTTCGTGGAACCCACGGTCCTGGTAGACACCCAGGCCGACATGAAGGTGGTCCAGGAGGAGATCTTCGGGCCGGTGGTCACGGCCATGTCGTTCGAGGCGTCGGACGATCGCCTCATCGAGCGCGCCAACGATACGATCTACGGCTTGGCCGCCGGGGTCTGGACCCGTGATCTCGGCAAGGCCCATACGCTGGCCGCGAAGCTCAAGTCGGGCACCGTGTGGGTGAATTGCTATAACGTCTTCGATGCGGCCTTGCCCTTCGGCGGCTACAAGCAGTCGGGCTGGGGACGCGAGATGGGCGAGGCCGTCCTCGAACACTACACCGAGACCAAGGCGGTCACCATCAGGCTGTAAAAGCCACGCTCACCCGACTTCGCGAGCCGCATCCGACTCGACGGACGGCGCGCGGCGGCCGCCCGGTCGTCCCCGATCCCGCGCATCGTTTCCCGCTCGCGGGCCCCGGGTCGGACCTCTATCCGGCAGCAGCCCGGCACGTGCGGCCCCGGCGCCTGCCGTACCCACCCCGGCAGCTATAATCGGAGCCCGAAGCCCCCGAAACGCCATGGCGATCCACCCCACCGAAGCGATCATCGAGGACATCCGCCAGGGCCGGATGGTGATCGTCATGGACGACGAGGACCGCGAGAACGAGGGCGACCTCGTCATGGCGGCGAGCGTCGCTCGTGCAGAGGACATCAACTTCATGGCCCGCTACGGCCGCGGCCTCATCTGCCTGACCCTGACCAAGGAACGCTGCGAGCAACTGCAACTACCGCTCATGGTACGTGACACCTATTACCGCCAGACCACCAACTTCACGGTCTCGATCGAGGCGGCGCTCGGGGTCACGACCGGCATCTCGGCTGCGGATCGGGCGCTGACGATCCGCACCGCCGTGGCTCCGGAGGCCAGGCCGGGGGACCTGGTGCAGCCCGGCCACGTGTTCCCGCTGATGGCCCAGCCGGGCGGGGTTCTGACGCGTGCCGGACACACCGAGGCCGGCTGTGATCTGGCG
>JBOIDR010000018.1:0-46229 GCA_050740695.1 Gammaproteobacteria bacterium | reverse complement strand
GACGTTGTCCGTCGGATCACACCCAACGTTTTACAACGTCTACCTCGGAATCGAGCTAATGAACGATTTTGGGGGCGTACGCGCTAAACCCCAAAATTCAGCGGAATGAGGTCCCCGTCAACACTCGACTCAAGCCTACGACAGGGATGCTGGCCATACGCGCCCTTCGACCCGGCTCAGGACAGGCTTCGGGGCAGTGACCTCTTGTCCATCGCTTCGGCTCCGCGCTCAATGCCAACGACACAGGCGTCGGAAAGCCAGGGTCAGGAAACGGCCCTGTCGGGCGCGCCGAGGGTGCAACAACAGGATGTTGCCGGCCCACGCGGAAGCTGCCGGGAGCAGCACCTTGGGAGCGAGGGCATCCAGGGATGGACGCTTCACACGAGCAGGCACCTTCCCTCCTGTTCCTGCCGGTCGCCGCACCTCGACTCGCACAGGCGCACTCGCGTCCAGGCACCGGACACCACCCCCAAAATTCACCCCTGAGCCCCCGCCAACCACCGGGGCCGCCCCCCTCCGCGCTTCCCCCCGGCGCCAGACCCCTTTCACACCGCCCAATCACCGCCCAGCCCGTCCGACCAAGCATTCTCCATTGCAAGCCCGCGTTGAATCTACTATCCTTTTTTGGAAGAGTGCCTCTGGCTCGCGGCCCGGGTTCCCGGAATTCGGATGGTGATGAACCTGAGGACGCGATGGTCAATCTACGGCGGATCCTTTTTTCAGCGGTGAACCGAAGCCCCAGGGACAACTGGAAAACAGCCCTCGCACGGTAGGCAAGGTTGGTGCCGAGATCCCTGCCTGACCTTTCGGAAAAAACATCGTTCTCCCGGAGCACTGGAACACGGTGCAGTACTGCGACCTCATTGCCTCCCGTGTCCGTCGGATCGATGGCGCCCTCCTTCTCTTGGGATCCCCCTCAAACACGCGATTGCTGCAGGAGCGGCTTCAGGCAGTCGGAAAGAACGTAACCTATCTCCCTTGGGACTGGGGCCAACCTGTCCTTCCAACCCCATCCTCGGACACCGTCTTGATCGTGTGCAAGATTCCCCTCACCGAGGCACAATGGCGATCGATCCTGGAATTGCGTCGTTCCTCAATGCGGGTACTCGGAATCTACGAACTCCTTCTTCCTTGTACGCTCCTCGACTTCGCGCAGAAGACCCTGCGTTACTTCGTGGGTACACTCGAGGGCATCACCCCGTTCTATCTAGGCGAATCTTTCTTCGGCCCCCTCGACCGGCTGGACGAACTACTTCCGATCAGGGGCCTGCGAGTGATTGAGTTCGGGCCGGCCGATGCGACGCAAACCGCCGGGCTCGTTGCGTTGGGCGCTGCGGAAGGTAACCTGTGTTGAGCTCCGGGCCGAAAACGTGCTGAAGACCGCCGCCGCCCGAGAACTTCTTGGGTGGAAGAACGTGAGCGTAGTAATGGACGATTTTCCACAACGTGAGCTCTCTGAACTACGGCAGGTACGACCTTGTCGTCTCGCACGGCATATATTACCACAGTTTTGCTCCGTTTCTTTTCTTCGAGAATGTGCTGAGTCTGGCGGGGAATATTTTTTTCGGGGGCTTCTATGCCACCGATGCCGTGGAGGCCCCCTACGAAACGCTCAGGCACGGAGAGAAGGAGTACCGCGTGAAGGTATACGCGGAGCACACGACGTCCCGTGGGGGCGGGGCAAACACCGTCGGATATCTGTTCACAAGAGAGGACTTGAGCCGGGTTTTCCGAGCCGCGGGCCGCGAGGTAACGACGATTTCTGACGCCCCTCGTACCTCTTCAACGGATCCCCGGGGTTACATCCGAATCCTGATTCGTCAATTATGAGCTTCCTTGCGGTTCGAGCGACCTTGGCCTTCGTCCGAACTACTTCAGCCCTAGCCGGGTTTTGACTCCTGACAACGGGATCGTCTTTTCATTGCTCCGGCGCTCGGCCAAGAATTTCATCAGCTTCTTGTTCTTGGTGACGTCCTCGCCAACTTCAAATGCTTCGTAATCTTGGATTGAAGCTAACACAAAGCACCGTCCTTCCGCGTCTTGCAGAATAACGCTTTTACGTTGCGCTTTTTTCAAGAGCTCATTCAGCGTCTTTGAGCGTGACGAAACAGCTATCGCTTTCATAGTTCCTTCCTTTTGTTTCGGATGAAGAGCAGATTACCGATCTTGAAACCGACTGCCTCAACCCGAACTATTTTGATGGCTTCGCCTATATTGTATATTGTAGAACACTCGATCCGATCGGGCCTGGTAGGTATTCACCCCCTCGCGTGGTCTCGGCCGAGCGGATGCCAATCACCGGCGCCCTGACCACGCCCGCATCTCAACGTTCTATGTCGAGCGGCAGAACCTCACCATGCGGATGTCGATACGCCGGTTCACCCGATTGACCAATGCGTTCTCGAAGAAGTCGAGAACATGAGGGCCGCTGTGGCGCTTCACTTCGCCCATTACAACTTCGTCCGCGTCCATAAGACTCTCCGGGTCACCCCGGCCACGGAAGCCGGGATAAGCAACCATCTATGGAGCCTCCCGGAGCTTCTGGATGCCGCCGGCTGAAATTAGGACACTACCCGCGGTCGCGCTGGCGCTGCCTCTCGGCCTACTGCGGGAGGAGTGGCTAGGCGCGCCGAATGCGCGTCCGGAAGGGGCCGAGCCACTCAGTACCGGATCCAGGCGGGGCCGGCTGAAGTCCCCCAGCCCAGGAAAAAGCCGAAGTGAATGTTGAGCTCGCCGACTGGTTCGAGGTAGCGGCAGTTGCTGAGCGCTCCTGACTCAACCGGCTCGAAGCCAGTGGCCTTGACTAGATCCGAAACCTTATTTTTCGCCCCCTCGTCGTCGCCAGCGATGAAGACCTGAACAGGAGCGGCCCGTCCTTCGTGCGCCTCGGGCGGCAGCAACTCGGCAAAGATGGTGTTCCAAGCCTTCACCACCTTGGCGCCCGGAACGAGCTTCTGGATCTCCTCGGCGGCGGAGGTCGTGTGACCCACGGTCAGCGCCTTGAAATCCGACGTGATCGGGTTAGAGATGTCTATCACGATCTTGCCGGTCAAGTCGCCTGCGCCCTTCAGCGCGTCCGCGACCCTGCTGTAGGGAACTGCGAGGATCACGATGTCTGCGAGCTTCGCAGCCGCTTCCGTGCCGCCTGCCTGAGCACGCGAACCGATCTCCTCCGCCAGCGCCGCGGCCTTCGTCGGATCCTTGTGACCAATGGCCACGTCGATTCCTTTCGAGGCGAGAAGCCGGGCGAGGCCGCTCCCCATCTTGCCAGTGTCGATAATTGCAACGGTCATGTTCATTAACTCCTCTCGCGACATGCGCAGTGAACCGTAGCTTGATTGAACCCGGGTCCTTAGATAAATCGCCGTGTGATACAATCATTCGAAACACTTGGTTTTCAAATCATGGATCGTTCGCAAGGATGGTTCTTCAAGAGATATGGTACCGCTGTGCTCATGAGCCGTCAAGCATACCCGTCCTCGACTGCAGAGAGCACGTAAACTGTCCGGGGTAGTAGTTCATGATCTGTCCGGTTTCACTGGTTGCCGAGGAGGTGACCGAGATCAGGCGGACAGAGTGGCTACAGGAGACGGAGAATGAGGGGCGTGCATGAAAAGCTTCCGGGAGTCGTGGCCTTTCCCGGGAGCGGGGGTGGGGAAGTGCCTGCCCGCGTGGAACATCCGTCCCTGGATGTCCTCGCTCCCAAAGCGCTGCTACCGGCAGCTTCCGCGTGGGCCGTAACATCTGTTGTTGCCCCCTCGGCGAGCCGAGCGGGCATATGGGGCTCTCGATTTGGGGATCCGAGTGGGGAAAAAAGTGTTAAGCTAAACGTCTCTGTCCGTTCCGATCATGAACATCCCGTATTTCAATCAGGTCTGCTATGCCACGCTCGGACACGAGCGGCCCTGGAGCATGGAGACCTACCGCCAGCTCGGCGGCTACGAGGCGTGGAAGAAGGTCCTCGCCGAGAAGACCCCGCGCGACGTCATCATCGAGGAGGTCAAGTCCTCGGGCCTGCGCGGCCGCGGTGGCGCCGGGTTCCCGACCGGGCTCAAGTGGAGCTTCATGCCCAAGGTCCCGAGCGGACCGCACTACCTCGTCTGCAATTCCGATGAGAGCGAGCCCGGCACCTGCAAGGACCGCGATATCCTGCGCTTCAACCCCCATGCGGTCATCGAGGGCATGGCCATCGCGGGCTATGCGATCGGCGCCAAGGTCGGCTACCACTACATGCGCGGGGAGTTCATGGACGAGCCGGCGATGCGCTTCGAAGCGGCCCTGAAGGAGGCCTACGAGGCCGGTCTGCTCGGCCGTGATATCCAGGGTTCGGGCATCGACTTCGATCTCTACAACCACCTCGGCGCGGGTGCCTACATCTGCGGCGAGGAGACCGCCCTCTTGGAGTCGCTGGAGGGCAAGAAGGGCCTGCCGCGCTTCAAACCCCCCTTCCCTGCCGGCTACGGCCTCTACGGCCGTCCGACCACGATCAACAACACCGAGTCCCTGGCCTCGGTCCCAACCATCCTGCGCATGGGGGCGCGCTGGTTCCTGGAGATCGGCAAGCCCAACAACGGCGGCACCAAGATCTTTTCGGTGACCGGGCATGTCCAACGCCCCGGCAACTTCGAGGTCCCCCTGGGCACGCCCTTCCCCGATCTCCTGGCGCTGGCCGGGGGGATGTGGAAGGGTCGTGATCTCAAGGCCGTGATCCCGGGCGGCTCCTCGGTGCCGGTCCTGCCGGGCGAGGTCATGATGGCGTGCACCATGGACTACGATTCCATCTCCAAGGCCGGCTCCCTGCTGGGCTCGGGCGCGGTGATCGTCATGGACGAGACGACCTGCATGGTGCAGGTGCTGCGGCGTATCTCGCGCTTCTACTATGCCGAGTCCTGCGGTCAATGTACCCCCTGCCGGGAAGGCACGGGCTGGCTGTACCGGATGTTGACGCGTATCGTCGAAGGCCGGGGACGCGCCGAGGACCTCGACAAGCTCGACGATGTGGCCAGGAAGATCGAAGGCCGCACCATCTGCGCGTTCGGCGACGCCGCCGCCATGCCCGTCCGGAGCTTCATCAAGCACTTCCGGCACGAGTTCGAGCACTACCTCGAGCATGGCCGTAGCCTCATGGGCAGCGTGGAGCGCGAGGCGGCATGAGCCAGGATCTAGTCAACATCGAGGTCGATGGCCGGGCCTTACAGGCCAGGAAGGGCGCCATGCTCATGGAGGTGACCGACGCGGCGGACATCTACATCCCGCGCTTCTGCTATCACAAGAAGCTCTCGATCGCGGCCAACTGCCGCATGTGCCTGGTCGAGGTCGAGAAGGCGCCCAAACCGCTGCCGGCCTGTGCGACGCCGTGCATGGAGGGCATGAAGGTCTATACCCGTTCGGCGCGCGCCAGGGAGGCGCAAGCGGCGACCATGGAGTTCCTGCTCATCAACCACCCCCTCGACTGCCCGATCTGCGATCAGGGCGGGGAGTGCGAGCTGCAGGACCTGGCCATGGGTTACGGCTCCGATGTCTCGCGCTATGTCGAGAAGAAGCGGGTCGTCAAGGACAAAGACATCGGGCCCCTCATCCAGACCGACATGACCCGCTGCATCCACTGCACCCGCTGCGTGCGCTTCGGGGACGAGATCGCGGGGCTTAGGGAGCTCGGCGCCACCGGGCGCGGTGAGCACATGGAGATCGGGACCTACATCGAGAACGCCATGTCCTCGGAATTGTCCGGCAATGTCATCGATCTTTGCCCGGTCGGGGCGCTCACCTCGAAGCCCTTCCGCTACTCGGCGCGCGCCTGGGAGCTCAGGCAGAAGCCGGGCGTCGCGCCCCACGACGCCATCGGCTCGAACATCTTCTTCCATATCTTCCAGGGCCGCGTGAAGCGGGTCGTGCCACGCGAGCACGAGGGCATCAACGAGGTGTGGGTCTCGGACCGCGACCGCTTCAGCTACGAGGGGCTCTACAGTGAGGATCGGCTGTTGGCGCCCCGCATCAAAGAAAACGGCTCCTGGCGAGAGGTGGAGTGGGACACGGCCTTCGCGTTCGCCGCGGCAGGCCTCAAGTGTAGCATCGAGTCGCACGGCGCCGAGCGACTCGCGGCCCTGGCCTCGCCGGCCGCGACCCTCGAGGAGCTTTATCTCTTCCAGAAGCTCGCGCGCGCGCTGGGGACCGGCAACATCGATCATCGCCTGCGCCAGCTCGACTTCAGCGATGACGCGCGCGCTCCCCTCTTCCCCTGGATCGGCTCTGCGATCGCCGATCTCGAACGGGTCGATGGCGCGCTCCTCATCGGGAGCCATCCGCGCAAGGACCAGCCCATCGCCAACCACCGGTTGCGCAAGGCGGCGATCCGTGGCGCGGCCGTGATGGTCGTGAACCCCATCGACTTCGATTTCAACTACGGGATCGCAGAGAAGCTCATCGTTCCGCCGAGCCGCATGGTTGGATCGCTCGCGGGGATCGCGAAGGCGTTGACCGAGCGGGCCGGGACGCCTGCCCCCGAGGCACTGGCCGGCATCTACGTCACGGACCAGCACCGGGAGATCGCGAGACGCTTGGCAGGTGCCGGATCGGGCCTCGTGCTCCTCGGCAACCTGGCGGTTTCCCACCCACGGTGGAGCACCCTGCGCGCGCTCGCGGGGTTCATCGCCGAGGCATCCGGGGCGCGGCTCGGTTATCTACCGGAGGCCGCGAACAGCGCCGGTGCCTGGCTGGCCGGCGTCCTGCCCCACCGGGGCCCCAGGGGTCGGGCGGTCACCGTGCCGGGCTTAGCTGCGGGTGCCGTGTGGGACGCCGGCATGAAGTCTTTTCTGCTTCTCGGGCTCGAGCCGGAACTGGACGCAATGCGGCCGGCCGCGGCGCTCTCGGCCCTGCGCGAGGCCGAGCTCGTGGTGTCACTCTCGGGCTATCGCACGCCGCTCATGGACGAATATGCCCATATCCTGCTCCCAATCGCAGGCTTTGCCGAGACCCCGGGGACGTTCGTCAACGCCGCAGGCGAGTGGCAGGCGTCCGACGCGGCCGTCTCACCACGCGGTGAGGCCAGGCCCGGTTGGAAGGTCTTGCGGGTATTGGGCAATGCCCTAGGCTTGTCCGGCTTCGGCTTCGACGGCATCGAGGAGGTCCAGACCGAGGTACGCGGTGCCGCGGGCAATGCCATACCCGACAACCGTTTCAACCCAGTGGGCGGCCGGTGGCTGTCCCTCGCCGAGACCCCACTGGCCGGGATGATGCCTGCGAACGGCGCGCTCGATCTCATCGCGCCCGTGTCCATGCACCGGCTCGACCCCCTGGTGCGCAGGGCCGGGGCCCTGCAGCGCACCGCGGACGCGGGCGACGATGACGTTCACCTGCACCCCGGGCTGGCGCAAACGCTAGACCTCGCCAATGGCGCGCGCGCACGCTTGCGGCAAGGGACGGCCGTGATCGAGCTGTCGGTGGCCCTGGACCCCCGGGTCCCAGAAGGGGCCGTGATGCTGTCGGCGGCGCGCGAACCGGCCACCCGCTTGGGTACATGCTCCGGGCCCGTGTCGCTCACCAAGGCCGAGACGTGATCGATCAGGCCTTCGCGGCAACGGGTGTCGAGGTGGCCGGCTCCGAGCCGGTCGTCTGGATCGTCTTCAAGATCATCCTCATCGTGCTCCCGCTTCTGCTCGGGGTGGCCTATCTGACCTTCGCCGAGCGCAAGGTGATCGGCTACATGCAGGTGCGCATCGGCCCGAACCGCGTCGGCCCGCGTGGCTGGCTCCAGCCGATCGCGGACGTGCTCAAGCTGGTGCTGAAAGAGGTCATCCTCCCGAGCGGTGCCAACCGGGTCCTGTACCTCGCCGCCCCCATCCTGACGCTCGCCCCGGCACTCGCGGCCTGGGCGGTCGTGCCCTTCGACGACCTCAAGGTCCTGGCCGACATCAACGCCGGGCTCCTGTACATCCTGGCCATGACGTCCACGGGCGTCTACGGCATCATCATCGCGGGATGGGCCTCAAACTCGAAGTACGCCTTCCTCGGCGCCATGCGCTCGGCCGCGCAGATGGTCTCCTATGAGATCGCCATGGGCTTCGCGCTGGTCGGGGTCTTGATCGCAGCGGGGAGCCTGAACCTCCGCGACATCGTCGTGGCCCAGGCCGGTAGTCTCTTCCACTGGTTCTGGCTGCCGCTCCTGCCGCTTTTCGTGATCTACTTCGTCTCCGGGGTGGCGGAGACCAACCGCGCGCCCTTCGACATCGCCGAGGGCGAATCCGAGATCGTCGCGGGTTTTCA
The DNA here is from genome assembly GCA_050740695.1 of Gammaproteobacteria bacterium. Taxonomy (GTDB): domain Bacteria; phylum Pseudomonadota; class Gammaproteobacteria; order JACCXJ01; family JACCXJ01; genus JACCXJ01. The sequence continues at coordinate 37,967 of JBOIDR010000018.1, read as the reverse complement.
CGTGGAATACGCGGGGATGTCGTTCGCGCTCTTCTTCCTCGCGGAGTATGCCAACATGATCCTGATCTCGGCGCTCGCCGCCGTCATGTTCCTGGGCGGGTGGCTGTCGCCGTTTCAGGGGGTCCCGGTCCTGGAGGGCCTGTTCTCCTTCGTACCCGGCATCGCGTGGCTGTTCCTCAAGGTCTCGTTTTTCTTGTTCCTGTTCCTGTGGCTGCGGGCGACGTTCCCGCGCTATCGTTACGACCAGATCATGCGGCTCGGCTGGAAAGTCTTCATCCCCATCACGATCGTCTGGATCGTCGTCGTGGGCCTCCTGGTGATGGGCGGGGTACCGCCCTGGTTTGATCGGTAATTTGATAGATATATATATACAAGGTCACGGTATGACTCGCCTCCTTAGATCCCTGCCGGGAGAGGCCCTGTCTTTATCCCCTTCTCCCTCCGGGAGAGGGTTGCGGTGAGGGGATCAAAAAAAGGGCGATTTGTGACCGTGCGTGATATAATAAGGCGCCATGAGCACACCCGCCCGATACTTCAAGAGCCTCTTGCTGACCGAGCTGTTCAAGGGCCTGAGCCTCACCGGCCGCCGGCTCTTCAACCGCAAGGTCACGGTCCAGTATCCCGAAGAGAAGACCCCGCAGTCGCCGCGATTCCGTGGCCACCATGCCCTGCGCCGCTATCCCAACGGCGAGGAACGCTGCATCGCCTGCAAGCTCTGCGAGGCGGTATGCCCGGCCGTGGCCATCACCATCGAGTCAGAGCAACGCGCCGACGGCACGAGGCGCACCACCCGCTACGACATCGATCTCACGAAATGCATCTACTGCGGTTTCTGTGAAGAGTCCTGTCCGGTCGATTCCATCGTCGAGACGCGATTCTTCGAATACCACGGCGAGAAGCGCGGCGACCTCGTAGTGAACAAGGAACAGCTACTCGCCATGGGGGACCGCTTCGAGAAGGAGATCGCGGAGGACCGGGCGCGGGATGCGATGTACCGGTGACCGATCAACGAAGCGTAAGGATTATCATGGGTATGGATGAGCAGGCGGCAGACCACGAGGCCCATGAGGGGACGATATATATGCAGCGACAGTTTACGCTAGAGTATTGGGTCGACGATGATTGGTACGTTGGAAAGCTAAAAGAAGTGCCTGGTGTCTTTAGCCAGGGGGAAAAGCTTGCAGAGCTCGAAGACAGTATAAAGGATGCTTATGCGCTTGTAATGGCGGACGAAGGTGCAAGCCCACATCCAGGCGTTAAATCCAAAGAGATCGCTATGGATGTCGCGTGAAGCGTGGTGAGCTTATTCGAACCCTCGTCGCCGCTGGTTGCTATTTGAAGCGTCATGGGAAGTGCAACATTGTTGGGTTGGAACCCAACACGGCGCTCAAGGGAGTGCCGACTTCATTGTCGGTCAGCGGTCGGTGATCGGATCGTGGAACAGCTCATCTTCTATTTCTTCGCCGCGATCTTGGTCGTTTCGGGGACGCTGGTCATCACCGTCAAGAACCCCGTGCACGCCGCGCTCTTCCTCGTGCTCGCCTTCTTTGCGAGCGCCGGCGTGTGGCTGCTCCTGGAGGCGGAGTTTCTGGCCATCACCCTGGTTCTGGTCTACGTCGGGGCCGTGATGGTGCTGTTCCTGTTCGTGGTCATGATGCTCGACATCAACCTGAGCCCGTTGCGCGAGGGGTTCGCCCGGTTCCTGCCGCTCGGCGGGGCCGTGGCGTTCCTCATGATCACCGCGATGGTCCTGGCGGTCGGCCCGCGCTACTTCGGCTCCGAGCGGATGGCCGAAGCCGTTCAACACCCCGCGGGTTACAGCAACACGCGTGAGCTCGGGCGGGTGCTCTACACCGATTACCTCTATCCCTTCGAGATCGCGGCCGTGATCCTCCTCGTCGCCATCGTGGCCGCCATCGCCCTCACACTGCGGCCGAAACGCCAGACCAAGTCACAGAAGCCGGAGGAGCAGGTGGCGGTGCGACGCGCCGATCGGGTGCGGCTCGTGAAGATGGCGCCGGACGAGAGGCAATGAGGTAACGTCGTGCCGAGATAGCACGCGAGAGCGCGCGGATGGAGAGCGTGAACAAGGGGCTCGACGATTTCGTGCGTAACCTGCGGGACCGTTTAGTGGTTGGGAGGCTTAAATGAGGCCACAACGCACTAGAGACACAACCAATATTTATTCCCCACTATCCAGCAACCGTAGCAACCGTAGTGCGCTGTGCGCACGCGGAACAACGGTATCAGGCGCAGCACGAGGCCCCGGCGCCCGAGCGCCAGATGGGCCAGGCCGAAAAAGACGAAATCCACCAAGAGATAACTAAGTCGTGTGAAGGAAGCCCGCAACGGCAACGAACACACGAGATCATGCGTAGCGTTCCGTGATCATCAATAGTAGCCCTATCATGACCGCGCAGGCGGCTATCCAGGACCGCTCGAGTCTCACGGCCAGGATATATACCTGGTGTGGGTCTCGAGCCCGTACGACAGTCCGAAGCTCAACCCGACCGCCAGCGCGAGGAATGCGAACAGGGCACGCTCGAACCAGGGCCGCACATCCGTTTGCACGGGCATCATCGTGTCCGCCCCTTCGCTATCGAAACCGCCATAACGCGAGATCCCGAGCGCAGTAGGTTTTCGCAAACGCTCAGCGCTTGGTCGCCAGGGCACGTGTGATGTCGGAAATGCGGCGGGCCCAGGGCCTCAAAGCCCGTACCTCGGGCGGGAATGAGCCGATCGCCGCGTGGGCCGCGCCCCGATCCGGGAAGGGCCCGTACACGGCGATGTGCCAGTCCTGGCCGTTCCGTTGTGTCGTCACCCAGGCGGCCTTGGCACCGAAGGCATGGCGCCTCAGGAAGCCCGACACCGTATCCCGGCTGGCACTGCCGATGAGCTGCAAGACATAGGCATCCGCCGGTTGTGCGCGCAGCCAGCTCGATCCCTGGGCAGCCCCGCGCCCGGCCTCATCCCCGCGCTTGGTTTGCGGCTCCGGAGGCGTGGCTTCGGCGGGCGTCGCTCGCGGTTTCACGGGGGCCGGATCGACCGATTCGCCCGGTACCTCGAGCGCGCTGTCTCCCGGCGGCTCGACGGCTCGGGGGGCCGCAGCGGGCGGCTGGTTCGGACCAGGAGTCGCGACAGGAGGTTGGTCCGCGGGCTTCGGCTGCGGGGTCGCCGCACGCCCGTCCCCGGCCGCTGGAACGGGAGGCACCGGAGCGGAAGGCGGCGCCGTCTGCGGCCGAGGTACCTCGAGGGAGACGACACCGCTTGCGGATTCGGGACGCACTTCGTCGGTAGGATTCACGATCTCGTAGACGATGAAACCGCTGACGACCGCGAGCACCGCGGCCGCGGTATACAGGCGCCAGCCATGTTTGCGTACGGCGGCCCAAGGCAGACCCCGGCCCGCATCGGGAGCCGGAGCCGGGTCTCTGGCGGGCGACGGCTGGCCTTCTGCACGCCATAGCGTCTCCCGGGCGACGGCATCGATGGCCCCCGGCAGACCTCGCGCGTCCCGATGGATGCGGTCGGCGACGCCGGTATCGAGCGGCAAGAGCGCCTGGAGCCCCACCCGTAAGAGGCGTTCTGCGAGATAGGCACGGGTGTCCTCCACCGTGAACGGCGGCAGATCCACCACATGGGCGACGGGCGGGCTCACCGCCGCCAGCCCCGGCGCCTTCAGAACCGTGTCGATCCCGGGCTCGCAGAACAATACGATGCGAAATCGGTGCGCTTCCCGCGACGCCCTGCCCAGGGAAAACAGGAGCTTCAGCGCCTCCTCCGAAAGCTCGTGAGCGTCGTCCACGAGCACCACAGGAACGAAGCGCGTGTCGGTCGAAGCGGCGAGCAGATCCTCCAGGGCGGTGAGCAGGGCATCCCGGTCCTGAGCACGCACGCCCGGGTTCAGGGCCTGGGTCAGATCGCGCAACAGCGCCAGGGGATCGAGCATAGCATTGGCCTGAATGCGGGCCACGCGCCAGCCATCACGGGCCATCGCGAGGATCTCGTCTAGCAGCGCGCTCTTGCCGCTGCCGCGCTCCCCGATGACATAGAGCAAGAGCCGGCTGTCGTCGATCAGGTGGTTGATTAGGTCCAGGCGCGGGCCGAGCGCCGGCGTGCTGAGATAGAGGCGCTCCGACCCCTCGTTCCAGACCGGTCCGCGATCGGGTCTCTGGACTTGGCGCTCGCTCGACATGTCGTTATAGATCGATCATCGTCCCGCATGGCACTCCGCCAGTGTCAGGTCCAGGGCCGCGGCATCGTACCGGCGCGTCACGATGGCCTTGCCCATGTCCTCCAGGAGCACCAGTCGCAGCGCGCCCCCACGGGCCTTCTTGTCGACGGCCATGAGCTCGCGCATCTCCGGCACCGACAGCGCGACCGGCGTCCGAACCGGCAGGCCCGCGCGCCGCACCAGGGACTCGATGCGCTCCACGGCGGCGCCGTCGAGCCAGCCGAGCCGCGCCGACAGCCGGGCCGCGAGACATATCCCCGCGGCCACCGCCTCGCCGTGCAGCCACACCCCGTAACCGAGCCCGGTCTCGATGGCGTGGCCGAAGGTGTGGCCGAGGTTCAGCAGGGCTCGCGGGCCGGTCTCGCGCTCGTCGGCGGCCACGATCTCCGCCTTGTTGCGACACGAGCGCTCGATCGCCTGGGTCTGCGCCCCTGGATCGCGGGCCAAGAGGTCTCCCAGATGCTCCTCGATCCACAGGAAGAACTCCGGGTCCCGGATCAAGCCGTATTTTATCACCTCGGCGAGACCCGCCCGGTACTCCCGGTCGGGCAGCGTCGCCAGGGTATCGGTGTCGGCGACGACGCAGCGCGGCTGGTGGAAGGCGCCGATCATGTTCTTTCCGAGCGGATGGTTGACTGCCGTCTTCCCGCCGACCGAGGAATCGACCTGGGCGAGCAGGGTCGTGGGCACCTGGAGGTAACGCACGCCACGCTGGTAACAGGCCGCGGCGAAGCCCGTGATGTCGCCGACCACCCCCCCGCCGAGCGCCACGAGCGTACACTGCCGATCGAAACGCCGCGTGAGCAGTGCGGTGATGATGCGCCCCATGGTCTCCAGGGTCTTGTGTTCCTCGCCGTCGGGGAGGACCAGGGTGGCGGTGTCGTAGTCCGCAAGCGCCCGCATCTGGCGGGCGAGGTACAGGGGTCCCACGGTCTCATTGGTCACCACCATGACGTTCCGGCCTTCGAGATGCGGCCGGAACAGGTCTGGGAGGGGCAGTAGCCCCGACCCGATGTGGATCGGGTAGGCCCTGTTCCCGAGATCGACCTCCAGGGTCTTCATTGTCGTGAGGCCGTGGTGATCTCATGGATCAACTGGTGCACCGTGTGGCCATCGGTGTCGACGATGAGGTCCGCGACCTCACGATACCAGGGGTCGCGCTCGGCGAGGAGTGCGGCGAGGCGCCCCTTGGGATCCGCGGTGCGGAGCAAGGGGCGACCGCGGTCCCGCCAGGTGTGCGCGTAGAGTCGCTCCACCGATGACCTGAGGTAGACGACGAATCCCCGCTCCTTGAGCCATAGGCGGTTCTGCGGCTCGATCACCGCACCGCCGCCCGTGGCCACGACGGTGTTCTGCGACCGCGTGAGATCGTCGATGACCTGGCGCTCCCGCAGGCGAAAACCGGCCTCGCCCTCGACTTCGAAGATGACTGCGATGCTGACCCCGGTACGCTCCTCGATCTCCCGGTCGCTGTCTTGAAACGCCTTCTCGGTCACGCGCGCCACGCGCCGCCCGATCGTCGTCTTCCCGGACCCCATCGGCCCGACAAGGTAGATGTTGGTGGAATTCAACAAGATATGCGGCGATCTCGGGCGACGGCACAGGCGTCGTGACATCGGGACCGGCGAAGACGATATGCCAAGGGCCGAGGGCAGTGCAAGAGCCTGCGTTTCCGATCCCCTCCCCTGCGGAGCGGGGGAGGGCGGACGGGCCTCACGATGGCGCCGTCGACTCCAACGCCGGCGACGTCCCGGCTGCGCCCGAGGGGCGTTTGACCTTGTCGTAGGCATCCATGAAGACCCCGTGTGCGTGGTATTTCTGCCGGACCGCGTCATACAGGCGGCAATCGAACATGGGGCGAAACTCTTCGCGCGTCAGCTCGGTCACGGCGTATAGACACTGGTAGCCACGGTGCGCGATGACGTAGTCTTGCATCGTCCGGACGGCACGGCGGGAATCATAGGCCTCGCCTCTCAGGACTGGCCCTGGCGCATACCAGGCGCCGATGTCAACGAACATCTCGTAGTCCTCGACCCCCTCGTCCGGTTTCAAGAGACCCTGTGGCTCGGTCCGGTGGAGCCGGTGTGGACAGAGCCAGAGCGGGTAACCCTCGAAGTTGCCGTGAAAGAACTCGACGCTGTCCTCGAGATCCGCGATAGGCATGAGGACCTCCTGGCAGACGTGCTTATTCTCATAATAGGCGCGGATCGTTTCGCTCCGTGTCAGCTTCAGGAACGCGTCGACGATGTCCGCGAAGAGACCGTATCGGTGCGAGGAGGCCTCGATGCCGTAGCCGAGGAGCAATCCGCCGACGGTGAGGTCGTCGAGCTCTGGCACGATCGGCAGGGTCCATCCCTTGGGGATGAGGTAGCGCGTCAACTGGCCGATGCTGACGCCAGGCTCGACCCGAACGACGCACCTTTCCCGTATCCAGCGCCAGGATATCGTAGAGGGCGACGCGCACCGTGTTGTCACGCGACTTATAACGGGCGACCCGGGGGGAGACGCTCATCCAGGGTTTGCGCGCCGTACATAGCGGCGGCCGGGTCCCCGCGACACGCCAGTCGCGCACCTGCGCCTGGATGCCGGAGACCCGTCGCTCATGGGCTTCCGGGGCGCCATGCCAGCCGCGCTGGTAGAAACCCCGCAGTGCCCAGAAGAGATTGAACGCGAGCGACAGCGGCAAGCACCACCGGCACCACGAAAAGCCAACGATATCGCACCAGGATGTCAGCCAGCTTGGTGGTGTGCGTACCCATTACCCCAAAGAGCGCTCGTATCCCTCCCGCGCCCATTACCGGTATGCAGGATGGGTCCGACCTCCTAGCAGAGGGCAAGCGCACTCCCAAAAATTAATAAAAAATGTCGCCGTTGGTACATCAGGATGGGAATGTCTCGCGGATGGCCAAGCGCCCGTGCCAGGCCGCGCCATAGCCGTGAGCAGCGGGCGGGATTGCGGCTTTCAGCGCTGACACAGGCGGATCCGCGGCTTCACGCCCGGGCGTGGACCTTCGGTAGGGTGACGATCGGCCTGCTCATCGCCGAGCGTCTAGCAGCGGTTACTGCAAGGCGCTGGGGCTGAAACCTCAAGGAGAAAAGCAGCGCTCAGTATCAGGGAGCAGATCAAGATCACCAAACGGGGCTCCGGGCCGGCGCGAGCGCGCGCGGTGGATTCCGAGAAGTTCAGTGCAAATTATTGATCGGTGATAGCTTATCGCGCACCGACAGGACAGGTTGATCGCGCCAGCAGGGCACGATCGCTGTGCCGGCTAGTCAACCGATGACGGTGATTCAGTTGGCTGCCGGTCCGCCGATAGTTCCTCCTGGCTTTTACGACGGTTGGTCGAAGAGGGGGGTAACGAGGCCATGAATCACGAAGCGAGCTTCGCGGGTGTACGAGTCCTGATCGCCGATGACAGCAACACCATTCGTCGTAGCGCCGATGTCTTTCTACGCAAAGCGGGGTGCGAGGTGATGTTCGGGGAAGACGGGTTTGATGCGCTCTCGAAGATCCCCGGCTTCAAACCGGACCTCATCTTCGTGGATATCATGATGCCGAAGCTGGATGGCTACCACGTGTGTGCCGTGGTCAAGCAGAACCCACGGTTTCAGGATACCCCGGTCGTCATGTTGACGAGCAAGGACAACCTCTTCGATCGCGCTCGCGCCAGACTGCTCGGCGCGAACGATTATCTGACGAAACCCTTTACCCGCGAGAGCCTGCTCGGCGCCGTGTCCGTGCACGTGCGCGGGAACTCTACCCAGGTTTGACAGGAGACCTCCTATGACCATCAAAAACATCCTCGTGGTCGACGATTCACCGACCGAGCGTGCCGCGCTCTCCGAGATCCTCGCCAGGAATAATTTTGCGGTCACGATGGCGGAGAACGGCGAAGAGGCCATTAGCAAGGCCAAGGAGGGCAAACCGGATCTGATCTTGATGGACGTCGTGATGTCGGGTTTGAACGGCTTCCAGGCGACCCGCACGCTGTCCGGAGACGCGGCCACCAAACACATCCCGATCATCATCTGTACCACCAAGCGACTAGAGACCGACAAGGTCTGGGGCCTGCGCCAAGGGGCCAAGGACTACGTCGTCAAGCCGGTCAAGCCCAGCGAGCTTATCGCAAAGATCAACGCCCTGTCTTGAGCCGATGAAAAACAGGACTCGCCTTCTGGCGTACCAGCAAGATCTGGCGGAGCGGCTGCGGGCCAGCGCTTCGGCACCGATCGCGACCTCCCTGTTCGGCGTTCAGGTTGGGGACGAGAGCTGGTTGATCGATCTCCGCGATGCCGGAGAGATCCTGTCTCCGCCACCGCTCGTTCCGACCCCTTTGACCCGACCGTGGCTGCTCGGGATGGCGAATGTTCGAAGCGCGTTCTTCGGGATCGTTGACTTTGCGCGTTTCTGCGGCCATGACCCGACCCCTATCACCGCGCAGAGTCGGGTCGTTTTGGGCGGTTCGAAGCTCGGCCTGCCCTTCGGTCTCCTGGTCTCCCGCATCCTGGGTCTCAAGCGACCCGAGCAACTCGAGCGGCGACCGGGCCAGGTGGACGGTCTCCCGTGGATCCTGGCGGAGTATCGCGATGCCGCCGGTCAGTCTTGGAAAAGGCTCGATATGCCTGGGCTGGCACTGCACGCGGAGTTTCGGCACGCCGCTTTGTGAATAACTTCAGGCACGCGATCGATTCCGATCGGATCCCTTAAATTAACCCACCTACGAGTAATCAAGAAACGGTATGGCAACTTCAGCGATAGCCCTAGATCTGCCCGCGGGCCCGCGACCCGTGCTCACCGGCAACAAGACCACCGAGCCTTACTGGCTGATCGGCAGTGGCAACCTGGCGCAGGCGTTCTGGATCGCGGGTGCCCTGTTCGTCCTGCCGATCGCCGCGATGGTCTATTTCATCGTCACCGATCTGAGCGCGCAGATCCAGTTCGCGGATAAAGAGCGCCTGGGGGCGGAATACATCGCCCCATTGGTTCATTTCCAGCGAGCGGTGATCGATTACCGGACCTCTCAACAGGCGGTGGACGGCACCCATGGGGCCCAGGCGGACCTCGCCGCCGCGGTCGAGCGCGCGGCCCAAGAGGTCGCGGCCATCGACCGTCTCAATGGCAGCGCCCTGCGCGTCGCGGATCTATGGGCGATCGCCAATCGGGACTGGACCCGGATCAAATCGGGGATGCAGGACGCCACACGCCAGGAACGCCTCGCCGCCATCGATACCCTGCTCGATCGGCTGAGGAAATCCATCCAGGACGTCGCGGACAGTTCCAACCTGACCTTGGACTCGGAAATCCATACCTATTATCTGATGGACACGTTGAGCCAGAAGGTCCCGCAGGCTCTCCAATTTCTGGGTGATGGGCGGGACGCCGGGATCGCCTCGGGCGACTTGGCTACGCTGGCCGACATGGTGCGGTTTCGCTCGGCCATGACCAGTGCCGCGGTCGCCAGCGACCAGATCAGGAACAGCGTGAAGCGCGCGGTGGAGTCCTATGTGCCTCTCGACGGGACCGTGGGACCCGCAGCCAAGAAGGCCCAGGCCGCGATCGAACGGGTGGTGCGCTTTGCCGAGACCGGTATCCCTGATCTGGCGAGACCCGAGCCCGGTCCGGCTGTCATCAACAAGACGACGTCATCGCCCTCCCCAGCCCCCGCGGGGTACGTCTCGGCGTCTCCAGAACCACAGTCCGAACCATCGGTGGCACTCGAACCGCCAGGATCTCCCCCTCTCCCCCCGGCGCTGCACGATCCCATGGATTCGGTCTCAGCGCCCGCACCGGCAGTAACCGCCGGCCCGACACCATCGGGCACACCCTTCGAGATCCGCGATGCCTCCGCGTGGCGAGAGGCAACCGGTCGTGCCTTGGAGGCCTTGGTGGCGACCGCCGACGAAAGTGCGGTGGCCCTGCAGAGCCTGCTCAAGGCGCGCGTCACCGACTTCAAGGCGACGCTCTGGATGCGCGTCGTATTCACGGTCGGGTTCTGCCTGGTTGCGGTACTCGTGTTGCGCATCCTGAGCGGGAATCAGGTCCGAGTAGCGCGGGAGCGAAACGAGGAGGCCGCCCGGATCGCCGCCGAGAACCGGAGCAACCAGCAATCGATCCTGCGCCTCATGGACGAGCTCGCCGAGATCTCGGAAGGCAATCTCGCGGCCCGGACCACGGTCACCCCCGAGATCACCGGGGCGATCGCCGACTCGATCAACGCCACCGTCACCGAGCTGTACGGGGTCGTGAGCGGTATCGATACCGCCGCCAAGCAGGTGACCGGTGCCACCGATGAGGCACGCATTGTGGCTTCGGGCCTGGCCTCGTCCGCGCGCGCGCAGTCCACTCGGATCAAGGACGCTGCTACGGCCGTTCAGCTCATGACCCGGTCGATCACCGAGGTGTCCGAGACCGCCACACGCTCGGCCGACGTGGCGAAGCATGCGCTCGACGCCGCCGAAACGGGCGCCCAGGCCGTCCACTCTTCGATTACCAATATGGAGAGTATACGCGCCCAGATCCAGGAGACCTCGAAGCGCATCAAACGCCTCGGCGAAAGCTCCCAGGAGATCGGAGAGATCGTCGATCTCATCTCGGATATCACGGAGCAGACCAATGTGCTGGCCCTGAATGCCGCGATCCAGGCCGCCGCTGCCGGGGAAGCCGGACGCGGGTTTACCGTGGTAGCCGAAGAGGTGCAGCGGCTGGCGGAACGTTCCACCACGGCCACGAACGAGATCGCGGCCCTGGTCAAGACCATTCAGTCGGATACTCAGGATGCAACGGCGGCCATGGAGGAGAGCACCCAGCGGGTGGTCGAGGGAACCAGTCTCTCCGACTCCGCGGGCTCGGCGCTCATCGACATCGAACGTGTGTCCAAGGATCTGGCGGGCCTGGTCCAGTCCATTTTCGTGTCGACCCAGATGCAGACCGAGATCGCCCAGGGGGTATCCGCCAACATGGGTGGGATCCTGGACATTACCGAAAAGACCACGACCGGCGCCGGGTATATCGCCAGCGCGATGAACCAGCTCACGGAGACCGCCGGCCATTTGAAACGCTCGGTCGCCCGCTTCAGGCTATAGCGCGAAAACCGTGTGAAGTGCAATGATAAATGCGCTCTCATCTCGCAGTGATCCGCTGCGATCCCTCAAAGCCGCCGTCGTGTCCGATCTGGCGGCCGCCCGCCACCTTATCGACGGGTACGAGATGGCCAGGGCAGGGGAGGGGTTGCGCCGCCTCGCCGGGATCCTCGACATGGCGATGTTGCCGATGGCGCAGCGGTTCTGCGACGAGATCGCCCTGCTGACCCTAGCGGCTGCGGCCGGCGCCGTGGGGGATCCCCAGGCGGCACGGGGGCTCGCAGAGCATGCGATCCGCGCGCTCTCCGATTACCTGAACGGTATCTCCGATGGCGCCGGCACGAACCCCACGCGATTCTTGCCGCTCTTGGGCGAGATGGCAAAGGCGCGCGGTATGCCGCCGGTGAGCGCGCACGACCTGTGTTCTTTCGATATGCCGGTGGATCTTGCGGGCCCGCTTGGTCGCCAAGCGGATTTATTAAACCTGGGCCAGGAAGACCTCGTGGTTCGGCTCAAGCGTGAGCATGAGACGTATCAGCGCGGCCTCTCGCGGTGGTTCCAAGGGGATGCCGGAGGTCTCGCCCTCATGCGCGGGGCCCTCGGTGGGGTCCTGTGTACCCAGCCGGCGTCGCGACGGGCACTTTGGTGGGTCGCGAGCGCGCTCGTCGAAGGTCTTGAGATGGCCCACACCGACACCGGCCCCGAGATCAAGAAGCTCTGCGCGCGCGTCGAGCAGGAGCTGCGCAGGTTGCGAAGCGGTGCGGCCGAAAGTGGCTCCCCGCTACTCTGCGATGTGCTCTACGCGATCGCCACGACCTGCCCGAACGGTCCGCGTGCCCGCGAGGTCTCGGAATGGTATGGCCTCGACAAGGTCTTCCCGGACGCATCCGGCCGCGAGGTGGAGGTGAGCGCCGAGGGGCGCTTTGGGCGTGAGGCCGTGCGGGGATCCCTCCATGCCGCCCGGGACGCGCTCGAACGCTTTCATGACGGTACGGATGGCGCACTCGATGAGTGCATCGGTCATGTCTCGGAAGCGCGCTGCAAACTACGGCCGTTTTCCCCTGGCGCACTGACGGATCTCCTCGATGCCATTGCCAATAGCGCGGGTTCGCGTAGGTCGGACCAAACCGACCGCCTGGCGTTGGACCTGGCAGAGGCCTTGATTATTGCGCTCGACGTCTGCCGTCGGCCTGTGCTTTCGGAGACCGTGACGCGGTCCGTGAAGGACTATGCGAATGAGTTGTGCTCTGTCGGTATCGCTTCGAAAACGCATTCCATCGGGATAGCGGATGCCTTGCGGATGACCGATGCCGCGGCCCCGGTGGCGACGGAGATCCTGAAGCGCTTGAGACAGGCGCAGCGCCTCCTCGGTGACTCGTCGCAGGAAACGGTAAAGCCCAGCGACATCGATAGCCTCGGCGACTCGATCTCCCAATGCGCCTCCATATTCGGCATGCTCGGCGCGGTGCGCGCCGAGACGCTGTGTGCTCTCTGTGCCGTCCGAATCCCCGAGGTGAAGGCAGCCGATTGGGCAGCGAGCGCAGAGGCCATGACCGTGATTGCAGAGGGGATCAGTGGACTCGATCTCTACTGCACGGCCCTCGAGCAGGGCCTTGCGGATCCCGAACGGCCGTTGCTGGCGGTCTTCGAACATCTGGGTCTCGCGGATCCCGGTACACGGCCGGCAGGGCCCCAAGACCTGGTGGAAGGCCCGGCCTTTGTCGACCCCGGCGATCGGGGACCTTCCGAAAACCCGTCCGAGGTGGATGCCGAGCTCCTTTCCGTCTTTCTGGAGGAAGCGCTGGGGGTTCTGCGGAACGTGGAGCGCCAGTTGGCCGCGGTACGCAATGACCCTTCCGATGCGGAGGTCCTTGGAGAGCTGCGGCGGGGTTTCCATAGGCTCACCGGCAGCAGCCATATGGCGCACCTCGGCGATCTGGGCCACGTGGCCCATGCGCTCGAAGACACGCTCGATTTTGTGCTGGACAAGGGTCGACCGGCGACGGGCGCGCTCGTGACCTTGCTCGAAGTGGCCCACAGGCGATTCGGCGAGTGGATCGATGCGCTGGGGCGGGACTATCGGGCCGACATAGACCAGGACGAGCTGATGGGCTTGGCAAGTCGCGTCAGGAACGGGGGGGAGACGTCTAGCCTGACGCAGGGGGCATGTGCCATGACCGCTACCGGCCACGCTGCCGCGGACGTGGCGCTGCCCGAATCGGCGACGCTGGAAGCGACCGCTGATGTGGTGATTGGGGACGCCGTTATGTCCGTGGCGTTGTTTGAGAGCTTTGCCGGCGAGGCCCTCGTTCACCATGAGACCCTGAAACTCGAGTCCGAACACCTGAGCACGCATGGCCTTTGCGAGATCCGACCGGAGTTCTTGCGCGCAAGCCATACCCTCGCCGGTATCTCACGGACCGCGGGCCTCTCACACATCGGCGATCTCGCCGGCGCGCTGGAACAATGGCTTCAAGCGCTCGCAGAGGACCCGCATCCGCTGACAACCGGTGGCCGCGACATCATGCGGGATGCGATCGCGACCCTGGGTGGGATGATCGATGCGGCCGGGCGACGGCAGTGTCCCGAACCCAACGAGCTTTCGAAGGGCGCCGTGTTGATGGCGCGCATCGATTCCCTGTGTGCCGCGGTCGCCGATGCCTCCGAGTTGCTCACCGTCGAACAACCGTCTAGCCCCGGATGCCTTGGAGTGCACGGGGAGCCTGCCGTTGTCGTCGGCCACGAACCGCCGGCGGCCCCGGTGCAAACCCCCGAGCATGCACCGGAGCGCCACAGCCGGCTCCGCTCGCTTATGGATTCTGCCCAGGAGCTACTGTCCGACTGGTCTACGCGGCGCATACCGATCGTGGAAGCCGAACCGCCGCCGCTCGTTGCTACCGACGAGCCGTCACACGAGGTCACGGAGATCGCCGTCCCGGATATTGTCGTTGCCGATCCGGCAGCGCCGGGACCCGAACCGATCGCATCGGACCCGGAACCGGCGGAGGGGTTCGACACCGAGATCCTGGCGTTCTTCGTCGAGGAGGCCTCCGAGCTCCTGTCCGCCATCGGGAGCGGGCTGCGCGCCTGGCGGGGCGATCCGAGCGACAACGGCGCGTCTCAGCAGTTGCTGCGCGTCCTGCACAACTTCAAAGGCAGCGCCCATACCGTCGGCGCGGTACATCTCTGCCGGCTGGCCCACGATATGGAGGACCGCGTAGAAGCCCTGGTGGACCACGGCGATGTACCGGCCGTGATCTTCGATGCCCTCGATGAGCGTTTCGACCATTTGGCCTTGGCCACCGAAGCGCTCCAGAAAGGACAGCCCGTGCAGTCGCAACCGCGGTCCGACGCGGTGGATCCAGGAGCCCAGACCCTCGCGTCGGATCTGCTACCCTCGGATCGCACTTCGGATGATTTGGTTCAGACGCTCGAGCTCAGGCCCTTGTCGAGCCGCGCGGCCCAGCGGCCCGACGCGACACCGGTCCCAGGCGGTAGCGGCGTGCGCGATCACCAGACGCTTCTTCGGATCCGCGCGGAGGTCGCCGACCGATTGGTGAATCAGGCGGGAGAGATCAGCATCGCGCGTTCCCGAATCGAGACCGAGATGGAGGCCTTCGAACGCGGGCTGTCAGACCTCGCGCTCACGACCGGTCGGGTGCGCGAACAATTGCACGAGATCGGCATCCAAGCGGAGAGCCAACTCCAGTCGCGTCTGTCGCAGGTCAAATCGGACGACACGGATTTCGACCCCTTGGAGTTCGATCGCTACATGCGCCTGCAGGAGCTGACCCGCATGATCGCCGAGGGCGTGAGCGACGTCGCCACGGTCCAGCAGGGTTTGGCGCGGACACTGGAGCACACCACCGCATCGCTGGCCGAACAGCGACGGATCGACCGCGAGCACCACCGCGATCTGATGCGATTGCGCGCCGCGCCCTTCAGCACCCTCACCGAGCGACTGTACCGTGCCGTACGCCAAGCAGCGCGGGAATCGGGTAAAAAAGTACAGCTTACGATCCGGGGCGGGCATGTGGAGATCAACCGTACGGTGATCGAGCGGATGATCGCGCCTTTAGAGCATGTGCTCCGAAATGCCGTGGTGCACGGTATAGAGCCAATCGAAGAAAGGCGGCGCGCCGGCAAACCGGAGGTGGGGACGGTGACCGTGGCCTTAAGACCCGAAGCCACCGAGATCCGCCTCACGGTCATTGATGACGGGGCTGGCCTCGACGTTGCGCGCATCCGGGACAAGGCGCTCGCCCGCGGGCTCATCACTCCCGAGGAGCCGCTCCTCGACGAGGAGCTGATGCAGCTCATCTTCTCGCACGGGCTCTCGACCGCCGAGGAGATCACGGGACTGTCCGGACGCGGGGTGGGAATGGACATCGTCATGCGCGATTTCGGCGCAATAGGCGGGCGCGTCAAGGTGACTTCGAAGCGTGGCAAAGGGACCTATTTTTCCTTCTTCTTGCCGGTCACGCTCGGGATCACCCAGGCCTTGCTAGTGCGTGGCGGTATCGATGTCTTCCCGATCCCGACGGTGCTGGTCGGACAGGTGCTGTCCGGCCGTTCGGCCTATGACCAGGCCGGTCGGCTGCGGGAGTCGATAGAGCACCTGGCTCGCCGGTATAAAGTCCATTATCTGCCGGTACTCCTGGGCAAGCTCGATGCGATAGCGGAGGGAACGCGCGCGAGCAGGGTGCTCTTGCTCAGGGCCGGAGGCGAACGCGTCGCCGTGCTGGTGGACGAGGTCCTCGGCAGCCGGGAGATCATGGTCAAGGATGTCGGAGCGCAGATCGGTTCGGTGCAAGGGATCCTCGGGGCCACGGTGCTCGGTGATGGACGCGGGGTCTTGATCATCAATCCCATCGAATTTGCGCGGCGCGGCGACACTCGTGCGATCCCGGCCGCCGGTGTGGCGCATCCCGCGGAGGCCGGCACGAGAACGGCGCTTGTCCTCGTGGTAGACGATTCGCTGACGGTACGTAAGTCCACCACCCGGCTCTTGGCCCGTGAGGGTTTCCGGGTGGCGACGGCCCGGGACGGCGTCGAGGCACTGGATCAGGTCAGGGTCGCCCTGCCGGACGTGATCCTCCTGGACATCGAGATGCCACGCATGGACGGCTTCGAGCTGACCCGCGTGCTGCACTCGGACCCGCGTACGGCGGGCATCCCGATCATCATGATCACCTCGCGCACCGCCGAGAAGCACCGCCAGTACGCCATGGATCTGGGCGTGCGCCTCTACCTCGGCAAACCGTATTCGGAAGGCGATCTCGTGGCCCACATCGCGCATTGCACGGAGCGGCGAGCGGCCTGAATATAGGGAGCGGCAGAAATTTGAGCCGTGGCCTCTGGCCTGGTGTAATGGAGGAAGCCCGGCGTCGGAACGCGAAAGCGACGTTGTTGCTTTTGTTCGGCGGACCGCACCCCGTAACGCATCGATGTGACGAACTAGCAACCCCCGCCGCCCTTCGAGCAGATTGACCGTAAAGAAATACGTGCCGCCCGGGCACCCAGGATTGCGGCCCCTCCGGCGAATGCTTCCATGGCCTAGCTAAAGAGAGACCTCGGACGTTCAGGATTGCCTCGCTATTTGGCACTCCTCGCTCGCGTCGCTGCCGCCTTCTTGGCGGAGGCGGACCGTGCTGCCGCTGGGCGAGCAGCCGACGCGGCACCGCCCAACCGGCCACCTTTCCTGGTCGGGCGTTTGTTGGTGGGCCTGCCTTTACCGGATCCGCTCTTTTTTCCGCCGCCGGACATTTTGTTGACCGTGGCCCACGCGCGGCGTTCGGCTTCCCCTTCCGATACGCCGCGCTCCTCGTAGCCCTCTTCAATATGCTGAGCCTGCCGCTTCTGCTTATCCGTATACTTCGATTTATCACCTCTCGGCATAACACCCTCCTCTCTTCGAAGTCTAAAGAAGGGCACTCTCCAGTCGCTCTGGATATCCAGACGCCGTGCAAGGGGTTACTGCCCCCAATACGGGCGAGTATGGTAATAGGAATGAACTTCGCCAGCCCAGCGTTCGTCGGCCATCGCAGGCCAATGGTCTTTGTCGAATCCTGGTGCATCCTTCAAGCGCTGTTCGGGGACATCTAGAATAAAGTTGTGATTACCCGCGTCGAGCGAAAAAGCGCTCCAGGGAATCGCAAATAGTTTATCTCCGATACCGAGGATCCCGCCGAAGGACAGCACGGCATAAGCCACCCGCCCTCGCGGCACGTCGATCATAATATGCTTGATTTCGCCGAGAGTCTCGCCCTGCCTGTTGACGACGGTATCGCCCTCCAAGGTGTCGGCGGCCATAATCTCCGGACCTGGCCCCTGAACTAAAATCCTGTGCACCTACGATATCTACGCCTTCCTGGCCGGTGCGCGTAGCCGAACTAGTCGATTTCATATGCATGATCGTCCTCCAGTGAGTTGTCTAAAACAAACTGCGCTTGTCGATTCGGATCGCAACAACGTTTATGCCACGTGCAACGCGACCCTTAAGCCATTGATTCCAGTGTTACGTCTGGCACCGTCGAAGCGCATGGGCGGTAAAGGTCACACCGCGTGCTCGGAAAGGGTTACAAAGACGGCGTATGCGATTGAGGCCTACGAAATCGAGCATCAGCCCCGGCCCGCGTAACGCTCAGCGCTTCCGTGAGGCGCGGAGCACGGCCGGGACGGAGGCGATGCGGCGGATGGCGCGATCGAGTTGCTCGGCGCTCTCGATCTCGACCACGAAGGTCATGCGGGCAGTCTCGGTGCTTTGGTCGGAGAGGGTGTTGACGGCAAGGATGTCGATGTGCTCACCCGTGACGGCATCCGAGACATCACGCAGGAGACCGCGCCGGTCGTCGGCGTCCACCAGGATCTCGGCGCGGTAGCAGCGGCCGCGGCGCAGGCCCCAGGCGACGTCGATGAGCCGGTCGGGACGAGCCTCAGCGAGCCGCCCGAGGTTGGCGCACTCGCGGCGGTGGATGGCGATTCCCTGGCCCTGGGTGATGTAGCCCCGGATCGGGTCGTCGGGTACCAGTTTGCAGCAGCCGGCGAAGCGCGTCAGGAGGTTGTTGATCCCGAAGACCTCGATGGGCATGGCGGGGGCCGGCCGGAGTCGCTCCAGAGACGGGCTCGCCGCGGGCGACGGTGCCGGTCTGCCCAGCCATTGCTCGATCTGTCCCGGACTGAGATCACCACTACCGAGGGCGGGCAAGAGATCGTGAGGCGTCTTGAAGCCGAAATGCCGCGCCGTGGTCGCTATATCGATCTCAGCCAGCCCCAGGCGACGGCGCTCGCGTTCCAGGAGGGCGCGGCCCTCGGCCAGGTGCCGATCGTGGTCGCGCACTTTGAACCAGTGCCGCACCTTGGCTCGCGCCCCTGTGGTTTTCAGAAACCCACGGGCCGGGTTCAGCCAGTCGCGGCTCGGCGTGCCTTGGCGGGCGCTCATGACCTCGATCACTTGCCCGCTCTGCAGGGGCTCGGCAAGAGGCACCATGGTCCCATCGGCCTTGGCACCGCGGCAGCGATGGCCGACCTCGGTGTGCACGGCGTAGGCGAAGTCCAGGGCGGTCGCCCCGCGTGGCAGCTCGATGACCCGGCCCTTGGGGGTCAAGACGTAGACGTAGGCCTTGAGCGCCTCGGTCCTGACATGTTCGAGGATCCCGCCGTCGGTTGTGCCCGCACCCGAGTCGCTGCTAATGCCGTCGGCAGCAAGAAAGCCCTTGAGCCAGGCGACCCAATCACCCCGGCCGCCGCCTTCCTTGTAGCGCCAATGCGCGGCCACTCCCAGCTCGGCGTCGCGGTGCATGGCGTGAGTACGGACCTGCACCTCCATGACCTGGTCGTCGGGACCCAGGACGGCGGTGTGGAGTGAACGGTAGCCGTTCGCTTTGGGCTTGGCGATGTAATCGTCGAACTCCTCCGGCACCTGCCGCCACAGGCCGTGGACCTGTCCGAGGGCGGCGTAACAGTCGGCGATCTTGTTGACTAGGATGCGCACCGCCAGGAGATCGTAGACCTGATCGAATCCGATGCCCTTGTGCCGCACCTTGTCCCAGATGCTGTAGACGTGTTTGGATCGGCCGGTCACCTCGGCTGGGATGCCGACCATCGAAAGCTCGCGCCGAAGCTCTGTAATCACGCGTCCGATGTAGCCCTCGCGCTCGGGGCGCGAGTGCTCGAGGGCCTTGGATATCTGCTCAAATCCCGCGGGCTCCACGTAGCGCAAGGAAGCGTCTTCGAGCTGCCACTTGAGCTGCCACACACCGAGCCGGCCCGCGAGCGGTGCGAACAGCGCAAGCGTGTCCTCGCCGAGCCGGCGGCGGGTCGCGGTATCGAGGATGGAGGCGGTACTCAGGCGCACGAGTTGATCGGCCAGGCGGATCAAGAGGCCGCGCGGGTCTTCGACGATGGCCAGCAGCATGTCGCGTAAGCGGCGCGTCTCGCCGCGCTCATGGCCGAGCGGCCGGTAGCCCTTGAGCACCGCGATGCGCGCCGCCGATGCGACGAGGCGTGCCGTCTCGGCCCCGACCCCCTTCTCGATGGTAGTCACATCCAGGCGCCGGTCTTCGAGGGTGGGGAGGAGCAGGGCGGCCGCGAGGGCCTCGGGATCGGGCGCGATCCCGGCCAGGGTCTCCGCCACCGCACGGCCGTGTGCGCCGCCGTCCGGGTCGAGACCGTGCACCTCGATGAGCGCCGCGGCCCTGCGTACCACCTCGGCGTCGGCGTGAAGTGGCCGTGAAGGGAGGGACATGGCGCACGGTGTTGCCGGCTGGGCCGCGGACCCGGCAGTCGAGCCTTCTGCGAGCTTAATCACCATTGGACCTCAATCACTATTGGCCCATCGTTGGTGAGGTATCGCCGGCCGCCGACATCACGCGGCTCGGCAGAGGGCCGCGATGTCGAGCCGGCCCGGCGCTTCGAGCGCGCCCCGCTCGGTCACGAGCACATCGATGAGCACGGCGGGGGTGACGTCGAAGACCGGATTCCAGACATCGATGCCCTCGGGCGCCATCCGTTGTCCGCCCAAAGCCAGCAGCTCCTCGGCCGGGCGTTCCTCGATGGGGATGGCGCCGCCGTCGGGGGTTTCGAGATCGATGGTCGAGAGCGGGGCCGCGACCATGAACCGTACCCCGTGGGCGCGGGCGGCGAGCGCCAGGCCATAGGTCCCGATCTTGTTGGCGACATCGCCGTTGGCCGCGATCCGGTCGGCCCCGACGATCACCCAATCGATGAGCCCGCGGCGCATGAGATCGGCCGCCGCGCCGTCCGCGAGGAGCGTCGCCGGCACGCCGTCCTCACGCAATTCCCAAGCGGTGAGTCGCGCCCCTTGCAACCACGGTCGGGTCTCGCCCGCATAGACCTTGGTCAGCCCCCTGCCTGCCCAGGCGCTGCGGATGACCCCGAGGGCAGTGCCGAAACCCCCGGTCGCGAGCGAGCCGGCGTTGCAATGGGTCATGGCGCGCGCGCCTGCCCCGAGGAATGCGGCACCCAGCTCGCCCATGCGCCGGTTGGCCGCGATGTCCTCGGCGTGGATCGCCTGCGCCTCGGCGAGCAGACTCGGCTCCGGATCGCCGCTCTGCTTGCCGCACCGCGCCTCCATGCGCCGGAGGGCCCAGGCGAGGTTCACGGCGGTAGGCCGGGACGCGCGCAACGCGTCCAGATAAGTGCCGAGTTCCTCTCGCCAGTGCTCCCCGCTCTTGGCATAGGCCACGCGCGCGGCGAGCACAACGCCATACGCAGCGGCGATGCCGATGGCCGGCGCGCCGCGCACGACCATGCGGCGGATCGCGTCCGCGACCTCGGCGGGATGCGACAACCACAGGTACTCGAGGCGCTGGGGCAAGAGACGCTGGTCGAGGACCCCGAGTCCCCCTTCGCGCCAGAGGAGCGCCCGTACCCGGTCGGGTACCGTCTCGTGTCGGTTGGTGCTCATGCCCCTCGCGAGGTCGTTCCTATAGAATCTCGACTCATAGAATCTCGATCCAGGGCCCGTCTGATGAAGTTCTTCTGATCGATAATGGCCATGCCCATCGACCTCCTCCTGCACGCCCGCTGGGTCATCCCCGTCGAGCCCGAGGGCGCGGTCTATCCCGAGCATGCGCTCGCGGTCCATGACGGCCGGATCGTGGACGTCCTGCCGAGCGCACGGGCCGCGGCGTGCTATCGAGCCCGCGAGGTACAGCTCCTGGATCGCCATGCCCTGATCCCGGGGCTGGTGAATGCCCATGTCCACGCCCCCATGGTCCTGTTCCGCGGGTTGGCCGACGATCTGGCGCTCATGGACTGGCTCGAGCATCACATCTGGCCCGCCGAGCGCCGATTCGTGGATCCGGAGTTCGTGCGCGACGGGATGCGGCATGCGATAGCGGAGATGATCGCAGGGGGCACGACTTGTTTCAACGACATGTTCTTCTTCCCCGACCAGGGTGCGGCGGTGGCGGCCGAGGTAGGCATGCGGATCACGGCCGGGCTAATCGTCATCGAGTTCCCGACCCCGTGGGCGCAAGACACCGACGAGTACTTCAGCAAGGGCACGGCGGTGCATGATGCCTATCGCGGCCATCCCCTGGTGCGAACGGCCTTCGCCCCGCACGCGCCCTACACGGTCTCGGACGATGCATTGCAAAGGGTGTCGGCGCTCGCCGAGGAGCTCGATGTCCCCATCCAGATGCACCTCCACGAGACCGCCCGCGAGGTCGATGAGGCGCGAACGGCGAGCGGCGAGCGGCCGCTGGTGCGCCTGAAGCGGCTCGGGCTCCTGTCCCCCCGCCTGCAGGCGGTGCACATGACGGCGCTCGACTCTAGCGACATCGCCCTGGTCGCCGAGCACGGCGTGCACGTGATCCACTGCCCCAGCTCGAACCTGAAGCTCGCGAGCGGCTTCTGTCCCGTGCACGCCTTGCAGGCTGCCGGGGTGAACGTGGCGCTCGGCACCGATGGCGCGGCCAGCAACAACCGCCTGGACCTGTTGAACGAGATGCGGACCGCGGCCTTGCTCGCCAAGGCCCAGGCTGGCGAGGCGCGTGCCGTCCCGGCGGCACGGGCCCTACACATGGCTACCCTGGCCGGCGCCCGGGCGCTGGGGATGGAGGACCTCACCGGCTCGCTCCTGCCGGGCAAGGCCGCCGATCTCGTGGCCATCGATCTAGGCGGCATCGATACCGAGCCGGTCTACGACCCCATCTCCCAGATCGTCTATGCCGCCGGCCGGGAGTGCGTGACCGAAGTGTGGGTCGCCGGGCGGCGGTTGCTCGCGGCGCGGGGCTTCACGACGCTCGATGCGGAGGCGATCCTAGGCCAGAGCCGCGCCTGGCGCGCGCGCATCGCCGCCGAGGGCGTGGGATCGGGGCGGAGAGGACCCAGCGAGCTAGGCGTGTGCCCGCTCACATGCTCGGGTCGGGTGGGATCGCGGGATCGCGGGGGTAGGGGAGAAGGGCAGTACCCGGAAGGGTAGGGGGTCCATCCCTGGACAGGGAGCATCCCTACCTGCACCGTGGCTTCCCGCGAGTCCTTTCGCGGGGAACCGCTCGGTGCGTTGGTCTTAGCGGCCCTGGCGACGAATGCTTGAATCCAGCCGGCGCCGGTGAGGGGCCGTGAGGCGCTGCCCCGGATCGCTCACCACTCCGGCGCCTCGACGGCCGCAGGGTGGTGGTGAGAAAAGCGGGCTAGAGACCGGGTTACCCTCGGAACGCTACTTTGAGGCCTCCCGCCGGACAAGGATGCCTTCGTTGCACGAATGCTATTTCGACGATGAACAAGGTGGCGTGAAACTTGGCTGCACATGGCGCTCATGCATTCATTTCTTCCTCGCGCTGAAGCCATCCCCAGTTCTTCACTGCGCCTGCAAGGTACGCACAACCAGTTGCTAAAGACACAAGCGAGTAGAAGAGCACCCGAAATGGGAGAGAATCGGGGTCTTGGACGATCTGTAGACCCTGCGGTATTGCGGAGAGGCCGCGGAATGCGTACATGCCGCCGATGGCGAATAACGCGACCGTCAGTAGGGGTAACCGGCGGATGACACCTGCTCCGGAGAGTCCGTAGAGGCCGAAGAGAGCGTGGATGGCCCCCAGAGAAAGTGTCTGAATAACGGGGGAAAACGATCCGGAGACCGCGAGCCTAGCGAGCCGCTCCCCTCCAAAGAAGGTATACGCCGAGGGACCGATGATCACTATCACGACGTGGAGAACGGCAACGAAGAACGAGGCGGATGCGGCGATGAGGAGCAACAAGCGGCCTTGGGCTTTCATATCGGCGGTACCAGAAATACAGGGCCTCGCACGAAAAACGCTTCATTGCTTCCGTTCCGTGTACCGGCCCCGCCCATCCCCCGAGATGCATCGAGCATAGCTGCAGTATGCCACGGCGTCAATCCGGGGCAGGGCCCCGTCACGCCAGCGGGTAGCCTATTGATTGGACTTCCATCAGGCGCGCAGGGTCTCGGACGCCAGCTCGGCCAGGACGCCGCCCCCATGTGCGAGGCCACGGCGCGCGCCCTCGGCATGACGTCCCAATTTGACGGCGATGGTCGGTCTCATGCGCGCCGCGGCGCATGATGCGGACATGAACTCGCGGTTGTTCGTGACTACCTCGATGTAGAGCGGGCCACGTCGTGACCATGATAGTTCAGTACGCCGATCCTAGCCTCGCTCGCAGAGGGCGCAATCGCGGTCACGCCTGCAGATCTGCAATCCCCGCGGTCCCGTTTTACGGGCCACGCTCGCCCTCTGCTAAGCCTTAGTGACCCGATCTCTACCGCAACAAGGGCCCTACCATCCATGCGTGCACTGGTCATCGAAGGCGAAGCGAAGACGGCGGCCTATCTCCGACAGGGACTTTCGGAGAACGGCTTCAACGTGGAGGTCTGCGCCAACGGCGACGACCGTCTTCATCAGGTGCTCACGGTCGAGAACGGCCTCATCATCCTCGACGTGATGCTGCCTGAGCGGGACAGGTACTCGGTCCTCGCGGCGCTGCGCAGGGCAGGCATACAGATGCCGGTGTTGTTCCTCACGGCTCGCGACACGGTTTACGACAATGTGAAAGGGCTGGAGCTCTGCGCGGACGATTACCTGGCGAAGCCCTTCGACTTTGCGGAGTTGCTGGCGCGGGTGCGGACCATTCTACGCCGCGGCCCTACCCGGCAGGCAGAGATCCTGCGCGTCGCCAACCTGCAACTCGACTTGCCACGGCGCAAAGTTCATTCTGGCGGCGCTCGCTTCGCTGGTGGTGGCGATCATGTTGACGCCTGCGCTCTGTTATATCCTGTTGGCGCGGGCCGAGACCACTGAGCCCGCTCATATCGCCTGGTCGAAACGCCGGCACCGCCGCTTCTTGGAAGGCGTTTCGCGGCGGCCCAAGACCTGATAGGCGCGACGGTGGCGATATGCGGCGCTGCGGCGGCAGCCCTGCCGTATTTTAGCGCGGAGTTTCTGCTGCCCGAATTCAAGGAAGGCCATTACGTCATTCGGATGCTGACTGCGCCGGGCACTTCGACGCAGGCGTCGTTGAGGCTCGGAACCGCCATCACCCACGAGTTGCTAAAAAATCCGCGCGTCCGCTCGGTAGCGCGGCAGGTCGGACGGGCCGAGCAAGGGGAGGACACCGTCGGGCTGGAATTCAGCGCCCCGGGGCCAGGCGACGACGACCCGCGAGTCGTTTCCGAGAACCCGGATCCATCGTGCCTTTACCTCCCAGCGGGCGACCGGTAGGATGGCCCGATTTCTTAGCTGGGATCCAACCCGATGAACGAGGAGGAAACGGTAACGGATCAAATACATGCGTGAGCGCAGGGATGGGCACGCGCGCTGGGTGGGGAGGGCCCTTTGCCCGGATCTGATCAGGGCCTTGCCCGGGGTCCTGCTCGCCGCCCTGCTGACGGGCTGTGGCCAGCGGGCCGGGAGCCCCCGGGCCGCGGCGCCCCCGGCACCGGTCGTCAGCGTGGCCGAGGTGGTGGTCAAAGAGGTGACCCAGTGGGACGAGTTCACCGGCCATATCGAGGCGGTGGACACGGTGGAGATCCGGCCGCGAGTGGCCGGCTATATCGAGCGGCTCGTTTTCAAGGAAGGCGAAGAGGTCAAGAAGGGCGAGGTGTTGTTCGTCATAGACCAACGCTCGTTCCAGGCCGAGCTGCTGCGCGCCGAGGCCGATCTGGCACGAGCGCACGCCCGCTCCCAACTGGCCCGCGCCCAGGTGGCGCGCGCCCGGAAGCTGGTCGAGAAACGCGTGATCTCGGCGGACCAGTTCGACGAACGCCTGGCCGCCGATGCACAGGCCACGGCCGATATCCGCGGCGCCGAGGCGGCCGCCGTGATCGCCAGGCTCAATCTCGAATATACCGAGGTGCGCTCGCCGATCGACGGCCGCGCCGGCCGTGCGCTGGTGAGGCCCGGCAATCTCGTCAGCGGCGGTGAGATGATCCCGGAGGCGACCCTGCTCACGACCGTGGTATCGCTCGACCCCGTTTATGTCTCTTTCGAGTGCGACGAGCCGACCTATCTGCGCTACGGCGCGATGGCACATCGAGGCGAGAGACAGAGCTCGCGCGAGGTGGAAAACCCGGTCCTCGTGGGTCTCGCCGACGAACGGGGTTTCCCGCATGAAGGGCGCATGGACTTCGTCGACAATCAGCTCGATCCGGCCACCGGCACCATCCGCGCCCGCGCGGTCCTCGACAATCCTTCCGACTCGCGGGGGGGGCGGCCCTTCACCCCGGGCCTCTTCGCACGCATCAAGCTCCTCGGCAGCGGCACGTTCTCCGCGGTGCTGGTGGACGACAAGGCGATCCTCACCGATCAGGATCGCAGATATGCCTTTGTGCTCGGGGCGGACAATACCGCGGAACGCCGCGACGTCCGGCTCGGGCGCATCATCGATGGACTGAGAGTCGTCACCGAGGGCATCAACGCGGGCGAGCGGATCATCGTACACGGTGTGCAGAAGGTCTTTTCCACAGGTATGCCCGTCACCCCAAAGACCGTCGGCATGGGCGATCCGCCGCCGCCCCCCGCGCCGGCCCCGGCGAGCGGCGGCGGCGAACCGGCCGCGCCCACCGAAGAGCCGAACGCATGAAGGACTTTTCGGCGCTCTTCGTCGATCGCCCGATCCTCGCCGCGGTTTTATCCATCGTCATCTTCGTCGCGGGGCTCATCGCCATCCCGCTGCTCCCGGTCACCGAGTACCCCGATGTGGTACCGCCTTCGGTCGCGGTGCGGGCCGTGTATCCGGGCGCCAGCCCGAAGGTCATCGCCGAGACCGTCGCCACCCCCATCGAGGAGGCCCTGAACGGCGTCGAGAACATGATCTACATGAAGTCGGTGGCGGCCTCCGACGGCGTTTTGTCCGTGACGGTCACGTTCAAGCCCGACACCGATGCCGATCTCGCCCAGGTGCAGGTGCAGAACCGTATCAACCAGGCCCTGGCGCGGCTGCCCGAGGACGTGCGCCGGCTCGGTGTCACCACCGAAAAACAGTCTCCCAACATCACTATGGTGGTACATCTCTTGTCGCCCAGCCGCAAATACGACACCCTGTATCTCCGCAACTTCGCCACCCTCCGAGTGAAAGACGAGCTGGCGCGCATCGATGGGGTCGGCCAGGCCATGATCTTCGGTGGCGGGGATTATTCGATGCGCATCTGGCTCGACCCCGACCAGATCGCCGCGCGCGCCATGACGGCAGGTGATATCGTCCGGGCGATCCGCGAGCAGAACGTGCAGGTCTCGGCGGGCGCGATCGGCGCGCCCCCGCAGCCGGGCGCGCGCGACTTCACGCTCTCGATCCATGCGCAGGGCCGGCTCGTCACCGAGGAGGAGTTCGGTGACATCGTCCTGAAGACCGGCACGAACAGCCAGATCACGCGCCTGCGTGATGTCGCCCGCATCGAGCTCGGCGCCTCCGAATACGCGTTGCGCTCGCTGCTCAATAACCAGCCGGCGGTGGCGGTGGTGATCTTCCAGGCGCCCGGATCGAATGCCATCGAGATCTCCGACGACGTGCGCGCCAAGATGGTGGAGCTCGAAAGGTTTTTCCCGGAGGGATTGAAATGGGACGTGGTCTATGACCCCACGGTGTTCGTGCGCGATTCGATCAAGGCCGTGATCACGACGCTCCTGGAGGCGGTGCTCCTGGTGGTCCTGGTGGTGATCCTGTTCCTGCAGACCTGGCGCGCCTCGATTATTCCCCTCCTGGCGGTGCCGGTTTCGATCATCGGCACCTACGCGGTATTGCTCGTGCTCGGGTTCTCGATCAATACCCTGACCTTGTTCGGCATGGTGCTCGCCATCGGTATCGTGGTGGACGATGCCATCGTGGTGGTGGAAAACGTCGAGCGCAATATCGGCAACGGGTTATCGCCGAAAGCGGCCGCGCATCAGGCCATGCGCGAGGTGAGCGGGCCTATCATCGCCATCGCACTGGTCTTGTGCGCCGTGTTCGTGCCCATCGCGTTTCTGTCCGGGGTCACCGGCCAGTTCTATCGCCAGTTCGCGGTCACCATCGCGATCTCGACGGTGATCTCGGCGGTGAACTCGCTGACCCTCTCACCGGCCCTGGCCGCGGTGTTGCTCCGGGCCCACGGGACACCGCCGGATCGACCGACCTTGGTCCTCGATGCGCTCTTTGGCTGGGTGTTTCGGCCCTTCAACCGCCTGTTCAATGGCGCCGCAAAGGCCTATGCCGAAGGCGGGCCGCGGGCGCTCGGGCGTGCGCCGCTCATGCTCACGGTGTATGCGCTCCTGGTCGTGGCGACCGTGGTGATGTTCCAAATGGTGCCCGGCGGCTTCATCCCGACGCAGGACAAGCTGTATCTGATCGGCGGGGTGAAACTGCCGGAAGGCGCCTCGCTCGACCGCACCGAGGCGGTGGTGCGCAAGATGAGCGAGATGGCATTAGCTACCGAGGGGGTGATCGACGCGGTCGCCTTTCCCGGCCTGAACGCGCTGCAATTCAGCAACACGCCCAATATCGGCACCATTTTTTTCTGCCTCGATGGCTTCGCGAAGCGCGGGCGCCCCGCGCCCGCGATCGCCGAGGAATTGATGGGCAAGTTTTCCGCCATCCAGGAGGCATTCGCCTTCGCATTCATGCCGCCGCCCATCCTCGGGATCGGCACCGGCTCCGGCTTTTCCTTGTATGTCCAGGACCGCGCTGGGCTCGGCTTTGGCGAGCTGCAAGAGGCCGTGACCTCGCTGGCCGGGACACTGTCGGAGACCCCCGGTATGGGTTTTCCGATCAGCTCCTACCAATCCAACGTGCCGCAACTGAGCGCGCGCATCGATCGCAGCAAGGCCAAGACCCAGGGCGTGACGATGACGGACGTGTTCGAGACCCTGCAGGTCTATCTCGGCTCGGTCTATGTGAATGACTTCAGCCGTTTCGGCCGCACCTACCAGGTCTATGCCCAGGCCGATGCGCCATTTCGCGACGAAGCCGAGGACGTGGCCGAATTGCGTACCCGCAATCAGGCCGGCGAGATGGTCCCGATCGGGAGTGTGGTGAGCATCGATCGGAGTTACGGTCCCGATCCGGTTATCCGTTACAACGGTTATCCCGCCGCCGATCTGCTCGGCCAGGCCGATCCGGGGGTCATGTCCTCGACAGAGGCCATTGCCGTCATCGAGGCCTTAGCGCCGCAAGCCCTGCCCGTCGGCATGGGCCACGCCTTCACCGATCTCAGCTTCCAGCAGGTAGCCGAAGGCAACGCCGATCTCGTGGTGTTCCCGTTGTGCGTGCTTTTGGCGTTCCTGGTGCTGGCCGCGCTCTACGAGAGCTGGACCCTGCCGCTCGCGGTGATCCTGATCGTGCCGATGTGCATGCTCTCGGCGCTCGTCGCGGTGTGGTACACGGGCGGTGACAACAACATCTTCGTCAAGATCGGTCTGGTGGTGTTGATGGGGCTCGCCTGCAAGAATGCCATCCTGATCGTCGAGTTCGCGCGCGAGTTGGAGCACCGGGGACGCGGGATCGTGGACGCGGCGGTCGAGGCCTGCCGGCTGCGGCTGCGGCCGATCGTGATGACCTCGGTGGCGTTCATCGCCGGCGTGGTGCCGCTGGTGCTCGCGAGCGGCGCGGGCGCCGAGGTCCGTCGGGTCATGGGCATCACGGTGTTCTCCGGGATGATCGGCGTGACGTTGTTTGGTCTCATCCTGACCCCGGTATTTTATGTCGTCATCCGGAGATGGGCGGAACGGGGCCGCGGTGTCGGGACTGCCGCCGTCCCTGTGGCTGGAACGGGGAGAGCGCTCACCGAGTGACGACGCGGATCCGGGGACGGCCGCCGCGGCGCGTGGTTCCCGCATTTCGCTGCGCTACCTCCGGGCGATCTCTGGTCGCTACGAACCGTGTCTTGCCGATGAGCTTGTCCAGCATCATCGGCACGTGCTCCTCCTGATAGAGCTTCTCGAATGCCTCGAAGGTACGGGCGTATTCGGACGAGAGTCCATCGCCGATCGGTACATCCTCGTCCTGGTAAAGGTGCTCGAACGTATCGCTATCCTGCGGTTGTGGATACATGACCATGAATGTGAGCCTAGCCATAACAGACCTCCGATCATCGTTCTGCCGGTTGTGAGAAATCGTAGCCCGGATGAAATGAAATGGAATCCGGGGAATGGCGGCCGCCGCGCCCGTTGGCCGGATACGATCTCCGGCGAGTAAACCTAGCCAAAGACATTTGAAATTTATCGTCCCTTCCCCCTCATAAGGCCTCATAAGGGGATAGGATGGGGGTCGAGCCTCCGAACCGCGACGCTCGACCCCCACCCTGACCGTCCCCCGCTACGGAGGGGAGGGAACCCAGAGACTCCCTCCCCTGTCCGCGCTTTCTGCGGACGGGGGAGGGTGGGGTGGGGGCCAAGCCCTTCAGCCGCTGACCAAGCCTCGTCTCCGCCTGACACGCCTGGCCCCCACCCTAACTAACCCTCCCCCGCTGCGCAGGGGAGGGACTACTTGCAGGATCAAAATCATCGACTAAGCGTTTGATTCGATTCCCCTCATCCTAGCCTTCTCCCTGAGGGAGAAGGGACTCGCAGACTTGTTGAAGTGGTGTACGACATTGGCTGCGTTAGCATCTAGAGGCCAGGGTTGGTGAGCTCGGGGACCGGCTCTCCGCGTCCGGCGCGCAAGAACAGCAGCGCACCCGTGCGTGTGCTCAGGGTTCCGTGCCGCGCGCCCTTGGCGGCAAAGTGGTAGTCGCCGGCGCGCACGGTGATGTCGCCGATGGTGATCTCGCCCTGGAGTACCAGGCATTCCTCGGGGAAGCCGTGGTCGTGAGCGGGCATGGCCACCCCGGGATCGAGGCGGGCGAGGAGAGAGCGGGCGCCCGTCATCTCGTCACGATACAGCATCTTGAATTCGATGCCGGGCATGAACTCGACCCATCCTTCGCCCGCACGGATGGTGCGCATTCCCTCGTCCCCCATCTCGGCCCGCACGCGCGCCATCAGGCGGGCGCGCAGCGCCGGGGGCGGCGTAATGGGCTTCAACGCCTCCGCCCATGTCGTGAACAACCGTGGGTCGAAGGCATCGTCCTTGGGGTCTTGTCTCGGCATCATAGGGGCTTATTTAATCGGGATTACTTCTTAAAGTCTGCGAAGTCGGCCTGGATCTCCAGGCTCCGTTTCAGTTTCTGCATGGCGTTTCGGATCACGGTCTTGACGCTGCCCAGGGGGGCCTGGGTGCAGCGGGCGATCTCCTCGTGGGTCAGACCGCGAAAGAAGGCCATGCTCAGCAACTGCCGCTCCACTTGCGTAAGTCCGCGCAAAGCCTTGGCCATCATGCCGCGCGCCTCGAGCCCCTCCAAGGCATCCAGCGGATCGCTGTCGGTGCAGGGCTCGACACCCAGGGCATACGGATCGGCGTGGGTCTCGGCCGGATCGCGGCGCCTCAGCCAATCCAGGGCCCGGCTGCGGCAGATCGTGAAGATCCAGGCCATGACCGTTCCGCGTGAGCGGCTGTAGCGATCCCACTGCCGCCATACCTGGAGATAGACATCCATGACCACCTCCTCCGCCGTCTCGTGCTGGCCGGTGAAGCGCAGGGCCAGCGCCATCACCCGGCTCGCGGTCGCGTCGTAGAGCGCGGTCAACGCGCTCTCGTCGCGGCCGCCAATGGCCGAGATCAACGCCCGCAGCGCCACTTCGTCGGGATCGAAGGCCACCGTGTCCGAGGCCGCTTCCCGCTGGCCTGTACCCTCTTGCATGGGCCGATTGTAAGCGTCCAGGGCCGAGGTTCGGGCGCGCGCACCGGAGAACCGCACCACGGTCCCCTTCTCTTCGTCAATCGATGCTTGGGCCACCGGGGGTGTTCCTTCTCGCCGTCATGCTTCTCACTACGCAAGAAGTTTGGATTTGGATGTCGCCCGGGTTGGGTAAGACGCCCGATGCTCGGGAGCAGGGGCTAACAGAAATCCCGCGACACCGTCCGGAGGCCTCCGAGCAGGGCCGTTCGGTCTTCGAGTGGGGCGGTGAGATGGACGACTTCCCCGTCAGGCCCAGGCTCCCATAGTCGCCCGCGATGGGGACCGACCAAAATGCCGGGTTTTTTGCTTTACACAGGCGTGCAAAAGCCCCCCTGCTGCTTCGCATCGTGCGAGCGGCCTAGCCAATAGCCGACGCCGGCCCAGACCGCTGCCAGGGCCCCGCCGACGAGCGCGACGAGCCAGGCGCCGAAGCCGAGTCCGTCGATTCCAGCTTTGACCCAGCCGCTGACCGCGTCGCCGCCGCGATAGACCACCGTGTCGATGACGTTCTTCGCCTTGTATTTGGTTTCCGCATCGACGAGGGTGAACAGCATTTCCCGGCCTGGCCTGACCAGCGCGTACTCTCCGACCCGGCGCAGCACCATCACCGCCGCGAGCACGCCGAACACCGGCATAAAGGCGAGGAACAGCAGTCCGCCGGTGATCACGACGGGCACCGCCGTTAACAGTACAGTGACGCCACGACGCGCGGCCAGACGGCCAGTGAGGAAGATCTGCGTGAAAATGGTGAGCGCTTGGACCACCGCGTCCAGTGCGCTGAACACCTGGGTCTGGCGCATGCGATCCGGAAAGATCTCCGCGACCAGACGTGCCTGTTCGAAATACAGGAAGGTGCTGGCGGTCGCGAGCAGCACGACGAAGGCGCTGATGCCCAGCAGGTACGGCGACCGCGCGATGTGCGACAAGCCGGCGAAGATACCCCCGCCAATCGGCCGCTCTGGGTCCTCGGTACCCAATCCCATTCCGGCGCCGGCGCGTGCACGCCAGCGCAGCAGAACGCCGACACCGAGCAAGCAGAGGCCCAGAAGTCCGGCGGCCAGCAGGCCGAGCCCCGCATGACCGATGATCCCGACAAGCAGGCCCGCGAGCATCGGGCCGAGGAGTCCGCCGGCACTGGCGCCGGCCGCGATCAAGGCGAACAGGCGCCGAGCCTGCGCCGGCCGGAATACGTCCGCCATCAGGCTCCAGGCGACCGAGATGACGCAGAGGTTGAATACCGACAACCAGACGTAGAACACGCGCGCCAGCCAGACGCTTTCAGGATGGGCGCGGAAACCGGCGGTGAACGCCAGCAGGTTGGCGATGAAGAACGCGTAGACCCAGGGAATGAGCCGCGCACGCGGCACGGCCGCGGTGAGCGCGCCATAGGCCGGCACCGCCAGCAGCATCGTCAGAAAGGTCGCGGTGAACAGCCATTGCAGGTTCTGCACGCCGCCGGTGATGCCCATGGTTTCGCGCAGGGGCCGCAGCATGGAGTATCCGGAGAACAGGCAGAAGAACACGCCGAAGCCGGCAACGACGGCCGACAGCTCGCCACGATCGGCTTTGAGCAGGCGATGCAGGAATTCCGTTGGCGGCGAATACCGGCGTCTCGGATCATCCGCATCCTGAGTCATCCTCAGGACACCAGTGCCGCGATCCGATCCTGATACTTGGCATCGGCGACCGTGCCCAAGCCGGCGCCGAGGTTGTCGAGCATGTGCCGGGCCTTGGAAGTCGCCGGGATGACCGCGGTCACCGCGGGATTCGCCAACACGAACTTGAGGAACAGCTGAGCCCAGGATCGGCAATCGATCTCGGCGGCCCAGGCGGGCACTTCTCGCCCATGCACCGTATCGAACAGTCGGCCGTCCTCGAAGGCACGGTTGACCAGCACGGCGACCCCGCGCTCCTTGCACAGCGGCAGTAGCCGCTTTTCGGCGGAGCGCGTTGCGGCGGAGTAATTCAGCTGGACGAAATCGATGCGCTCGGCCCGGACGATCCGGGCGAGCTCGTCGTGGGCGTGATCCAGATAATGCGTGACGCCGACGTAGCGTACCTGCCCGGCCTGCTTCAACTCGCGCAGGAACGCCAGGTTCTCGCGCCAATCGACCAGGTTATGCACCTGGAGGAGATCGACCTTGTCGCTGCGCAGGCGTGCCAGCGAACCGTTCCACTGCGTGCGCGCGCCCGCGCCTGCACCCGCGGAAATCTTGGTGGCGAGGAAGGCGCGTTGGCGCCAACCGCCCTGCTGCAGCAGATCGCCGATCACGGTCTCTGCGCGGCCGTAGCTGGGCGCGGTATCGATGAGGCTGCCGCCGCCGTCGAACAGCAGGCGAAGCACCTCGACCAGGGGCGCGCGCTCGGCCTCGGTGGCGCCGACGTCGAAAGTGCCCGACGTGCCCATGCCGATCACCGGCAGCTGTTCGCCGCTACTAGGGATCGCGCGCTTCTGCATGCCGGACGGGGTGAGCGACGGACTCTCTGCCGCTCGGGTATTCGCAACAACCGCCGCGAAGGCGGCCGCGCCGATCGCACCGATGAATTCACGCCGGTTCATCCGAAAGCTGCTCATATGTCCTCCTCCGCCGATCCAAGAGTTGCTTACTTCGATGCTGCTCCGCCCCAGTGGTTCCGCCGGTGAGTCCCGCCCGGCGGCGCGATTGATCCCACAGCGGGTGCTTCGTGCATAACGCTATCCTTGGATCGAGCCCACGTACACGATGGTCGGGTGCTTGGGGCTTTGTGCTTGGACGGTGAGCACCATTTGCAATAGCGCTTCCGCCTGCTGCGCCGGCAATCGATCGAACGGAAAGGGCGAATTCGCTGGCGAGCACCAGTAACCGAAGCCTTGATCGAGCCGCAGTGTGCAAGACCGACCGTCGCGCCATCTGAGCGTCAGCTCTCGTGCATGAGGAAGGTCGCGTCGCTCCGACCCGCGAAGGGTCGCCTCAAGACGCATGCGGCTAACGACAACGTCGAAAACCTGCCGACGGTCGCCATCTTGTTGCCAGTCATGTGATACGCGACTGGGTGAGCGGCCAATACCATGGTCGAGCCGCGCCGTGAGCACGGTCACGATCGTGCCTTCACTTACGCCCAATTCAGGAGAAAGCGCTCCGATTACACTTACGAGCAGCCGGATGGCAATGGGCGAGCGAAGGTATCGATCCGCATAACGCACCTCGGCAAGTTCATGGCCACTGGAAAGCGCGCTCGCTAACATTGGCGATTGCGCTAGTAGCCGCTCCCAAAACCGACGGCCGAATTGGCCCGCCGGACCATCAAGCTCTCGTCGAATCTGGATCTCGTTTACGGTTCCTTCGTGACTCTGGCGGAGGACGCTGGGCTCAAGTGCTGCGCCCGGCAACGGGGGCAAGGGGTGATTTCTGGAGTATCGCACGCACCGTTCACCCACGACGTACCTGCCCCAACTAGGTCCCGGAGCACATGAGGTGTCTGCACTGACTGCCCACCGGATGGACCGTTGTACCGAGCCGACCTCGGCGAGCAGCCGGCCACGATACGACGCTCCTACGGTTCGCTCCGGAACACTACGGACCTCTACATCGGAAATCTCTACCATACCGGCCAGGGTGTTCCTCGCGGCTGTCTCCAACGAAGGCAGCACTCCCTCAACGATGCACAGCCGCATTCGCAGTCCTTTGCCTACCCACCGCAACACGTCATCCCGCAAGGGCCAGTCGACGATGTCCCAGAGAGCCGCTTGCCCGCCTAGGTAGAGACGAAGCTCATCGACATCGGGATGCTGGACCTCCCGCCGAATCGCGTTGGCAATTGCCTCGAACTCAAGCCGCGAGTCTCGTCCGAAAAATTTCAGCTCGGCGGGGAGGTCCATGCTATTCAGAAGGATTGGTGTTAGAAAATCGAAGCGCCGCCCGTCGATCGAGGTCATCGATGTGGTGCTCCGTGTCGAACGTGAGTAAACATGTGTGGCAGGCCTTGTCGCACTCCCGAGCACACTGGAGGATGTCACGAGCGTGCCGCAGAAGAGACGGCAGCGCTTGTGCTGCGTTTGATACGTAGCCCGCGCCTCCCACGGCGGTGTCATATAGGAAAATCGACCAGGTAACGGCGCCCGTCTGGGTTTTTGACTGCGTCGTTGCACAGCCGATTTCCCGGTCACTTACGCCCAGCTTCTCAGCAAGCGCCTGTGTTAATGCGACCGCAACCGAGTAAGCGGTCATCTTGTCTGGGACCGCGCGGCCAAGATCCGGGTCGATGATCTGTAGCTCGAAAACGTCGGTAAACGATTCTACCCCCAGCCATACGCGCCGCTTTATCGCCCAGACCTCGTCGTTACCGGTGCAACGCGTGTCACTCCCGGAATCGGCGCGGCCGCCGCGCAGCCGGCTATGATTCCCCATCCTCGGCGGCAACTCCGGCTGATCGGCCGTGATCTCGGAGTTCGCGCGCCCACACCGCAAGCAGACGGCGTAGCCATAACCATGTAGACCGGTCTTCCAGTGAAATACATGTCCGTCGGCGCTATAACGATAACGGCCAAACTCCACTTGGGGCAGACTCAGCCAGGGCGCCCCCGTTACTGTGATAAACGCATCGCGGATCGGAACGTACGTCGGGGAGCTGATATCGTTGTGCGGCTCGTATCGAATATCGACAGCGAACCCTGCTGGTCGAAGGTATTCGTGCTGGACTAGGTTCTCGGAACGGCAGTCGCGGGCGGGGCAGGCGCTGACCCGCGACGGGCGAGTTCCTGTCGCACCACACGACCTGCAGTGCCACACCCAACGGAAAGCCTGAACCTCGTGGCCTTCGTGGTCGCCCGGAGGCAGGTGCCAGTTGAGTGTTACTCCATCGGAACGATAGACTCGTCCGTCGATAATGACTTCAGCTCCCGGCGCGTACTCCCGGATCGCGGTTGCGAGATCGCGGGAGGGATAGCCGCGGCGAATGGCAAAGCTGTCCTCGCGCCCATAGGTGCTAGCGCCGTCTCCAGGTTCGGTGTGCCTCTGCCGCCTCCTGAGTAGCTCAGCGGCGGTAGTTGGAACGAAACAGACGACATTGGTTGGAAAGCCATAACCAGGCAACAACGCCTTTGCAGCAAGCTCGCCGAGCAAGTATTCGCCCCTTAGGCGTTCTAGTTGTCGCTCGATGGCGAGCGAAGCAGGGCGTTTGTGAGCGCCGGTCGTGTCGGCGCCGACCAATTGATGAGCGGCGAGCAAGGCGTCACGTTCTTCTGTCCATCGGTCAATTAGGCAGTCTAGCTGAGTCGCCGTTTCTCCGAGCAGGGGGACTGCCTCTACCCCATCGAAGGCGGTGCGGCGTACAAGCGTCGCAACCAAGCCGCTTACCTCATCCGCCGCGATTTCAACGCTGTTCTGACACCAATCCCGGAACCGTTCCGTAGGTGAGGGTCCCTCTTGGGCTTCGCGCTCGAAGAACCAACCCGTTGTAAGGCGATGCGCTTGGCTGTTTGCGGCCCGGAGCGCGAGAAAGCGCGTAAGCGCAACGGCATTAGCGTGTCGCTGGACGATGCGCTCGCTATGCAGCGACACGCGTGGTATGAAAAGCGGCGTGGTAAACGGCCAGAGCGGATTTCGAAACACGGCTTCTCCATGCGGCGTACTCTTGCACAAGGTAAGACTTGTCGCCGTGCTTTCCGCGCGTCGCCCAGCCCGCCCCGCGCGTTGCAGGAAGTTGGCGGGGCTTGGCGGTGGGTTATTCATAGCGACCACGGCCAATCCCCCGATGTCCACGCCCATCTCCATGGTGGTCGAACAGCTCAACACGTTTACCTTTCCGGCCTTGAAACGTGCCTCGTCGCTGCGTAGGAGTGCACCGCTTTGCTGGGCGGAATGTTCCACCACGCGGAAATACGGGGCGAAGCTTGCGATGCGATCGCTGAACTCGGTCCAGATTCCCAGCTCGCGTGCTTGGTGAACGTGTGGATCGTGTTCGAGCCAGTGCGTTATCTCGTCGACTGAAGCGCGTTGGCCGCGAGCTTCCTGCCAATATGCTTTCGGAAGCTTCGGCATTTCAATGGCTCGACACCGGCTCAGGCTCGGGTCAAGCGTATGGGGCAGGTAGGGCGTGATTCCGTCGAGGGTCGTGTCTAGGATGCGCCGAGTGACCGGGCAGAGCCATGCCTCGCACACTTCCGTGAGAGCTGCCTCAACCACAAGGTCGAGCAGATGTCCGTCCGGATAGGATTTCAGCATAGGGGCAATGGTGTCCCACGCCGTGTAAAGTAACTCGTTCACCGTCGATCGAGCTTCAGCGTCGCCGGGATCCCACTGAAGATAAGCTAACCCGACTTAGCCGATTCGGCCTCGTTTTCCGGCTTTGGGGCGACGTCGCCATTTGTAACTATTTGTTTTGTGAATCCAGCAGCGCAACAAATCGACGAAAAGTGGCTGTAGTGAAGACCTTGGTTGT
>JBOIDR010000017.1:0-48170 GCA_050740695.1 Gammaproteobacteria bacterium | reverse complement strand
TTCCTCGAGTCGCTCACGGACGAGCGGGTCCGCATCGCGGCGGCGCCGTTCGATCATCCGCAGATCTTCGTTCCAAACGGGCACCCGGGCAACGAGCACTCCGTTACCCAGCGTAATGGACAGGCCGTGGACTCGTTGCTCGAGATCCGGGCAACCGGCCGAAACGGCGGTCCCGTGCTTCCCGGCTTTCTGGAAGACTGAGAGGTTATGAAGAACCGTCGCGAGCGAAGGGAGAACTCAGCGCGAGATCGCGAGCGTCTGAGTTCGAAGTAGTTGCCAAGACGTGCGGTAATATGCGGAAAGCTGCTGTTTGTGCGCGACAAAGTGCTTGCAACATTTCCGGCTGTTGGTACTATGCCGGGAAAAGTGAGAGCCGAACCGCCCTTCGAGCCGCCTTTGGCGATCGGGTCAGTGCGGACGGCTGAAGGTCGTGTCAAATATCTACATCACCGACTTGCGGCATGTCCTCAATCCGGATGGCTCGATCGCGCCCCCGTCTGGTTCCGCGCGACGGCTGGCTCAGCACCTTGCGGCCATCGTCCAAGAAATTACCGCTGACATCGGTGGCGAGACTTTTTTCCCCAAGGCACGGTGCCGTCGGAAACCGAATCGTAAGCGATGCCCGGGGGAAATCGGGTCGGTGCTCAACCCGGACACAGGGGAGATCGTCTGGTGCTGTCCGCAGTGTGGTGACAACGGCCGCATCCGGAATTGGGAGGGGACGCTATGGGATTTCTCACACGTATCGCCAGAGGACTAGCCAAAGACATTTGAAATTTATCGTCCCTTCCCCCTCGTAAGGGGGGTAGGATGGGGGTCGAGCCTATCCGAACCGCGCCGCTCGACCCCTACCCTGACCGTCCGCTGCTACGCAGGGGAGGGAATGCGGAGGCCCCTCCCCTGTCCGCGCTTTCTGCGGACGGGGGAGGGTAGGGTGGGGGCCAAGCCTTTCCGCCGCTGACCAAGACTCGTCTCCGCCTGACGCGCCTGGCCCCCACCCTGACCCTCCCCCGCTTCGCAGGGGAGGGAATAGCCTGGCGCTTGCAGCTTATTGACTTTACATGTGAATCAGGACTTGCATGAGTGGTGTTGTTCGACATTTACGACACAAGTATCTAATTAACTAAGGCGACCCATGCGGGCGCGGGGCGGTGTCAGTTGCCGGGGCCGACAGCCGTACCGAGGGCGGCATAGGCGCCAGCGCGGCAGCGCCGCGGTCGGCGCAATGGGACCACTGCTCCGGGGGCCGGAGCTGTGGTTCCGGTCGGCGGGAAGGGACTCCCGATGCGCGCCGGGATGGGCTCGCGGGTGTGGTGTCCCATGACGCGTGGCTCCATGCCTAAAGCTGTTGTCCCGATCTCGAGCGCCGGGCCCGGGCTCATGACCAGAGACCGCTCGATCAGGTTCTCGAGCTCCCGCACGTTTCCCGGATAGTCGTATGCACACAGGGCCTGCATCGCCTCCGGCGCGATGCCGTCGATCAGCGGATTGAGCCGCTCGCGGTGCTTTTCGAGGAAGTGCCGAGCGAGGGCGGGGATATCCTCTCGTCGGGCGCGCAAGGGTGGGATCAGGATCGGGATGACATTCAACCGGTAGTAGAGGTCCGCCCGGAAGCGACCCGCTTCGACCTCCGCCGCCAGGTTTTTGTTGGTGGCCGAAATAACCCGCACGTCCACGCGTCGGCTCTTGGTGTCGCCCACGCGCCGGAAGCTGCCGTCTTGAAGCACCTGCAGGAGCTTGACCTGCATGGCGGGGCTCAATTCACTCACCTCATCGAGGAAGATCGTGCCCCCATCGACGGCCTCAAAGAGCCCCTGGCGGTCCTGTACGGCCCCCGAGAAGGCCCCGCGCCGATAGCCGAACAGCTCGCTCTCGCACAGGCCCTCGGGCAGCGCCCCGCAGTTCTGCGCGATGAAGGGCCGCGCGCGGCGCGGGCTGCCCCGATGGATGGCGTGCGCCAGCATCGACTTGCCCGTCCCGGTCTCGCCCATGAGCAGTACGGTGGCCGGGCGGCGCGCGACCTTTCCGACGAGATCCAGGACGGCACCCATCTCGGGGCTGCCCCAGATCATCTCGTGGGCGCCGTCGGCCCCGCCGGCCACGGTGGCATGAAGGCCGGCGATCTCTTCGTTAACGCTCAGGATGTCTCTCGCAAGGTGGTCCATTGTTCCTCCGTCGCCGCCCGCACTCGCTGTGAGCCGGGCTCCGGCGCTTGGTGGGTAGCCTAGAGTCCCACGGCCGGCGCGACTGTGAACGAAATCACAGAACGGCTGTGAACTGTGCCCCTCGCCGCCGGGAAAGCGCGCATATAGGTTGCACTGCGCGTTTCGTATATCCTTCCAAAGGCCATCCTCCCCACCGAAGACCCCGAGCTCGACATTGATTCCACGAGCCTCCTTGCCCTATCTATGCGCCCTGGCGCTGGACCTCGTCTGGGCCACGACCTTTGCTCAGGAAGGGCCGGCGGGTGCGTTCGATTTCGCCGTGATCGAGCGCATCGCGCAAGGGCTTGCCACACAGCCGCACGTCCCGGACCAGGGTGGACTGCCGGACCAGCTCGCTGGGCTCAGCTACGAACAGTACCATGACATCCATTACCGGCCCGAGCACAGCCTTTGGGGCGTCGAAAGGCTCCCGTTCCGCGTGCAGTTCTTCCATCGCGGATTTTTATACAGGGACCGCGTGCAGGTCCACATCGTCGATGCGGGCCAGGTGCAGACTGTCCCGTTCTCGCCCCAGCACTTCGACTACGGCGGCATGGTCTTCCCCGACCCGCCGGCCGATCTGGGATTCGCCGGCATACGGCTCTTTTATCCCCTGCACCGGGACGGGCATTACGACGAGATCGCCGCGTTCCACGGGGCCAGTTACTTCCGCGGCATCGGGACGGGGCAGACCTACGGGATCTCGGCCCGTGGGCTGGCCATCGACACCGGCTTGCCGAAGGCCGAGGAGTTCCCCGTATTCAAGGCGTTCTGGATCGAGAAACCGGTGGCGGGAGCCACGGCCTTGACGGCCTACGGCCTCATGGACGGTCCGAGCGTCGCCGGGGCCTATCGCTTCGTCCTGCGCCCCGGGCGCGACCTGGTGGTCGAGGTCAAGTGCCACCTGTACTTGCGTCGGGCGGTCGAGCGCCTGGGTGTCGCCCCCCTCACCAGCATGTTCTTCCACGGCGAGAACACCGATCGCTTCGTCGATGATTACCGTCCCGAGGTCCATGATTCCGATGGCCTCTTGCTCTCGACCGACCAGGGGGAGCGGGTGTGGCGGCCCCTGCAGAACCCGTTGCGACTGGCCGTGAGCGTGTTCGACGGCCGGGACATCCGCGGGTACGGCCTCATGCAGCGCGACCGGGAATACGATCACTACCAGGACCTCGAGGCCGTCTACCACTTGCGTCCCAGTGCCTGGGTCGAGCCCATGGGTGTCTGGGGTCCGGGATCGGTGTATCTCATCGAGATCCCGAGCGATGCGGACAAGTACGACAACATCGTGGCCTTCTGGGTCCCGGAGCGCGCCACCGCCGCGGGCCAGGACTGGACCTTCGAGTATCGGCTCCATTTCACGCTCGACGACCCCGGCCAGGGCCAATCGGGAAGCACGGTGGCGACTCGAGTCGGGGCCGGCGGCCCCGATGCGAAGGTGAGCGCGCAACGAAGGTTCGTGGTGGATTTCGCGAGCGACACCCTGTCCGCGATCGGTTCGGAGGCGCCGCTGGAGGCGCTGGTCACCGCCTCCGCCGGGGAGCCCGGACGAGTCGCCGTCCAGAAGAACCCCTTGACCGCGGAATGGCGGATCGTATTCGACTTTGCGCGGGTAGCCACCCCCGATCCGGTGAACCTGCGGGCAGTCTTGAGGCTCGGGGCCGAGGTCTTGACCGAGACCTGGACCTATCAGTTGCCCACGCCGTGATGAGCGATCCGATGGCCCTGGAGGTCAGGGAGACCGGGGAGCCGGCGGCGCGCCCCCATACTCAGCCCGATCCGGCAGACGCGCACAGGCGTGTCGTGTCCTATCTTCGACAACTCGGTCACGGAGACGCCGCGGAGTGTGAGGCGCTCGCCGCACAGAGCGTGGAGCGCGCGCGCCTACGGGCGGCGCGCCGGCCCGATGAGCTCGGTCGCCGTGCCATCGAGGAGGCGCGCCGGCGCCACGACGAGTGGCTCACGCGCGTTTTCGGGTTGCCGAAAAACCCGAGCCCCCAGCAACTCGCACGGGCGCGTGCGGCGCTTCTGGCCGAGGCCGGCGAAGGGCGCGGTCCGACGCGTGCGAGCGAGGCCTTGCGGAGCGCCCACGAGCGATCCCACGTGCCGGCGACGCCGGATGAGGCGCCCATGGAGGTGCCGGAGCAGGACCTCGGTATCGGATCGGGGCCGTGGCGCGGGGGCGGCCCGGCGATGGGTCCCGGCCCCATTGGCGCGACTTGGCCGGTGCTGCGGCGGGCGCTGTACTTCATGCTGGTGGGGATGACCACCCTGATGGCGGTGGGCCTGCTCACGAGCGTGTTTCAGAAGCATGGGATCACGCCGCTCGAGCTGCTCCTGCTGGTCCTCTACACGCTCCTGATCGTGTGGATCAGCGCCGCGTTCTGGACCGCCGGCATGGGCCTCGCCGTGTTGCTTCGTGGAGGCGACCCCAAGTCCATCGATTCGGCCGGGCGAACGGCCAGGCCGCCCTCCCAGTGGGACCCGGGGCTGCGAACGGCCCTCGTCATGCCCGCCTACAACGAGGATCCGGTGCGCGTCTTTGCCGGGATCCGGGCCATGTACGAAGCCTTGCGCGAGACCGGGCTCTTGCAGTACTTCGAGTTCTTCGTGTTGAGCGACACGCGCGACCCCGATACCTGGGTCGAAGAGGAGGTCCTGTGGTACCAGACGACCCGCGATCTGAATGCTCACGGCCGGATCTTCTACCGCAATCGCGAGGACAACAGCGCCAAGAAGGCCGGCAATATCGCGGAATTCGTCCGCCGTTGGGGCGGACGTTATCGCTATATGGTGGTCCTGGACGCCGACAGCCTGATGGAGGCAGAGACCGTGACCAGGATGGTGGGCCTCATGGAGGCCAACGAGCGCGGGGCTTTGGTGCAGTCACCGCCGCTCCCCATCCACCGCGAATCGCTGTTCGCCCGCATCCTCCAGTTCGCGGCCAGCCTGTACGGCCCGATGTTCAGCCACGGGCTGGCGTTTTGGCAGATGGCCGACGGTAACTCCTGGGGCCACAACGCCATCATCCGCGTTTCGGCCTTCGCCCGACATTGCGGTCTGCCACGCCTGCCGGGGCGCGAACCGTTCGGCGGCGAGGTCATGAGTCACGACTTCGTCGAGGCCGCGCTCCTCCGTCGCGCCGGCTACGAGCTGTGGCTCGCCCCGGATCTCTCTGGGAGCTTCGAGGAACTGCCTCCGACCCTCATCGACTATGCCAAGCGCGACCGGCGCTGGTGCCAGGGCAACCTCCAGCATCTGCGGCTCTTGTTCGCGCGCGGCTTCAAGGCCATGAGCCGCTTGCACCTCGTGATGGGATTGATGTCCTACCTGTCCTCGCCACTCTGGTGCCTGTTCCTCTTGATAACCGGGGTCGAGGCCTATGTGCAGGCGCAGACCGAACCGGTCTATTTCTTCGGCGACAACCTGTTCCCGGTGTGGCCGGAGTCCTATGTCGTCGAGATGACCACGGTCATGGCCGTAACCCTGACGATGCTGTTTCTCCCCAAGCTGTTCGGGCTCCTGCTCGCGTTTGGACGCCCGGCGCTGACGCGCGGCTACGGGGGCTACACCAGGCTCGGCATCGGGGTGCTGCTGGAGACGCTGTTCTCCGCCCTGACCGCCCCCATCCTCATGCTTTATCAGAGCAAGTTCGTGCTCGCGATCCTCTTGAGACGCAGCATCGGCTGGCCGGCCCAGCAACGCGGGGACCACGCG
Organism: Gammaproteobacteria bacterium; assembly: GCA_050740695.1. Taxonomy (GTDB): domain Bacteria; phylum Pseudomonadota; class Gammaproteobacteria; order JACCXJ01; family JACCXJ01; genus JACCXJ01. The sequence continues at coordinate 42,249 of JBOIDR010000017.1, read as the reverse complement.
CTGGGCCTCCGAGATGCGGCCCGCGCCCATGGTGGCCAGACGGGCCTCGGGATCGTGGCCGGTGCCGTGAGTTTCCTGTGGATCCCGGAGCTGTTCTGGTGGTTGACCCCGGTCCTGGCGGGTCTCTGGCTCTCGATACCCTTGTCGATGTATTCGAGCCGCGTGGCGGTGGGCCGCTGGGCGTTGGAGCGTGGGTTGTTCGTGACGCCGGTCGAGAGCCACCCGCCGGCGGTATCGGCGCGTGTGCTCCGACACATCGGCGCCCTGGCCCCCGCCGGGGCGGGTCGCCCGGGCACCAAACGCGTGCTCATCGAGCCCGCGGTCAATGCCTTGCACCTGTCGTTGCTCCCCGAGCGGCGGCTCGGCAAGCGCCAGCGCTATCGCCTGCGCATGCTCATCTACCAGCTCTTGGAAGACGGTCCCGAGAGCCTCACACAAGGTGAGAAACGCTGGCTCATCTCCGACCCGGAGACGCTGTGCCTGCTCCATACCCTGACCTGGAGCGAGGAACCGATGGATGCGGAGACGGACACACCCGTGCTCGCCGCGGCCTGAACGCGCCTGATCCGTGCGCCGGGGATGATAGGTATTGGCAAGCCTTGTGCCTGCCCCAAAGCCTGCCCCCAAAGTGCCTGCCCCAAAGGGCGACCACGAGGGTCGCCCCTACGAAGACATTACAGGTTCTTCACAAGGGAGGCCCTTCGAGCCCGTCAGTTGACCTTGGTGTAGGTCAGGCTTTCCGGGGACTCGAAGACATCGTCGAAGTCGCCATCCAGGTTGATGTCCTCCTTGAGCGTCAACTTGTTGCCGTCCACCGTGTACTGGATCGCATAATCGTTCTTCGACGACTTCATTGCGACATTGCTCCAGGTTTTGGTGCCGTCGTTGAACTCGGCCTCGCCGAAGGAATCGGCGGTCCACTCCATATAGTCCGGCGCGAAGGAGGCACTGCCGGTCTCCCGCGCGGTCTCGGTCCAATCATAGACGGTGGCGTTGTCCGGGCCGACGAGCTTCTTGTACCAGGAATAGATATAGCCACTGTCCGAGAAAGTCACCTTGCCCTTGCCCTTCAATGTCCCCGCGGCATCGGTCTTGTCGGGAAATTCGCCTTCCCACACGCCCGTGAGCTTGAAGGCGTCGGCACTCGACGCACTCGTGCCGCCGCCCTCGCCGCAGGCCGCCAAGGCCAGGCCGATACTGCCTACCAACGCCCACCGAATATAAGTTCTCATTTTCCCTCCTGTGGCTCTACTGGCTAACTGTCTCGCGGCGCGTAAGGTAGCACACATTGGCGGCAACCTGAACCGAAAGGGCCGGCGGCGTTTTTCTTCAGCGTGCCTCGCACACCCGGAGTCACGCAATGGGTCACGAGTCGGGGGCCGGGAGGTCGCCTTATCGATATCGATATCGATATCGATCTCGGTCGGTGGGTGGCCGATGACGTGCCTCACAGTTTGTCCTTGAAGATCTCGATGTCGGCATTCGCGCGCAGGCCGGCGATGAAATCCTGCCACGCGGCGTCGCTCGCGGCGCGCTGCAGGCGCTCCCGGGTGTCCTGCCGCTCCTTGTCGGTCAGCTTGGCCGGATCCCCATCCGTCACGCCGAGGACAGCGATGAGCGCATAGTCTCCGCCATCCAACGCCGCGCCACCGTAGCTCGGGCCGGTCGCGGCGGGGCGCGGCAGGCGAAAGGCGCTGTGCCTGACCACAGGATCCACCTGATCCGTTCGGCGACCGAGATCGGGCACGTCTTTCCATTCGAGCTTCTCGGCGGCAGCTAGCTTGGCGCGATCTTCACCGTCCTGGAGGCGCTTGAGCAGGGCCTTACCGCGTTCCTCCGTCATGGCCTTGGCCTTCTCGGACTGGATGGTGGAGACGATCTCCGAGCGCACCTCCTCGAGCTTCCGTCGCTCGGCCGGCCGATGTTCCTTGATCCGCAACACCACCGCGCGCTCATCCCCGAGATCGAGTACCTCGCTATTCCCGCGTTCCTCCAGGACTTCCGGGCTGAAGGCCGCGTCGAGCACCTTTTCCTGCGCGGCGATCCCCGCGCCCCCGGTGCGCGGAAAGAAATCGCTCTCTTGTACCGACAACCCGAGCTGCTTGGCGGCGACCTCCAGGGTATCCGGGTTTTCGAAGGTGAGTGTGGCGAGCTGTTCCGCCTGATCGAAGAACTGGCGCTCCGCCTGCTCGCGCCGATAGGCCTTTTCTACGTCGGCGCGGGCCTCATCGAAACCCTTGGTGCTGCCGGCCTTGATCTCCTCCAGGCGGATGATGTGATAGCCGAAGCGGCTGCGCACCGGTTCGGAAAGCTCACCCGGCTTCATCTCGAATACGGTTTTATCGAAGGCTGGGTCCATGACCCCCTGGCCGAAAAACCCGAGATCGCCACCCTGGGCCTTAGACCCGAGGTCTTCCGAACGCTCCCTGGCGAGCGTCTCGAAGGACTGGCCGTTCCTGGCCTGGCCCAGGATCTCCAGGGCGCGGGTGCGCGCCGCCGCCTCGTCGCTCGCCGACGCGTCTTTGGCGAGCTGGATCAGGACATGCCGGGCCCTGCGCTGTTCGGGGACGGTGAAATTCGCCGCATGAGCGTCGTAATAGGTCTTGACGGCGTCCTCGTCGACCGCGACTTCCTTGGCCATGTCTGTCAGCGACAGCTCGAGGTAGAGGATCTTGACCAACTCCGGGCTCATATACCGATCCCGGTGTTTCTCATAATAGGCGAGGACGTCCTCATCCTTGATCTGGAGCGCTGCCTTGACCGGCTCTGCCGACAAGTTGATATAGGCGATCGCGCGTTTCTCTGCGTCGCCGGCAGCCACCCAATCCGCGTCTTTCGTGCTCACGAACGCGGTGTTCGCCACGGCCTGTCGAAGCTGCTCGGTCAAGAGATCGCGCCGTACTTTTTCTTCGAATACGGCCGGGCTCATGGCGTTGGCCTCGATCTGACGCTCGTAGAGGTCACGGGCGAACTTGCCGTCGCGCTGAAAGGCGGGCAAGGACTGGATCGTCTTGCTGACCTGCCGGTCGCCGACGCGCATCCCGGCCTGTGCGGCGGTCTGTTGCTCCAGAAGCGCTGCGACCATCTGGTTCAGCGACTGCTCTTTCAGACGATCTTCATTTAAGGCCGCGGGGATCTGCCCGCCGAGCATCGACTGCAGTTGCTGGCGATACCGCTGGTAGCCCTGCTGAAACTCCTTGAGCTCCAGTTCGTCGCCGTTGATTTCCGCGACGACCACCTGGGATGCGGCGGTGAAGTATTCGTTGACGCCCACGAGCGCGAACGGGATGCAGATCAGGATGGCGATGATCCAGAAGAGAAGCCCTTGGGCGTGATCGCGGAGGCTCTGTAACATCGGGTGTGGCGGGTCGGCGGTGGGGGAGATCAGCTAGGATCGCCGACCATGAGGGCCTGGACGCGGGACAGCGTGGCGAGTGAGGTAATGGCGGAGTGGACGGGACTCGAACCCGCGACCCCCGGCGTGACAGGCCGGTATTCTAACCAACTGAACTACCACTCCGCTGTTCACGAAGGTGTTTACATCAGCTGTCTACATCAGCTGTTTACATCAAGGGGGGCAATGGTGGGTGCTGAGGGGCTTGAACCCCCGACCTTCGCCTTGTAAGGGCGACGCTCTCCCAACTGAGCTAAGCACCCCAACCCACCCGCAGCCCGGGCTAGTTTACGGCATCCCGCAACGCCTTACCAGGTTTGAAGGCCGGGAGATTGGAAGCCGGGATCGAGATGATGTCGCCTGTCCTCGGGTTACGCCCCGAGCGCGCCGCCCGTTTGCGCACCGTGAAGGTGCCGAACCCGGCGAGCATGACCTCATCGTCGCCCTTGAGCGCCCCGGCAATGACATCTACCAGTGCGTCGACGGCCCTGCCGGCATCCACCTTCGTGAGATTTGCCGATCCGGCCACGGCGTCGATCAACTCCGCTTTATTCATGGTGTTGTCTCCCCGGTGTCACCTGACGGATTCATGTTCAGACCCGATCGCAAGGCAGACACCTCTGCAGGACGACGGGCAACGCGGCGAGTCTTTATACCGAAAGGCCGGCCGCCCGTCAAGCGAACGATATTGACAACAATGGACCGAGAGCCGCGGATGCTGCGGGGTCGGCCAGCGGCGTAATCGTTTCAATGCGTCGAGGGGAACGTGTCGCCACTATCGGTCAGTGATGCCGGATCTGGTCCGTTTCGGGCTCGGCTGCCGGCGTCTCCGGGGGGACCAGGGCGTCGTGGGGTTCTGCTGCCGGCTTGGCCGCCGGCTCCGGCACGCGCTGTAGGGCTAAGGCCAATACCTCTTCGATCCAGGTGACCGGTCGAATATCGAGATGCTGCCGGATGTTCTTGGGGATCTCGACCAGCTCGCGTTCATTCTCTGCGGGGATCAACACGGTCTTTATGCCCCCGCGGAGCGCGGCCAGGAGCTTTTCCTTGAGCCCCCCGATGGGCAGGATCTCGCCCCTGAGCGTGATCTCGCCCGTCATCGCAACGCTCGATCGCACCCGGATCCCGCTCAGCGCCGATACCAGCGCCGTGCACATCGCCACCCCGGCACTCGGGCCGTCCTTGGGCGTCGCCCCCTCGGGGACATGGAAATGCACGTCGTACTTTCGGTAGAAAGCCGGATCGATGCCGAGGCTCCTGGCGCGGCTCCGCACCACGGTCATCGCCGCCTTGATGGATTCCTGCATGACGTCGCCGAGCTGCCCGGTGTAGGTCTCGCGACCCTTGCCGGGGACGATCGCGGCCTCGATGGTCAATAGATCCCCGCCGACCTCGGTCCACGCCAGGCCCGTCACCTGTCCCACGCGGTCTTCGTCCTCGGCGAGCCCGAAGCGGAAGCGCTTGACGCCCAAAAGCTTTTCCAGGCCCCGTGGGGTGATCCCCACGGCCCGCTCAGCGGGTTTGAGGAGCACCTGTTTGACCACTTTCCGGCAGATATTGGCGATCTCGCGCTCCAGGTTGCGGACGCCCGCCTCGCGGGTGTAATAGCGGATGATGTCGCGTATCGCCGCTTCCGCGACGTGGATCTCGCCATCCTTGAGGCCGTTGCTGGTGATCTGCTTCGGTATCAAATAATTTTGCGCGATATTGACCTTCTCGTCCTCCGTATAGCCCGGGATCCGGATCACCTCCATGCGGTCGAGCAGCGGCGGGGAGATGTTCAGGGTGTTGGCGGTGGTCACGAACATCACCTCGGAGAGGTCGTAATCCACCTCGAGATAATGATCGTTGAAGGTGTGGTTCTGCTCCGGGTCCAGGACCTCGAGCAAGGCCGAGGCCGGATCGCCGCGGAAATCGGCCGAGATCTTATCGATCTCGTCGAGGAGCAGGAGCGGGTTCTTGGTCCCGCCCTTGGCCATCACTTGCAATATCTTGCCCGGCATCGAGCCCACGTAGGTGCGGCGATGCCCGCGGATCTCGGCTTCGTCGCGCACCCCGCCGAGCGACATGCGCACGAACGTGCGGTGGGTGGCGCGCGCGATGGAGCGCCCGAGCGAGGTCTTGCCGACGCCGGGAGGTCCGACCAGACACAGGATGGGACCCTTGGATTTCTTGACCCGCTGCTGAACCGCGAGATACTCCAGTATCCGTTCCTTGACCTTTTCCAGGCCATAGTGATCCTCTTCCAGGATCGCCTCGGCCTGCGCCAGATCGCGGCTGATCTTGCTGCGCTTCTTCCAGGGTACGTTGACCATCCAGTCAACGTAGTTGCGCACCACGGTGGCCTCGGCCGACATCGGCGACATCATCTTGAGCTTGTGCAGCTCGGCGAGCGCCCGTTTCTTGGCGTCTTTCGGCATACCCGCTTTGTCCACCGCCCTGGCCAGCTCGTCGAGCTCGCTACCTCCTTCTTCCAGCTCGCCGAGCTCCTTCTGGATGGCCTTCATCTGCTCGTTCAAGTAGTACTCGCGCTGGCTCTTCTCCATCTGGCGTTTGACACGGCCGCGCAGGCGTTTTTCGACGGCCAAGAGGTCGATCTCGGATTCGATCACGCCCAGTAGTTGCTCCAAACGGACCCGCACGTCGACGGTCTCAAGCAGCTTTTGTTTCTCTTCGAGCTTGACCGCGAGGTGTGCCGCGATGGTGTCGCACAGCCGCTCGGGATCGTCGATGGCCGTGAGTGTGGCGGCGATCTCCGCCGGGATCTTCTTGTTGAGCTTGACGTATTGCTCGAACTGCTCCTTCACCGACCGGGATAGCACCTCGACCTCGCGCTCGTCCACGTCCGGCGATTCGAGCAGCTCGATCTCCGAGGCATAGCTGTCGGTGCCGGCCGCGAAGGCCTTGATCTGGGCACGCCGGCCACCCTCGACCAATACCTTGACGGTACCGTCCGGGAGTTTCAGCAACTGCAGGATGTTGGCGAGCGTACCGATGCGATGGATATCATCCACCCCGGGGTTGTCCTCCGACGCGCTTTTCTGGGCCACCAGCAGGATCTGTTTGTTCCCGGCCATGGCCTGGTCGAGCGCCCGCACCGATCTTTGCCGACCGACGAACAAAGGGATCACCATGTGGGGATACACCACCACGTCGCGCAGCGGCAATACCGGGACCAGGATCTTTTGAGTCATTGCGGTGCCTTACTTATGGATCGACCCAATGGGGATCGACCAATGGGGATCGACCAATGGGGATCGACCAATGGGGATCGACAATGTGATCGAAGAACGGCGGACATCCCCTCGGCACCCATATGGGGTGCAATGGCCGGTTTTCAAACGGTGCACAGGCGGGCGATGCGCGTGTGCCGCCGGTGCTGGTGCGCTTCAATCAGTCCGCCGCGACCTTCGGCATGTCCATTCCCTCGTAAAGGTACAAGGGCTTGGACTCGCCGTTGATCACCGTTTCATCGACCACGACCTTGACCACAGTGCCCAGAGAGGGTAGCTCGTACATCGTGTCCAGGAGGTGATGCTCGAGGATGGAACGTAGACCGCGAGCCCCAGTCTTGCGCTCCACCGCCTTGCGCGCGATACCGCGCAAGGCATTGTCGCGAAACTCGATTTCACAGCCTTCCATGTCGAAGAGCCGCGCGTACTGCTTGGTGATGGCGTTCTTCGGTTCGGTGAGGATCTGGATGAGCTGTGCCTCATCGAGTTCGTCGAGCACGGCGATGACCGGCAGTCGGCCGACGAACTCCGGGATGAGGCCATATTTGATCAAATCCTCCGGCTCGACCTGGTGCAACAACTCACTGGTGCGCTTCTTGTCGTCCCTGCTCTTGACCTCCGCGGAAAACCCGATGCCTCCACGCTCGGATCGCGCTCGGATGATCTTCTCGAGGCCCGAGAAAGCGCCCCCGCAGATGAAAAGGATGTTGCCGGTATTGACCTGCAGGAACTCCTGCTGGGGGTGTTTGCGGCCGCCCTGGGGAGGCACCGAGGCGATGGTCCCCTCGATCAGCTTCAACAGGGCCTGCTGCACCCCCTCCCCGGAGACGTCGCGCGTGATCGAGGGGTTGTCCGATTTGCGGGAGATCTTGTCGATCTCGTCGATGTAGACGATGCCGGTCTGGGCCTTCTCCACGTCGTAGTCGCACTTTTGGAGGAGTTTCTGGATGATGTTCTCGACATCCTCCCCGACATAGCCGGCCTCGGTCAGGGTGGTGGCGTCGGCTATCGTGAACGGCACGTTGAGGAGCCGGGCCAGAGTCTCCGCCAGGAGGGTCTTGCCGCTGCCGGTCGGACCGACCAGAAGGACATTGCTCTTGGCCAGCTCGACGTCGCTCTGTTTGGCGCGCGTGGTCAGTCGCTTGTAGTGGTTGTAGACGGCGACGGACAGGATCTTCTTGGCCCTGTCCTGGCCGATCACGTACTCATCGAGGATGTGCCGGATCTGGTGCGGTGTGGGCAGTTTCTTGCCTGCGCTACCGGTGGACTTCCCGTGCATCTCCTCGCGAATGATGTCGTTGCAGAGCTCGACGCATTCGTCGCAGATGAATACCGACGGTCCCGCGATGAGCTTTCGAACCTCATGCTGGCTCTTGCCACAGAATGAGCAGTACAGCAAGCGTTCGCCATCACCACCTCTCTGCTGTCTGTTGTCGCTCATGTCCCACCTCTAGGCACGATTCAAGAACAAGGGGATCGGGCGGTGCGGCCTTGAGATCTCCGATTGCAAGTTATGATCCCGCAGCAAGTCATGATCCGATCTGCGGGCGCTGTTCCCGTCGGTACAGCACCGCGTCGATGATACCGTACTCCCTGGCCTCTTCCGCTCCCATGAAGTTATCGCGTTCGGTATCGGTCGCGATCTTGGCGAGCGGCTGCCCGGTATGCCGGGACAGCACCTCGTTGAGCCTGTCCCTGGCCTTCAGGATCTCGCGGGCATGGATGTCGATGTCGGTCGCCTGCCCCTGAAAACCCCCGAGCGGCTGATGGATCATGATCCGCGAGTGCGGCAGGCAGTGACGTTTCCCGCGTGACCCACCGGCGAGCAGCAAGGCACCCATGCTCGCGGCTTGACCCACGCACATGGTGCTGACGTCGGGCTTGATGAACTGCATGGTATCGTAGACCGCGAGCCCGGCGCTGACCGGTCCGCCCGGCGAGTTGATATAGAAATGGATGTCCTTGTCCGGATTCTCGGACTCCAGGAACAAGAGCTGGGCCACGATGAGGTTGGCCACGTCGTCGCTCACCACGCCGACGAGAAACACCACGCGCTCCTTGAGGAGCCGGGAATAGATATCGTACGCGCGTTCCCCGCGTGCCGATTGTTCGACGACTATCGGGACTAGGTTCAAACCCTGGGTGGCCATATCGGTTCCTCAGGTAATCGATCTTCCACGGGGTTTCCCGAAAGACGGCTGCCCCGGGGCCGTAGCATGTCCGTGCTCAGTCTGCCCCGGATTGAGCAAGGCGTCAAACGTGATCGGCCGCGCCTGTACCTGGGCACGGGCCACCACCCACTCGACCACGGAGTCTTCCAGGACCGCGGCCTCTATGGTAGCGAGGCGGCTACGGTCCGCATAATACCAGTTGACGACCGCGGCCGGCTCCTGGTAGGCAGCCCCGATCCCTTCGATGGCCGCCCGAACCCGTGCCGGATCCGCCTTGAGCCCCTGGCTGCGAATGACCTCCGCGACCACCAGTGCGATGGCCATGCGCCGGCGTGCCTCACCCTGGAAGGCAGCGGGTGTGACGGCTAGGTCGTCCGGGGTCTCGACGCCGTGAAGGCGCAGCTCCTGGCGCGCCGCCTCGCTAAGCCGCAAGGCTTCGTCCTGCACCAAGGCCTCGGGGATCTCGACGGGATGGGCTTCGGCCAGGGCCTGTAGCACGGCGCGTTTCACCAGCGCGTGGATGGCGTGGTCGCGCTCACGTTCCAGGTCCTTCAGCACACGCGCCCGCAGGTGCTCGATCCCGCCCTGTTCGATCCGCAGCTCCTGTGCGAAGTTATCGTCGAGCGCGGGCAGGATCGGCTCCGAGATCGCCTTGATGAGCACCGCGAACTGCACCGGGCGACCGGCAAGTGCCTGTTTCACATGATCGTCAGGGAACCTGAGGTCCAGGGTCCGCGCCTCGCCGGGCAGGGCGCCATAGAGGCCCTCCGTAAACCCGTCGAGGAGGCGCGAGACCCCCAGATCGACCTTCATCCCCTGGGCTTCACCGCCTTCGAAACGCTGCCCGTCGACGCTCGCCTGGTAATCGATCTCGACTCGGTCGCCGTGCTGCGCCGCTCGGGCTACGGGGTTGAAGCGGCGGTGTCGATGGCGCAGACGCTCCATGGCCCGATCGAGGTCGTCGAGCCCGACGGTACATTGCGGGACCTCGATGTGGAGCGCCTCGACAGGGGTCAACCGCACCTCCGGATAGACCTCGAAGGTCGCGTGGTAGGCAAAGCCCTCGCCCGTCTCCACCGGGAGCGGTTCGATCTGGGCCTCCCCGGCGGGGCGCAGGCGTTCCTGCTGGAGCGCGTCGCGATAGCTCTGGCGCAGCATTTCGCCCACGACCTCGCGCCGCAACTCTGCGCCGTAACGCTGCTCTATTAGCCGGCGCGGCACTTTACCGACCCGGAAGCCGTCTATCCGGGCCGTGCGCAAGAGCTTCGCGAGCCGCTGCTCGATCTCCGCCGCTACGTGTTCTTCGGGGATGCGGACGGTCAAGCGCCGCCGAAGCGATCCCACGGTGTCCAAAGTGACCTGCATGTAATCGATTCAGTACCTTTGCCTAAAGAAAGACCTAAAAATCTGTCCTTGGCGCCCTTGCACCCGAGAGCGATGCGGCGCCACGGCCTATGGATTGGCGGGATCGGCGCCGCCCGCGACCGCTTACGCGACGAGCGGAGCCCACTTTACCGAAGGGAAGCTGGTGCGAAAGGAGAGACTCGAACTCTCACGGGTTGCCCCACTGGCACCTAAAACCAGCGCGTCTACCAGTTCCGCCACTTTCGCGTACCGGCACGGATGGAGCGGGCACACGCCCCGCCCTACTCGGCTGCCATCTTGGAGAATAGCACCTAAGCTCGCGTCCCCACCAGTCGGGATCGGTCTTTCCCCGTCGCCACGGACCCCACCAAACTGTCCATCTCAGATCCCGCGGCGTTCAGCCCGGCACGGCGTAGGGCAGCGGCATGAGCGACAAGACGGGGCCGCCGGGATCGCCCAGATGGAGGCTCGAGTCCGCCGCCGTGATGTCGATCACGACGAGCAGGGCGACACCATCTCGATGGCGCTCTGCGGCGAGCACCTCGCCGGCCTTGTGCGGACCGTCCCAGAGGCTCTGAAACAGTGGTTGTCCGGCCGTGGGCACGCCATCATCCTTTGCACCCTCGAGCTTCGCACCGGCCAGAAACATCCGGCGCTTGATCTCGCCCCGATACTTGAGCCTCGCGATGACCTCCTGTCCCGGGTAGCAGCCCTTTTCAAAGGAAAGGCCGCCCAGGGCCTCGAGGTTCAGCATCTGGGGTAGATAGGTCTCCGAGGTCGCGCGATGGATCACCGGGACACCGGAGAGGATCTCCAGGACCCGCCATGCCGGCGCCGAGCCGAGAGCCGGTACCGCAGCCTCCCATAGGGTTCGTACGGACTCGGCTGCGCCCAAGACGAGATACCGCGGACCGTATCCGGCCAGGGCCAAGACGACAAAGCCCGCCACTTCGACGAGGCTGCCCCGTCGCTCGGGCAAGGCGCCCAGGCGCTCGCGCAAGACCGCGCCCACCCCCGGTCCCGCGCAGCCTATCGTGACCCGGCGCGCGCGTTCATCCGACAACTCGACCCGTGAGCGGAGGACATAGCGCTTGAGTCTCGTCAGCGTGTCTTCCGCCAGATCGTCGGGGACGATCAAGAGGTGCTGATCGACCAGGCAGAGGACGCGGCAGACCACGATCACCCGCCCCTTGGGGGTACACCAGGCGGCCAGTTGGCTCTGCCCGGGCCGCAAGGCGCGCACGTCGCTGGTGAGCTGGCCGGCGAGAAAATCCGCCGCGTCCTTCCCCCCGACCCGCAACACCGCGAGGTCGGGTAGATCGGCGATGAATTCGTCGGCGGGCTCGCGGGCCTCTTGCCCCGTGGGACTCGGCTCGGTCATCACGGGGGCCGGGGGTGGCTGTCCATGAGCGCAGCGGCGCATGCGAGTGCCGGCGACGCTGCCCCTCGTCAGCGTCTGGTCAAGGTGTAGAGGACCGTGCCGGCCGCCTGGTCACCGAGCGTGCTCCGGATCACGAACCTCCTGGACAAGAGGTCCAGGAGACCGGGCGCGCATTCGCGGCCGAGCTGCACACTGGGAACATCGGTCCCGCTGCGGCTGAACGCGATCACCCGGATCTCGGGCGCACTCCCCGGCGGATCGGAAACGACCGCGCATTGAAGGATGGCCACCTGGCGGGCCAGCTGGGCGGTGGCCGGCCCTGCGGCCAGCAGGGCTGCGAGCGCCAGCGCGGCCAAGGCACCCCCTATCCTGCCGGTGGCGGAACCGCCCTTGGCCGAATCGGCCCTCATCGCACCGGTCTTGGTCGGAGCGGCTCTCGTCGGATCGTGTCTCATGTTCGGGACCTCCTCTGTTCCATCGCTTGCGGGAAACGCTCGGCGGAAGCCGTCCGGCCACCTCCTGCCGGCGTGGCCTCGGCTTCCTGTGCCCCATACGGTAGCCCAATCGAGGGCTCGTGTCGCGCCGCCGGCGCCGGGGCGGGAATCCGGCCAACGAGGAGCGGGAACCGGCCACCCTAATATCGAGAATAGCCGGCACCGGGCTAGCCCTCGGGGATCTCATTCGCGGCCCGCTCCTCGTGCCTTCTGCCGGTCACGGCCAGGACCAGCATCCCGACCTCGAAGAGCAGCCACATGGGCACCGCCATGAGGGTCTGGGAGACCACGTCGGGGGGGGTGAGCACCATGCCGATCACGAAGGCCGCGACGATCACATAGGGCCTCTTGGCGGAGAGCGCCTCGCGGGTCGTGATCCCGGTGTAGACGGCGACGACGGTGAGGATCGGTACTTGGAATGCGACGCCGAAGGCGAAGAAGATGGTTAGCACGAAATCGAGGTAGCGCCCGATGTCGGTCATGATCGCCACGCCCTCGGGGGCGGTCGCGGCGAAGAACGCGAACAGCACCGGGAACACGGCGAAGTAGGCGAAGGCCATGCCCGCGTAGAACAGCAAGGTGCTGGCGGCGAGGAGCGGCAGGACCAGGCGGCGCTCGTGCGCGTAGAGACCCGGGGCCACGAACGCCCAGACCTGATAGAGGACATGGGGCATGGCCAGAAACACCGCCACCACCAAGGTGAGCTTGAAGGGTGCTAGGAAGGGCGATGCGACCTCGGTCGCGATCATGGAGGCGCCCTGGGGGAGCTGGGCGAGCAGCGGCCGGGCGATCAGTGCGTAGATGTCGTTCGCGAAATAGCAGAGGCCGAGGAACACCGCGACCACGCTGGCGATGGCACGCAAGAGGCGCGCGCGCAGCTCGACCAGGTGGGAGATGAAGCTCTGCCCGCCCTGCTCGTCGTCAGCTTCTGGGTCCTTCCGGGGCGCCTTGGACATCGGGGATCGAGGGGTCATCGGCGGAGGGCGCCACGGGGTCCGCGGCCGGTTCGGGGCCCGAGCCGATCGTACCGGAATGGGAGCTACCGCTAACGGAGCGGCGGGGCGCCCTATCGGAACCCGCCTTATCGGAGCTCGGGAACCGATCGCGGCGGTACTCCTGGCCGATACGCCGTACCTCTTCGAGATCCAGCTCCTGTTCCACCTCGCGTTGCAGGCTCTGGATCGCCTGCCGGGCGCGCGCGGTCCAGCGGCCCCAGACGCGCACCGTCTCCGGCAGGCGCTTGGGTCCGACCACGAGCAGCGCGATCACCGCGACCAGGCACAGCTCCGAAAAACCGATGTCGAACATCGGCCGAGTCTAGGGCTCGCCGTCTTTGCGTGGCGCGCCGAGCACCGGATCGCTGTCTTCCGGAGGGTTTGGGGGTGCGTCCGCGTCGGTCATGGCCTTGCGGAAGCTCTGGATGGCGGTGCCGAGGTCGCCGCCGATGCTGCGCAGCTTCTTGGTGCCGAACAACAAGGCGACGATCGCCAGGATGACCAGCAACTCGGTGATACCAATGCCCATCGTCGTCCCCCGATTTGATGCGCCGGCTACGGATCGCGAGCCTTCACGAGCCGGTAGTAGCTGGAATGGTCATGGGTCCCGACGGGCCTTCTCCTCTATCCCCGACAGGCCGAAGCGTCGCGCCAACTCCTCCAGGACCGCCTCCGGTCCGAGATCGAGCGCGGCCAGCGTGACGAGACTATGAAACCACAAGTCCGCGGTCTCGTACACCAGTGCGCGTCGATCCCCGCCCTTGGCGGCAAGGAGGGTCTCGGTGGCCTCCTCGCCGAGTTTTTTCAGGATGGCGTCCAGGCCCTTGGCGTACAGTCCGGCGACATAGGAGGTCTCGGGATCGGCGTGCTTGCGGGCCTCGAGCACGGCGGCGAGGCGCGTGAGGATGGTTTCCGGTTCGGAGCTGGCTACGGTTGGACCGACCTGGCCCCCACCCCGACCCTCCCCCGTTCGCGAAAAGCGCGAACAGGGGAGGGAGCCCGATGATTCCCTCCCCTGCGCGAGCGGGGGAGGGCTAGGGTGGGGGCCAGGCGCTTCGGCGGAGAACAAAGCTTGATCGGCAGACGGAGGTCGGGTCCCCAGCCCATTGTCCCTCGTCCGACGGGGGAGGCGACCGTCGCCGTAGATCGCCCCCGGGTCTTTCAGCACCGGGTCCGCGGCCGACCACCCGGCGTCCTCGAGGCGCGCGAAGAAACAGCTCTCGCGTCCGGTGTGGCAGGCGATGCCGCCGGCCTGCGTCACCACCAGGAGCACCGCATCGCCATCACAATCGAGCCGGACCTCGACGACCCGCTGGAGGTGGCCGGAGGTCTCGCCCTTCTGCCACAGCCGTCCTCGCGAGCGCGACCAATAGATCGCTTCCCGGCTATCCACGGTGCGGAGGAGGGCCTCGCGGTCCATCCATGCCAGCATCAGCACCCGGCCGCTCGCTTGTTCCTGGGCGATGACCGGCACCAGCCCCTGTGCATCCCAGGCGATCCGGTCCAGCCACGCCGGCTCCCTGCGCTCTCCCTTATCAGATGGGATCACAGGCGCACCTCGATGCCCGCGGCTCGCAGGTGCGCTTTCGCCGCCGGGATCGTGTAGGTGCCGAAGTGGAAGATGCTGGCCGCGAGCACGGCATCGGCCTTGCCAATGCGGACCCCGTCCACCAGGTGATCCAGGTTGCCCACCCCCCCGGAGGCGATGACCGGGATGGCCACCGCCTCGGCAACGGACCGGGTGAGATCGAGGTCGAAGCCGTCCTGCGTGCCGTCCCGGTCCATGCTGGTCAAGAGGATCTCGCCGGCCCCCGACGCCTCGACCCCCACGGCCCAGTCGATGGCATCGCGGCCCGTCGGCCGGCGGCCCCCATGGGTATACACCTCCCATCGGCTCGGTTCCCCTGCCACCCGGCGGGCGTCGATGGCGACCACGATGCACTGCGCGCCGAAACGTCCGGAGGCCTCGCGGATGAGCCCCGGGTCCTGCACGGCGGCGCTGTTGATGCTCACCTTGTCGGCCCCGGCGTTCAATAGCACCCGGACATCTCGCAGCGTGCGGATCCCGCCGCCGACCGTGAGCGGGATGAACACCTGCGCGGCCACGGCCTCGACCACCGGGACCATGGTGTCGCGGCCATCGTGGCTCGCGGTGATGTCGAGGAAGCACAGCTCATCGGCCCCTTGCTCGTCGTAGCGCCGGGCCACCTCGGTGGGGTCCCCGGCGTCCCGGATGTCGAGGAAGCGGACCCCCTTGACCACCCGCCCGGCATCGACATCCAGACACGGGATGATGCGCTTGGCGAGGCCCATCAAGCGCCCCTGCCGGCGGTCCCGGCATCGGCCAGGCGCTGGGCCGCGGTGAGATCCAGGGTGCCTTCGTAGAGGGCGCGCCCGGTGATGGCGCCCGCGATGCCCTCGTGGGCGACCGCGCACAAGGCCTCGATGTCGTCGAGGTTGGTGATCCCGCCCGCGGCGATGACGGGGACGGTGAGCTGCCGTGCCAGGGCCACGGTGGCCTCGACATTGACGCCGTTCAGCATGCCGTCGCGGCGGATGTCGGTATAGACGATGGCCGCCACCCCCTCCTGCTCGAAGCGCCGGGCGAGCTCCGTCGCGTCGTGATGGCAGAGCTTGGACCAGCCCTCGATGGCGAGCCTGCCGTCGCGGACATCGAGACCCACGTAGATGTGCCCCGGAAACTCCAGGCACGCATCGGAGACGAAATGCGGCGCGGTTACGGCCTTCGTGCCGATGATGACGTAACTGACCCCGACGTCCAGATACGCCTGGATGGTGTCTTCATCCCGGATCCCGCCGCCGAGCTGCACCGGGACCTCCGGGATGGCCCGGCAGATCTCGCGGATCACCCGGCCGTTGACTGGCCGCCCGGAGCCGGCGCCGTTGAGATCGACCAGGTGCACCCGGCGCGCCCCGGCCTCGGCCCATTGGCGGGCCACGGCCACCGGGTCCTCCGAATAACTCGTTTCCTGGTCCATGCGCCCCTGTTTCAGGCGCACGCACCTCCCGTCCTTGAGGTCGATTGCCGGGATTACCATCATAGACGGCGGGCCAATAGGGACGGCGGAGATACGAGGAGTCGGGGGTGGGGCCCTGCCCCGGACTATCAAAAATATAGCACATTGGCCGCGCTCGAGAACGGGCGGCGTGTCACATCCACTTCCTGCGCTTGAAGAAGGCGATCATGAAGGCCGCGATCCCGATCATCAGCACCCACAGCATGGGATAGGCCCAAGGCCAGTGCAACTCGGGGAAGTAGTCGAAGTTCATCCCGTAGATCCCGACGATGAAGGTCAGGGGGATGAACACGGTGGCGATGATGGTGAGCACCTTCATAACCTCGTTCATGCGGTAGCTGACGCTGGAGAGGTAGGTGTCGAGCATGCCCTGGAGCATGTCTCGCAGGGTCTCGACCGTGTCGATCACCTGGATGGTGTGGTCGTAGAGGTCCTGCAGGTAGACGCCGGTCGCGGGCAGGACCAGGGCCGAGTCGCCGCGCCGGAGCCCGCTAAGGACCTCGCGCAGCGGCCACACCGAACGGCGCAGAAAAATGACCTCGCGGCGCAGGCGGTGGATCTCGCCTAAGGTCATCGGGCTCGGGTGGTGCAGGAGCTCGTCTTCCAGCGCCTCGATGCGCTCGCCCAGGCGTTCCAGGATGACGAAGTACTGGTCGACGACCGCATCGATGAGACTGTAGGCGAGGAAATCGGGGCCGCGAGTGCGGATGCGGCCCGCGCCGTTCCGAAGGCGCGCTCGGATGGGGTCGAAGACGTCGCCGGGTTTGCCCTGCTCCTGAAACGACAGCAAGTAGTTCTTGCCCAGCACCAGGCTCACCTGCTCGACGGTGAACGCCTCCCCGTTCATCGACAGCATCTTGACGACCAGGTAGAGGTACTCGCCGTAGTCCTCGAGCTTGGGGCGCTGCTCGGTGTTGGCGATGTCCTCGAGCACCAGCGGGTGTAGCCCGAAATCCTGACCGACACGATGCAGGAGTCCCACCTCGTGGATACCATCGAGGTTGATCCAGCACACGCCGGCGGTGTCCTTCAGCGCCCCGCACGCCCCGATGTCCGCGATGCCGGTCTCGCGCACCCCCGCCTCGTCGTAGGTGATGGCCGTGACACCGGTCTCTCCCACGGCCGCGTCACCGATGTGCACGGTGGTGCCTGGCGGGAGCCCGGCCTTCCTGGCGCGGCGGGTGGTGAAGCCCCTCATGGGGTCGCCGGAAGAAAATAGAACGCCAAGCCCAGGATCAGATACACCGCGAGCAACTGTACCCCCTCCATCCAGTTGCACTCGCCGTCGGAGGCGATGTGGTTCACGGCCAGGACCGCGAGTACCACGGAGAATACCTCGAACGGGGTGAAGACCAGGTCCATGGGCGTCCCGAAAAGGTGGCTCGCGAACAACAGCACGGGCGCGACGAAGAGCGCGATCTGGAGGCTCGAGCCGGCGGCGCCGAACACCCACAGCGGATCGCCGCCATAGGCCTCGAGCGCCAGGCTCGCGGGCACCAGCAGGAGCAGGGTATCGAGCCAGTGCCGGCGGAACAGCGCGCTTGCAGAAGGAGGCATCTATACCACGCACGGTCACTTTCTTCATCCCTCAAGCCCTCTCCCGGGAGGGAGAGGGGATCTAGAGGGGATCTACGGAGGCGATTTATCCCGTGGCTAGGACCCTATCGGACCGCCCCGGTGCCGCATAGTCTGCAAGACCGGCCATGCCTCGGCAACCCGCCCCCGGTTCCTGGCACAATGCTTGTCTCCCCGCGCGGCAGTCCCCCATCACGAACACACCAATGACCTACGAACTGTCTCATGGGGAGGCCCTGCTCATGGGGGCCATCGAGGGGCTGACGGAGTTTCTGCCCGTCTCGAGCACCGGCCACCTGATCATCACCGGAGACCTCATCGGTTTTACCGGTGAGAACGCCAAGACCTTCGAGATCGCCATCCAGCTCGGGGCCATCCTGGCGATCTGCTGGCACTACCGGGCGCGGCTCTTGCGCGTCCTTTATGGGCTGCCGTCCGACCCCGCGGCGCGGCGTTTCGCGCTCAATATCGCGGTCGCCTTCCTGCCGGCGGCCATCCTGGGCGCGCTGTTCCACGGCGCCATCAAGGCGTTGCTGTTCCACCCGGTGACCGTGGCGGTGGCCCTGGTGGTGGGCGGGGGGCTGATCCTCTTGGTCGAGCGGCTGCGCGGCGAGCCCAGGGTCCGGTCGATCGATGATCTGTCCTGGCGGGATGCCCTCCTGGTGGGCTGTGCACAGGCACTGGCGCTCGTCCCCGGCACTTCGCGCTCGGGGGCGACCATCATCGGCGGGCTCGCGTTCGGACTGTCACGGCCAGTGGCGACGGAGTTTTCGTTCTTCCTCGCGATCCCGACCATGCTCGCCGCGACCGTCTTCGACCTCGGAGCCAGTTTCTGGCAACTCGGCCGGCACGATCTCGAAGTGCTCGGCCTCGGCTTCGTGATGGCCTTCGTCTCGGCGCTCATCGCCGTCAGGACCCTCATCGGCTATGTCAAGGACCACAGCTTCCGCCCTTTCGCCTACTACCGGATCGTCTTCGGGGCGATCGTATTCGTGTATTTTCTCGAGCGGTCCTGACCGCGGCGATCGGTGTGGTCGACGGTCACACGAGTGTCATGCGGAGTATCAACTATGCTAGGCGCTTTTCGCGATCGCGCTTTGGATGCTTGAAAGGAAGGTATCGGCACGTCCCTGTGCCGGAAAACGGTCGTACTGCTTCGAAAAACGGCTAGGGTAGGTTGGGATCCTCCGGCGCCGAGGATCCCAAGACGTCGACGGCAGCCTGCGCCTTCGCCATAGCGGCCTCGGTCTGTCCTTTTTTGCCCTCGGCTACGGCCTCATCGAGGTACTTAGCGGCTGACTGCAGGTTAAAGCTGGTAAAATTCTTTTGCGCGACGTTGGCTTGCATTTTGGCTTCCTCGGCCTTGGCGACCAAGGCTTCCAGTTGGCCTTGCTTTCCCGCCGCCACGGCCTCTTGAGCAAGCTTGAGCGCCTTCGCCGTCTCTGGCGATTTGTCTTTCAAAGACATTTGGGCGTAGGCGCCCGAAGCGAACACAAGCCCCGCCAGCAAGGCCGCAATAATTTTCATGGACATTCTCTTTTGCTCCGTTTCTGTAGATGATAGGTATAGTCAACAAGACGGTAACAAAGTTCCGGCGCTACGCTGCTGATCGCGCTCCCACCGCTTGCCGCCGCCATGATACAGCAACTCTTCGGGGAGTGCTCGCATTGACATTCGACCCCGATTCGACCCCGTGCCCACGAGGATCCGGCGATCGGGACCCCGTGCGGTGTCTGGCGCTATCGTTGGGGGAGCAGATCGGGAGAACGGGCATGCATGTCACACTCGAACAGGCTCGGATCGCCCTTGCGGCGGCGCAGAAAAGGGGCGGCTGAGATCGATACCCGGATGTGTATCGCGGTGGTCGATTCCGGCGCCAACCTGAAGGCCTTCGTGCGCATGGACGATGCCTGGGTCGGCAGCAGCGACATCGCCATGAAGAAGGCCAAGACCGCCTGCTTCTTCGGGATGCCGACCGGGCAGATCGGCCAACTGTCACAACCGGGCGGTCCCTTGTTCGGGATCGAGCACTCCAATGAGGGCCCCATGCCGATCGTCGACCAAGCCGGCGTCCTGATCGGTGCGATCGGGGTAAGCGGCAGTTCGGTCGAGAACGACCACCTCGTGGCCCTCGCCGGGGTGCAGCCCATCGGGGTATCGGACCTGCCGGCACACCCGTGGCGGACCTAAGGGCGCATTGGCCTTGCAGGTCGGACGGGTAGGCGATGCGTACTCTGCGGGGCGTTTGAGGTCCGCGACGATCTCCTTGCGGCGCGGCCCCCGCAAGTGGACGCACTCCATCAGCACCGAGATCCGTTCCTACGGCCGGATCGGTCAAGACCCTCCTCCCTGCCGTGATCGCCTCCCTCGAAGCAGCCTGCCGCGGGCACTCCCGAAGATGATCTCGGGGTAGCTGCGCTGGGCGCGCCGCTCAGGTCGCTGTGCCGGTCGAGGTGTAGCGAGCGGGCGGAACACGGGGGATAGGAAGGCGACACATACCAGCTCACCGGCTGGTCGAACCTATACTCGGGCGGAGGGTGGGTCCGGTGGGATCAAGGCAACGACTCTGTCCAGTCACTTCACGTTGCTAAACGTCTCTTACGCAGGCCCTGCACAGGAGGCCTTCCTATGCGTTATGAACTTTATTATTGGCCCGAGATACAAGGCCGCGGTGAATTCGTCCGGATCGCTTTCGAGGAGGCCGGCGCAGAGTATGTGGATGTGGCCCGTCTATCGGGGCGTGGCAAGGGCGTCTGGGCGATGATGCGCCTTCTTGAGGACCCCAAGATTGCTCATCCGCCGTTCGCCCCGCCGTTTCTCAAGGCGGGCAAGCTGGTGATCGCTCAGACCGCTAACATCCTGCTTTATTTAGGTCCGCGGCTGGGACTCGTGCCTAAGGCAGAGGCAAGCCGGCTGTGGGCGCATCAGCTACAATTGACCATCGCCGACTTTGTGGCGGAGGTCCATGACGTGCATCATCCGATCGCGGGCAACCTGTACTATCGCCAGCAGAAGCGCGAGTCACGGCGGCGAGCGGGATATTTCACCGCCGAGCGGATGCCAAAGTTGCTCGGGTACCTCGAGCGCACCCTCGCCGGAAACCGGAAGAGTAGCGGGTATATCCTAGGTCGCACCCTGTCCTACGTTGACCTGTCGATCTTCCAGCTCATCGCCGGCCTGCGTTACGCGTTCCCGAAGACGATGCAACACTTGGAACCGAAGTATCCCGAGCTGGTGCTGCTGCACGATAAGGTTGCGGCTCGCCCGAACCTGTCCGCGTATCTGTCCTCTGAGCGACGCATACCCTTCAATGAAAACGACATCTTCCGCCATTATCCGGAACTGGATGCCTAGGGGCGATACCCTCGAAGCAACATCGCCACCAGGAACGGGCCGAGCGATAGGGCATCCCATTCCGCCGCTGCATTGCGCCCCCCGCGGGTCGAACGTTGCGGAGCTCTTCCCTCTAGTGTACGATGATGAACCCCTGCGGCAATCAAGTGATCATGACCGCATTTATCGAGTGAGAGGAGGCTTGGACATGAACTGGAAAGAACAGCTAGACAAGGCGATTGACACCCTGAAACAGGTGGCCGAGAGTGATACTGTGAAGGGACTGACTGCCAAGGCCAAAGATACGGCCAGCAAGCTGGCTCAAAGGGCGAAGAGCGGGGCCGTGAGTGCCGCGGAGGCCTTCGTCGAGGCCAATGCTGATCCTGCGGCGTTCAAGCTCCGTTATTTACACGCCGATGTCAGCGTGGTGTCGCCGTCCGATGGTATCGAGGTCACGCGCCCGAGCCCAGGCAGCGTTGTCATCTCCGATGGCACCGGCAATGGGATCGTCATCAACGCGGCGGCGGACAAGGCCTATGTCTCCGAGCAGATCGGAACGGTCGCGAAGATTGGCGCCAACACCTTCGATCTCGGGGCAGAAGACGGCGTCAACGTCGTCGTGCTCAAGGATTGATCTCGAATACCTGAAAATACGGTAGAGCAGAAAGGGGCCGGGATCGATTTATGACGCGACATTGGGACTTGACGAAAGACCCTGGCCCCTTTTGCCTTGCTTTTGCCCTTTGATCCCTTCGACATGATCGTATCCTGACGATATCGTCCTCGACAATAGGTGTGGCCCTGGTAGAGCACGTGTTCCCGGCGGGAGAGGGCCTAAGGAGGCGATTTATAAGCGTGGCGGCTATATCGGTCCAGAAACTTAGGCACACAAACCCTGGTCAAGAGGTATGTAATGGCGTTTTAGTTCGTCGCCCCTTGCTTTTCTAAAACTGAAGGGAGATGATTCCTCCCGGAAAGTCCGGCGCTTCCTCTACGATATACTCATGGAGGAGCGATTTCGCTCGCACATACTTCTCAAGCGATCCTTCGAGCTCGAGGAAGAAGATCGCGCTCAGATCCGAGCCGACTACGGGTACTTCCGGACCGCGACAGCGCCGGAGGTAGATGCCCTCCCGCGCGAGCTTTCGAACCTGGTTATCAAGGATGCCGGGTTCATCCGGTAGACGTATGCGGAGCCGGTATATCGAGTGGACGTGCTTAATCCGAAGATCGCTCCGCCGTCGCTGAAGTCGTTTCAGCTCAGTTTCCGTCCGGTGGGCGTCCGAATCTTGTACCACGACAATACACCGCACCCTTCGCATCGTAAAAAATGGGAGCGGGTTCGTTCTAATCGCCTTGAAATCGCAATACCGGATGTTTACTTCCGCCTTTCGCAGGGATCCCGTAACGGCGGCGCCTATCCCGACGCCGTCGGTACATACGAAACGAAATTCAATCATGTGTTTTCCAGTCGGTTACATACGCAAGATAACATCGTAGTGTAATGAAGGCAAGCCCGTCCGGAGAATTGCCGAGACTGGATGGCCGAGGAGGAGGGCGGCGGCATCAATGCGATGGGGCCCGGGCACAAGGCCCGCAAGCTCGGCCGGGCGCCATGGCGTATCGACGGTACCCCTAGCGCTTCTGACGGAGGACTCGAGGGAGGCCGGCGTCCGTATCGAGATCGAACCGCACGGCGCCGTGGTGCTCGCGCTGAAAAAGCTGGACAGGCTTTATGGGTCTCTGATGGAGACCGTGGATGCACAGGGGCGGCCGGCTTTCCGCCTCTTGGGCTTCGTGCCGGTCGATCAAGGGTTGCAAGAGCAGGTGCCGTTCAGCCTCGTGGTGCACGAGGATCGTGTGCGCGCCGTCTTGGGCGGTCGCCCGGTCGGTGAGCTTCCCCTCGCCGGCGCGGCGCATACGATGGCGCTATTCGTCAACCGTGCAACCGCCAGCTTCAGGGCACTCGTCGTGCACCGGCCGGTGTTGCAGGCGCCAAAAGAGTCGGACCCTGTCAGCGATCTTCGAAGCGCACCCCGACAGGGGCGGGAGCTCCCTCTCCCACCTCTCCTCCTCAGCGCCCCTGCCCCAGGGTTACCAATGGGGCGGGCATCGACTAGCTACGGGGGGCATCGCCAAGCGGATTGAGCAACTCAGCCTTGCCGTCGAACGCGAAAAGCAACAGATCCACCATCCGGAAGGTATTCTTATCCGGCCCGAGATAAGGCCTCCAGTACGGCTCGCGCACAATCGAGGTCGCACTAGCCTCCATGGCTCGATGGAACACCTCCGCGACGATGCGCCCGCCCACCCCCGTCAAGCGTCCGCCGCAGAGCTCCGCCTCACGCAGGATGTAGAACCAGAGTGGCGTGTTAGCGGTGAGCGCGTCCTTTTGCGCTTGCGTGAGACCACCCAACGATGCACCGCCGTTACCGTTCAAGATCTGTGCGGCGCTCAGCGGCGCAATGCCCATATGGGCCGCCATCTGTTGGCCGCTCGCGAGTAGAACCATATTGGCGCGGGTGAGGTTGCGGAACGCGAGATTGAACTCCTGCGCGGGGGGCATCGTGCCGCGCCCGCCGAAAGTACCGAGCGGTAGCTCCTTCAGCGGATCGACCAGCAAGGTGTCGATGAGCTTGGTAACGTTGAATTCCGTGGCCGGCACCTTGAGATCGTTTCGCCCCGCTTCGCCAAAATCGAAGAGGCGCCTGAAGTCCACGATCCAATTGGTCGGTAGGCGCTCGAAATCGCCGGCTTCCTTGTCGTTGAGGTCGGCGGGTGGAGGCGAGAGGATGCCGGCCGTGCCGGAGAAGCGAAACAGCAGTTGCAGGGTCGCGATACCGCCCGGGCCACCGCCGCGGAAAACGCGGTTCCACTGATAGGCGCCGCGTATCATGCTGTGGCCGAGCCGGTACGCCGCAACCGAGAACTCGATAGGCATGGTCGGCGTGTCCTTGGGCTGGGCCCACATCCACGACAAGAACTGATGGAGCTCGTTCGGTTTCGGTTTCACCTCGAAGAACTTACGGCCATTGGTGAACACATCATCGACAATCGCCTTGTCGAGGATCCTGGGCAGGAAATCGTGGTGGATCATCCACTGGTAGTGCCGGATGACCACACGGCGGGCCTTGGCAAACAAGTCCAGGCTGGGTGTTCCTTCGCCGGCAAGCTTGTCCACCACGCGGTTATGAAAACGGATGAACGCCAGATGAACTTGCGCGATGGCGAGGTTTTCGTCATTCCGCTCATCGGGGATCAGCGCGACCCGGCGTTCGGATATTTTGGAGCCGAAGCCGACCCGCGGAAGGTCGAAGCCATTCATGTCGACGTTGGTACCCGCGTCCGGAAACGGCACGGCCGCGGTAGTGCCCATCTTGAGCCGGGCGGCGTCCCTGTAGAACGCAGCATCTTCGGGATGGTTCGGTCCGCGGCCATAGAGGCTGTCGAGATCGAGGGCAGGCGAGCGGCCTTGAACGAGCTCAGCGACGGTGACCTTCTCCCCGAGCGAGCGGCCGGTCTTATCGAGGGTCAGATCGTGGTCGATGAACTGGCCCAGGTAAGTGAATCCCGCCGGAATGGTAGGAGCACTGGAATCCGGTTGCCGGCCCGCGGCCGTCATCGCTTCGGCCAAGGCCTTGCGCAGCGGTTCGTCGACAAGCTGGCCCTTCGGTCCCATGCGCGAGAAGCGGAACTTGCGCAGCTCTGCCTCGGTAGAGGGTCGGTGGCAAACAGGCTGGGACTTGTCATCGTAGGTGAGAATGCCCTCTCCAACGACCAAGTAATCATCACGAATATGGCGCTTCATAGCGATCTCCTGTAGGTGAAATGAGCGACCTCGCCGGGGTTTTTAAAGTGCCGAGGCACGAACCAGGCGCGCGGTCCTTTGCTGGAAAAAGGGCTGACGAGCGTCGGTTGTCAGCTACCCGGTTTGTCGAGAGCCTTCCGTACCGCCGTACCTTCGACGGACGTAGTACATGAGGACATCGTCGTTCCGGGCCCTCGTGCCCCGGGTCGGCAGGCCAGGGCATGCACAGGGATCTAACCAGAAGGCGCGGACATTGTCTGTGAGAAATTACCGTTTCTACTGGTAGGAGGCCGGACGCCAGCACTCATTCCTAGAACTCGCCCCAAGTCCGCTGCTTGTAAGCCTGATACAAGTCCAGGGCCCCTCGCCATAGCGGTCCGGGAACGCCTCGGCCCACGGGCCGACCGTTCAGGGTCGTGACCGGGCAGAGCTCGCGCACCGAGCTGGTGAGCCAGATCTCATCGGCGCTAGCGAGCGCCTCGGCCGAGATCCGGGTCTCGTGGCAGGGTAGGTTTGCCGCCTGCAGCAGCTCGACGATCAGATCGCGGGTGATGCCGGGCAAAAGCTCCGGCCCCTTTGGTGGGGTCGTCACCACGCCGGCGTGGACCGCGAAGACATTGCTCGCCGCCCCTTCGGTGACCCGGCCGTCGCGGATCAGGATGGCCTCATAGGCGCCCGCATCGGCCGCCTGCAACCGCAAGAGGACGTTGGGCAAGAGGCCGATCGCTTTGATGTGGCAATAGCGCCAGCGGATGTCGTCGCAGGTGACGGCGCCGACCGGCTCGGGCTCGCGCGGGGGAGTGAGCGGGTTGCTCATGGCGAAGACCGTGGGTGACACCGGCTCCGCCAACACCAGGTCGCGACACGCGACGCCGCGGGTCACCTGTAGATAGACCGACTGATCGCCGCGGCCGTTCCGCTCCACCAGGGCCATGAGGAGGGCGGTCCATTCATCATCACCGAGCGGCCGCGGGATCCGCACCGCCTCGAGGCTGGCCGCCAGGCGCTTGAGATGCTCTGCCAGGCGAAACAAGCGACCCCGGAAGACCGGGATCACCTCGTAGACGCCATCGCCGAAGATAAAACCGCGATCCAGGACCGGGATGCGTGCTTCCTCGAGCGGCAGCACCTCGCCATTCAGGTAACAGCTCGGCATTTACTGAACGAGCATCCACAGCTCGTCGATCCAGCGGCTGTAGATGGGCGCCTCGGCTACTTCCTTGAGCGCGACCAGGGGACGCTCCAAGAGTTCCTGGTCACCGAGCGTGACCTTGAGGACGCCGCCCTGGCCACCCTTGGGAAGAGGCGCCATGAGGCGCGGGTTGATATCCATGGCCGCCTTGAGGTCCGCATAGCGGTTCCTCGGCACCGTGATGTAGAGATCCTCGACGAGCCCGAGATCGGCGGCCTTGGCCTGGCCTTTCCATATGCGCGCCTGCGCCAGGGGTTTATGGGCCTCGTAGAGACGCTGGGTCTGGTAGGATCGGAAGCCGAAGCTCAGTAACGCCTGGGTCGCGGCCGTGCGCTGCTTTTCGCTCTCCCCCTTCATCACGACCGAAACCAACCGCATCCCGTCGCGCAGCGCGGAGGCGGCCAGGCAATAACCGGCGTCATCCGTAAACCCGGTCTTGATGCCGTCGACCGACGGGTCACGGTACAGGAGCCGGTTACGGTTCGGTTGCTTGATCCCGTTGAAGGTGAATTCGTGTACCTTGAACCACGAATAGACCTCCGGGAAATCCCGGATCAAGGCCGCCGACACGATGCCGACGTCGCGCGCGGTCGTATAGTGCTCGGGTTGGTCGAGACCGGAGGCGTCGATGAAGTGACTGTTGCGCATACCGAGACGCGCCGCGTGCCGGTTCATGAGATCGGTGAAAGCCTCCTCGGTGCCCGACACGTGCTCGGCGAGCGCCACGCTGGCATCGTTCCCGGACTGCACGATGATGCCCATCAGGAGGTCCTTGACCGAGACCTGCTTACCAACCTCGATGAACATCTGCGATCCGCCCATGCGCCAGGCGTTCTCGCTGATGGTCACCTGGTCCTCCAACTTGATATTGCCCTGTCCGAGCTCATGGGCGATCACATACACTGTCAAGATTTTGGTGAGGCTCGCGGGGCTCGCGCGCTCGTCGGCGAGCGCTTCGGCGAGCACCTGGCCGGTATTCACGTCCATGAGAAAATAGTTCGGGACCTTCACGCTCGGTGCGGTGGGGACCGGAGGCGCGACTGCCTCTGCACAGGCGAAGATCGACCACAGACCGCACAGTGCGGCACACGCGCCAAGCGATAGGCGATTCATGACTCCCGATCCGTCTCGTGCGCGCCGTCTCGCGGCCGATTCAGAACGGATCCGGCGTGACGCGATGCGACCGCAAGCCGATGCTCGAAAGCCGCGCGCCGATCCGCTCGACCATCTCGGTGCCGACCAAGGGTCCGATCTGCACCCGGTACAGGTGCCGGTCGGTGACCTGGGACGGGCGGATGTGCACCGCGGGCTCGTGCGCCGTTCCGAGCATCGGCGCCAGCATCGCCCCGATACGGGCGCGCAGCTGCTCCGCGTTGGCGGCCTCGCTGAAGGCGCCGACCTGGAGGAACAAGCCGCGCTCCGCCGGGCTGCCGGATGCCGCCGGTGGCTCCCGCGGTGTAGGATCGAGCGCCACCGCATCCGATGCACTCACACGCTGGCGCGGCGTGCTGTCTGTTCTCTTTAGTTGGCCGCGCTGGGTCGCCGTCCCCACGTGAAAACTATATACATTTGCCCGTGCGTACTCCCGGCGCCGGGCAGGGTGGTGCAAGGGCAGCGGGGCGGACCCGGGCAGATGCGCCACCCTCTTGTTCGTTAATTGGGCCGGGGCGGCCGTCACCGGGGCCATCCCGGCGCCCTCGGGCCGTGCACCCGGTGACAGGGCCCGGATCTCGACCCACGCGGTCCCGGGACCATAGATCCCGAGCCTTTGCGCGGCGGCATAGGAGAGGTCCAGGACCCGGTCGTCCTTGAAAGGCCCGCGATCGTTGACCTTCACCACGGCCCTGCGCCCGCTCCCGAGGTGCGTGACTTCGACATAGGTCGGCAGCGGCAGCACGCGGTGGGCAGCGCTCATCTCGTACATGTCATAGGGCTCGCCGCTGGAGGTGCGCTTGCGGTGAAACCCAGGGCCGTACCAGGACGCCACCCCGCGCTCCACGAAGCCCTGGCTGCTCCTCAAAGGGTAGTACGTTCGCCCGAACACCTCGTACGATTCCGGGTTTCCGTAGCGGCTCAGGGGCTCCTGGCGCGGGATGAGGTCCGGCGTCACGGCCACGTCCCGGGGGGGGTGTCGTGCGTCCCGCACCGGCGTCTGGCTGCACCCGCCGAAGACGACGAGCACAGCCACGCACGATAGCCTAGGCGCACCACATCGAAGGCCGAATGGCTCAGTGCCGCGCGCCGCCATCGATGGCCCATTCGTTATTGTTGTTGTCACCAACCCCTGTGGGTTGGTCGCCTATGGCGCCATCATCTATGGCCTGGGCATGTATGGCCTGGGCGAGCTGGAACACGGCCATCGCGTACGAGGCGCTGTGGCTGTAGCGCGTGATCACATAGAAGTTCATGAGCCCCACCCAGAACTCCTTTCCCCCCTCGGCGTCGAGGGCCACCAGCATTGCCTTCGGCTGTCCCGCCACGGGTGTCTCGGGAACGACGCCGGCTTTCGGAAATGCATCGAGACCGATCTCCGGGGCCTTACCGGCGTACATCAACGGCTGATAGGCATCGCCCGTCACGCGCGCGGGTACCGCCACCGGTTGCCCGGCCTCCCAACCGTGCTCCTTGAAGTAATTGGCGACGCTCGCGAGCACATCGGGGACGCTGCGCCAGATGTCCGGACGACCGTCCGCGTCGAAATCGACGGCATAGCGCCGGTAACTGGTCGGAATGAACTGGGGCATCCCCATGGCCCCGGCATAAGAGCCCCTGAGCATGAGCGGGTCCAGTTTCTGATCACGGGTCATGAGCAGAAAGGCCTCGAGCTCACCCGTAAAGAACGTTGCCCGCGGCGGGAAGTAAAAGGCCAGGGACGAAAGCGCGTCCACCACGCGATAGGCGCCGGTATTGGTCCCATAGGAGGTCTCGACGCCCACGATGGCCACGAGAACCTCCGGCGCCACACCGTAATGCACCGCGACCCGCTCCAGGATATCGCCGTGGCGCTTCCAGAAATCAACGCCGTCGCGGATCCGCTCTGGGGTCACGAAGATGCGACGATAGCTGTGCCAGGGTTTGGCCTCGGCGGGTTTCGAGATGGCGGCCAGCACGCGCTCGGAACGCTCCACCTGCCCGAACAAGGATTCGAGACCGGCGCGCGAAAAACCGTGCCGATCGACCATCTGGGTGATGAACGGCGCGAGGATCCTGGGATCGAGCGGGTCGGCCAGCGCCAGTCCGCCCACCGTCCAGCCCAGGGCCAAGGCCAGCACCAGACCCAAGACCAATGCGACGAGATTTCGCAACCCCCCGCCCCCTGCTTAGAGAACAGTAAGTTAACTTTTCCTAAAAGCTTCCCAACGGCTATCCCGACAGCAAACGCCTGTGGGTCTGGAAAGACATCAGGATACCGAAACTGCAGAGGAGAGTCACGAGCGAGGTCCCCCCGTAGCTGATGAAGGGTAAGGGGATCCCGACCACGGGGAGCTGCCCGATGACCATGCCCATATTGACGAACACATAGATGAACAAGGTCAGCATCAGGCTGCCCGCCATGAGACGCGCGAAGCGGTCCTGCGCCTCCAGCGCGATGTGGAGTCCGCGCGCGATGAGTGCGACGTAGAGCGCGAGCACCACCACGACGCCCATCAAACCGAACTCCTCACACAAGACTGCGAAGATGAAATCGGTGGAGCGCTCCGGGATGAACTCGAGATGCGACTGGGTGCCGTTGAGCCAGCCCTTGCCGTACAACCCCCCGGAGCCCACTGCGATCATCGACTGGATGATGTGGTAGCCGGTGCCGAGCGGGTCCTCCGTGGGATCGACGAGGGTCAAGAGACGCTGGCGCTGGTAGCCGTGCAGGTGATACCAGAAGAACGGTACCGACAGCACGAGGCCCGCCGCGGCGATCCCGATAAAACGCCAGCTCACCCCGGCCAGGAACACCACGGACAGGCCCCCCGCGGCGATCAGGGCCGCGGTGCCGAGGTCGGGCTGCTCGGCGACGAGCGCCGCCGGCGCGATCACCAGGGCGGCGCCGGCCAAGAGATCGCCGAGGCCCGGGGGCAGCGGTCTCTTCTGCAGGTACCAGGCGACCATCATCGGGACGAAGACCTTCATCATCTCCGAGGGCTGGAAGCGGATGACCTCGAGATCCAGCCAGCGCTGCGCGCCCTTGCCGGTGCCGACGACCGCCACGGCGCAGAGGAGCAAGAGGCCGGCGATGTATAACCACGGCGCCCACATCAGGAAGTAACGCGGCGCCAAGCGCGCGATGACCAACATGATGGCCATCCCGAACAGCATCCGGACCCCTTGACGGGCGGTGGCGCCCACGTCCTGTCCGGTGGCGCTGTAGAGGACCGCCAGACCGATGGCGGACAGGATCAGCACGCCCCAGAGCAGAAAGGGGTCGATGTGGAGGCGATAGAGATGACCCCGCCGCCTGTCTATGGGCCGCCCGTCCATCGTTCAACTATCCACCGGTCAACCGCCGCGAGTCGGGTTCCCGCATCAAATAGCTATCGAGCAGCTTGCGGGCGATGGGGGCCGCCGCGCCACTGCCGCTGCCACCGTGCTCGACCAGCACCACCAGGGCGATCCGCGGGGCCTCGACCGGCGCAAAGGCGATGAACCAGGCGTGGTCGCGCAGGTGCTCGGGCAGCTGCTCGTTCTTGACCTTCTGGTTTTGCTTGATGCCGAACACCTGGGCGGTGCCGGTCTTGCCGGCGATCCGGTATGTCGAGCCCATCCCTACCTGGCGTGCGGTGCCGTTCGAGGCGTTCACCACGTCGGCCATGGCCTCGAGCACCTCCGCGAGGTGCTCCCTGCTCGTACCGATGTCCGGGACTTTGTCCGCGGGCCTGAGCTGGATGGCCACCTGGGTGCCTCGGTCGCGGGCGTGACCCCCGACCGAGGGCGGCAAGACCCGCCCCCCGTTGGCCAGGATCGCCGTGGCGGTCGCGAGCTGCATCGGGGTAGCGAGGAAATACCCCTGACCGATGCCCGTGATCACCGTCTCGCCGGGATACCAGGGCGCCTGACGGGTGCGGCGCTTCCAGGCCTGCGAGGGCATGAGGCCCGTCGACTCCGCGGGGAGATCCACTCCGGTCTTGCGGCCGAAGCC
Source organism: Gammaproteobacteria bacterium (assembly GCA_050740695.1). GTDB lineage: Bacteria > Pseudomonadota > Gammaproteobacteria > JACCXJ01 > JACCXJ01 > JACCXJ01. The sequence goes on along the minus strand of JBOIDR010000017.1, from coordinate 11,142 downwards.
GAACCTGCTCAGATAGGCGTGCATACGGGCGATCCCGAGGTCTTGGGCCAGGCGATAGAAGTACACATCGCAGGACTCCACTACGGCGCGCCTGAGTGGCACGGTCCCATGGCCACCCTTCTTCCAACAGCGATAGCGATGCTTCTGGCCGCCCAGGCTGAACCACCCCGGGCACCATGCGGTGTTGGACGAATTGCGCACGCCGTAGTCAAGGGCCGCGAGCGCGAAGAACGGCTTGACGGTCGAGCCCGGCGGATACTGCCCCTGCAAGGCGCGGTTGAACAGGGGCCGGTCGGGCGCGTCGCGCAGCTCCTGGTAATAACGCGGTCTCTGGCCGTTGGCGAGGAGGTTGGGGTCATAGCTCGGGGTGCTCGCGAGCGCCAGGACCGCGAGATCACGCGGGTCGATGGCCACCACGGCTCCGCGGCGTCCGGCCAGGGCCTCCATGGCGGCGCGTTGCAGGGCCGCGTCGACATTGAGGTAGAGATTCCGTCCCGGCACCGGCGCGATCCTTTTGACGACCCGCTGCACGCGCCCCTCGGCGTTGACCTCGACCTCCTGGTAACCGGCGCGGCCATGCAGGATGTTTTCATGGGCGCGCTCGACGCCGTTCTTCCCGATGTGGTTGGTACCGCCGTAGTTGGGCACGTCGATGACCTTGAGGTCGGCCTCGTCGATCCGCCCCATGTAGCCGACGATATGCGCCATCTCGGGCCCCAGGGGGTAATGGCGGGTCAACCGCGCCACGATATCGATGCCCGGGAAGCGATGGCGCTCCACGGCGAAGCGCGCCACCTCGCCATCGTCGAGGGCGAGGCGCAGCGGCACGCCCTCGAAACGACGCTTGGACTTCAAGACCCGCCGGAATCGCGCCTGGTCTTCGGCGGTGATATCGATGATCGGACGCAAGGCGGCGACGACCTCATCGATCTTCGCGGCCCGCTCGGGCACCACCTCCAGGCTGAAGGACGGGCGGTTCTCGGCGAGCACGAAGCCATCGCGGGTGTAGATGATCCCGCGCGTCGGCGGCACCGGGACCACCTTCAAGCGATTGTCTTGAGACAGGGTGGTGTAGTGCCCATGCTCGACCACCTGCAGCTCGAGGAGGCGCCCCACGATGACCAGCATGAGGAGACCCATGGCCCCGGCCGCCACCCACACCCGGCGTCGGAACACGAACTGCTCGGTAGCAGGGTCGGCGATGACCAGCGGGTCAACCATAGGGCCGGGCTCTGAAAAAACCTAGCCAAAGATATTTGAAATTTATCGTCCCTTCCCCCTCGTAAGGGGGGTCGAGCCTATCCGAACCGCGGCGCTCGACCCCTACCCTGACCGTCCCCCCGCGACCCAGGGGAGGGAATGCGGAGGCTCCCTCCCCTGTCCGCGCTTTCTGCGGACGGGGGAGGGTAGGGTGGGGGCCAAGCCTTTCAGCCGCTGACCAAGCCTCGTCTCCGCCTGACACGCCTGGCCCCCACCCTGACCCTCCCCCGCTGCGCAGGGGAGGGGCTACCCTGGCGCTTGCAGCTGATTGACTTTGCATGTGAATCAGGACTTGCTTGAGCGGGGTTGTTCGACATTGACGACGCAAGTATCTATTGCGCTCGGGATCTCGCGTTCCGCCCGTAGGGGCGGCCCCCCGTGCCGCCCCAGACCCCACGGTTTGCCCACATGCGCCCCGGTTGCCTCACCGGCGTGGGGCGGCCACGGGGGACCGCCCCTACGGGGCGGAACGCGAGATCCCTTCGCTCGCGACGGTTTTTTCACAAACTCTCAGGGCGGGGCGCGGCATAGCGGCGTCGCGCCTCGCTCAACACCAGGAACACCCATGGCCAGAGGAGCATGCTGGTCAGGACCGGCAGCCAGTAATAGCCCGGCTCCGCCTCGAGACCCCGGATCCCCCGGACCCACCAAGTCAGAAGCGCATTGACCGAGATCATGAGCCCCACCCACAGCGCCTGCTGCACCACCGGGAAGAGGCGCAGCCGCCTGTAGTTCTTGGCGCTCACGTAGGCCGCGATGGCGAGGGCCGCGGCGTTCTGACCGAGCGGCGTGCCGTGCAGCGCATCTAGAAGCAAACCGATGAGCCAGCCGGTGCCCACCCCGACGCGCTCCGGGAGTGCCATGCACCAGTACACGAGCACCATCGCCACCCAGGCGGGTCGCCAGGCAGCGGCCCATTCCGGGAGCGGGAGGACCGCGAGAAACAGGGCGAGGAAAAAGGTCGCGGCGATGATGAGAACGCCGTCGGCGACCGGCGCGCTCATCGCTGCACGAGGCGCTCCGCGGGCGGGGTCCCGCGCCCGTCCTTCGGCTCAGTGGTCCACACCAGCAATACCTCGCGGATCTGGCCGAGCTTGGCGCTGGTCCGTGCGCGGATGCGGGCGAAGGGCTCGTTGGGGTCGAGTGCGACCTCCCCCACCGCGCCGACCGGATAGCCTGCCGGGAAGCGCCCGTCCATCCCCGAGGTCACGATGAGATCCCCCGGCTTCACGTCGGCGTTCGGCGCCACATAGGCCAGATCCAGGGCGTCCCCGGCCCCCGTGCCCGTGGCCACCGCGCGCACGCCGCTGCGCACCACCTGCACCGGCAAGGCGTGGCTGCTGTCGGTGATGAGCAGCGCCGTCGAGGAGATGGGGTTGACATGGACCACCTGACCGACCACGCCGTTGCCGTCGATGATCGGCTGGCCGCGATAGACCCCGTGCCGACTGCCCTTGTTGAGGAGCATCTCTCGGGTGGGTGAACCGAGCTCCATGGCCACGACATCCGCTGCCAGCACGCGGTCGCCCAGCTCGAGCGAAGATTCCAGCAACTCCCGCAAGCGCAGGTTCTCGGCCTCGAGCGCGGCGTAGCGCTGGGCGCGCGTCTTCAGCAACAGGTTCTGGCGGCGGAGGCGGCGGTTCTCATCCGTGAGCGAACCGCGCGTCACCAGCGACTCCGACGACCAGTCGGCCACAGCGGCCGGCAGGTGCACGAGGAAGCGCAGCGGATACACCACCACCGACAGGACCGAGCGCACCGGCTCGAGCCGCTCATAGCGATGGTCGAGGGTCATGAGCAGGAGCGAGACGAGCAGCAAGGCCGCGAGCCGGAAACCCAGCGGCGGGCCGTCACGAAACAAGGTCTTCATTGCCGATGCTCCCGTGCATAAGCTATGCCCCTGCCCCTGGTAATCTTATAACCCTATCCAAAACTATTTGAAATGTCCGCACATTTGAGAGGTTCCCTCTCCCTCCGGGACCCTCCGGCAGAGGGTTAGATACTTGTGTCGTAAATGTCGAACAACACCGCTCATGCAAGTCCTGATTCACATGTAAAGTCAATAAGCTGCAAGCGCCAGGGTATTCCCTCCCCTGCGCAGCGGGGGAGGGTCAGGGTGGGGGCCAGCCGCGTCAGGCGGAGACGAGGCTTGGTCAGCGGCTGAAGGGCTTGGCCCCCACCCCACCCTCCCCCGTCCGCAGAAAGCGCAGACAGGGGAGGGAGTCTCCGGGTTCCCTCCGCTGCGTAGCGGGAGGACAAATTTCAAATGTCTTTGGCTAGGGTTCATCCTATCCTTCTCCCGCAGGGAGAAGGGACCGGTGTGTTCCTGTAGTGCTCAGCGACGCCCTACTCGAGCGACAGCACCTCCGGGCCCAGCTCATCGATCAATTCCAGCACGCGCCCACCGCCGCGTGCCACACAGGTCAACGGGTCTTCGGCGACTATCACCGGGATCCCGGTCTCTTCCTGCAAGAGCCGATCGATGTCGCGCAACAGCGCCCCGCCGCCCGTCAATACCATGCCGCGCTCCGACACATCGGCGGCCAGCTCCGGGGGCGTCTTTTCGAGGGCGGTCTTGACCGCGGTGATGATCCCCGACAACGGCTCCTGTATGGCCTCCAGGATCTCATTGCTGTTCAGGGTGAAGCTGCGCGGCAGGCCCTCCGCCAGGTTGCGGCCACGCACCTCCATCTCGCGCACCTCGTTGCCCGGATAAGCGCAACCGATGGTGTGCTTGATGCGCTCGGCGGTGGCCTCGCCGATCAAGGTGCCGTAATTGCGCCGCACGTAGTTGACGATGGCGTCATCGATCCTGTCGCCGCCGATGCGGACCGAGTCCGCGTAGACGATCCCGTTGAGCGAGATGATCGCCACCTCCGAGGTCCCGCCGCCCATATCGAGGACCATGGAGCCGCTCGCGTCGCTGACCGGGAGCTCCGCCCCGATGGCCGCCGCCAGCGGCTCTTCGATGATATACACACCGCGCGCCCCGGCGCCCGCGGCCGACTCGCGGATGGCGCGGCGCTCCACCTGCGTCGAACCGCAGGGCACACCCACGAGCACCCGCGGGCTCGGTTTCAGGAACCGGTTGCCGTGCACCTTGTTGATGAAGTACTGGAGCATCTTCTCCGTCACCGTGAAGTCGGCGATCACCCCATCCTTGAGCGGGCGCATGGCCATGATGTTTCCGGGCGTGCGCCCTAACATGCGTTTGGCCTCGGTGCCGACGGCGGCGATGCTCGTGTGGTTGGAGTGGTCCGGCCCCTTGCGGAGCGCGACCACGGAGGGCTCGTTCAACAGGATCCCCTCGCCGCGCGCATAAATGAGCGTGTTCGCGGTCCCGAGATCGATTGAAAGGTCGTTGGAAAAAAGGCCACGCAAGCGACTGAACATAATAAAATAATAACCTAAATTTCTGAGGGATCCAGGCGCCGGTCTGGTGCCGGCCCGCGGGGCGCGTGTGCGCGTGTCAAACCCGTGGGCCGGCCGTGGGCTTGGAAGCCTGGTAGGGGATGGTCCGCCGCCCGCGCGCGGACGACTCTTGCCGCGAGTGGGCAATCGGTTCGGCCACCGCTGCGGCCAGGTACTTCGGGGCGGGGAAACTCACGGGAAGTACGCGATCCCGAAACCATCGTCATGCCAGCGAAAGCTGGCATCCACAGCCCCGTCACGCGCCTGGATCCCAGCTTTCGCTGGGATGACGACCGTTAGCGACCCTTTGGGTTGGGCGGGGGGTGTGCTGCGGCGCCACTCTAGCAGCGGGTCGCTATCAGGGCAAGCCGCTTTTCTCTACCGCGCCCGGGAGCGGACTATCGACGGTATAATTCTCAGGATCCGTCCCCGCGCCACCCGCTCGAGATGTCCATCGATCACGCCGCCGTCCAGAAGATCGCCTGGCTCGCGAGGCTGAAGCTCCGCGAGTCCGATGTCCCGGAGTATGCGCGCCAACTCTCCGGGATCCTCGAGCTCGTCGACCAGATGAACCGGGTCGACACGAGCGGCATCGAGGCCCTCGCACATCCGCTCGAGCTGTCGCTGCGCTTGCGCGAGGACGCCGTCACCGAGACCGATCGGCGCGAGGCATTCCAGGCCGGCGCACCCGAGGTGGCGACGGGACTGTACCTGGTGCCCAAGGTCATCGGCTAGGCATTTATAGCTTCGCGCCCCCGCATGCACGATATGACGCTCGCCGAGCTGTCGGCAGCCCTGTGCCGCGGCGAGACCACGAGCGAGGAGCTGACCCGCCATTTCCTGGCCCGCATCGAGCGCCTCGATCCCGCGCTCAACAGCTTCGTCACCGTGAGCACGGAGCACGCCCTCGACCAAGCGCGGGCGGCCGACGCCGCACACCGCCGGGGCGAGGCCGGGCCGTTGACCGGTATCCCCATGGCCCACAAGGACATCTTCTGCACCGAGGGGGTCAAGACGAGCTGTGGCTCTAAGATGTTAGATAATTTCATCTCGCCCTACGACGCGACGGTGGTCGAGCGCCTCCGGGCAGCGGGCATGGTGATGCTCGGGAAGACCAACATGGACGAGTTCGCCATGGGTTCCTCCAGCGAGACCAGCTTCTATGGCCCGGTGCGCAACCCCTGGGACCGCGAGCGGGTGCCGGGGGGCTCTTCGGGGGGGTCCGCGTGCGCCGTGGCGGCACGCCTTACCCCGGCCGCGACCGGGACCGACACCGGCGGCTCCATCCGCCAGCCGGCCTCCTTATGCGGCGTGACCGGCATCAAGCCGACCTACGGCCGCGTGTCCCGCTATGGCATGGTGGCCTTCGCCTCCAGCCTCGACCAGGGGGGCCCCATCACCCGGACGGCAGAGGACGCGGCGCTCCTATTGAACGCCATGAGCGGCTTCGACCTACGCGATTCCACCTCCGCCGAGCGTCCCGACGAGGACTACACGGCGGGTCTCAACGCCCCGCTCACCGGGCTCCGGATCGGTCTGCCCAAGGAGTTTTTCGATGCGGGGCTCGATACCGGCATCGCGCGCGCTATCGAGGTCGCGATCAAAGAGTTCGAAGCACTGGGCGCGCGGGCAATCGAGATCGAGCTGCCGAACACCCCTCTCTCGATCCCGGTCTACTATGTCGTCGCCCCGGCGGAATGCTCCTCGAACCTCGCGCGCTTCGATGGGGTACGCTACGGTTACCGCTGCGCCGCGCCGGTCGATCTCCATGACCTCTACTGCCGCTCGCGCGGCGAGGGTTTCGGCGCCGAGGTGAAACGCCGCATCATGATCGGGACCTATGCCCTTTCGGCCGGTTACTACGATGCCTATTACCTCAAGGCCCAGCAGATCCGGCGCCTCATCCGCGACGACTATCGGCGCGCCTTCGAGCGCGTCGATGTCATCATGGGGCCGACCTCGCCCAGCGTGGCCTTCAAGCTCGGGGAAAAGACCGGCGATCCCGTCACGATGTATCTCTCCGACATCTATACCATCTCGGTCAACCTGGCCGGTCTCCCGGGGATGTCCATTCCGGCCGGCTTCGCCGAGGGGCTGCCCGTCGGCCTCCAGCTCACCGGCGAGCACTTCGGCGAGGCGCGGCTCCTCAACATCGCCCACCGGTATCAGCAGGTGAGCGACTGGCACCGGCGTGCCCCGCCGGGCATCGACTAGTAGGCAGCACTTATGATTCGCGAAAAGGGCGTCATTCCGGCAGGGAATGCCGGAATCCAGGCACAGGGATGTGGAAGCACGCCCCGCTCCAGATCGGTCGGTGGCGGAAACGCTGCCCCGTGCGTCATGCTATACAGATTCCGAATTATAGGGTACTACTCAGATTCCGCCTAGCACACTAAGTTCCGATTCTGTCTAATCAACTGTTATGTTGCGCCCGCCCAGCTGAGGTGCACGTTTGTCAAACGCGGACTGCCTTGAAAACCTGCGAGGGAAAGTAACGCTCCATGTAGGGCAGCAGCTTGGTCAGCTTGATGACGAGATACAGAGCATCACAAACCGAAATGCCTCCAAAGGCATGCTACAGTCGGGCGCGACAATTAAGGAGGTCATGCGCGCATGTAGCGAGCAGATGGAGGCGAGAGTAAGTTTTATGACAACGGCAGTGCAACAACTGCCGCTTGATTACACGGAAGACCTTCGGGATTCTTTGAGGTCTTTAATCCATTATTATTTGCCACAGGATCTTGGCTACATCAGCGAAAGATTAGACAAAATCGTTCGGTTAGCTGGCGACGAGAAACTTGTAGATAGAGTCACAGATGACGTAAAAGCGAACCGCGAGGTAGCAATCAAAAGGCTTGAGAACGAGATTGATCAGTATCTAATCCGGCTAAAGAAAGCCGCCAAACTGTCCACGATGGACAAAGTCATGTTCTTCGTCGAGGCAGTTGCCCTCTTGGGCACAGTGTTTCTTGCCGGGCGATGGTCTGTTGATCCGTCCGGAAATTACGAACCGTATATCGTCACGTTAGGCGTTCTCGTGCCTTTACTTGAAGTCGCAAGAAGAGGTTGGAAGAGATTCGCAACATAACCATCGCGCGGAGCGGGAGGCGCCGTGATCGGCGCGCTCCTCACGCGAGGTCGTAAGCGCTAAAAAGATATATCCGGTCACGTAGTAAATTGGGACATTGAGAAGGTGGGCGGGAAGGCACGGTGTTCCTGGAATTCGGATTATAGGAGGCATATTTTGAAAAAGATATTATCTTTTGGATGCTTAATTATGTTTTGTTCGTCGTTAGTTTACGGGGACAGTTCAAAAGAATTCTCTGTCATTTCGGATTTAGTTGAATCTCTGCACTTATTGGATTGGGGCTCAAGTTATGAGGTAGCTGAGGGCGACGACATAACAACGAAACTAACAAAATTGATGAATCAAAATGGCAAATATGAACTTGCTGCGCGATCCATGGAGGGGTACTTACAGGCGAAAGACAAGTTCATTTTAGACGTTGCTGAAGGCATATACGTCGGAGCACTAAGTTTGGTAGATGCAAATGCTAAACTTATTGATAAAATAAGGAAAGCTACCAACGGAGACCCCGAAGGTTTCAAAGATATGAAATATACAATTGCCGAAACCAATGCCCAGAAGAAAAAGGCTTGGGAGGTGATTCTAGTTTCTGCCGGTTGGTCCTTACCTGTCATAATGGAATATCCGGCCACGACTGACAATCCTACCGGAAAGATTCCTTTTAAGATCTCCGATTCCGAAAGAGAAGATCTTGTGAAACGAATCGATGAGCTTTTTGGTGAGAAACTTGAGAGATATAAGAAATTTCATAAACTTAGTAAAAAAGGTAAGGAAACCAATCCAAACGATTCAACTTATATTATTGCTGGAATAGAAATAATAAGAGATAATCTGAGCACTGAAACTTATGAAGAGGCAAAGGCAAAAAAGACAAGGGAATAATTATAACATTGTAACGCATTTCAGGAAAAGGGGGGAGGGTGCATACTAGGCCCACCAGGAATCCCGCGGCATGGCCATCCTTGGCCGCTGGACCCCGGCAATCCCTGCCGGGGTGACGGATCCCCGCGGTTTCAAGTGACTGACAACCGGGGCCAGTACCCGTGGAGGCGAGCGTGACTGACAGAGGCTGGGAACCGGTCATCGGGCTGGAGATCCATGCCCAGCTCGCGACCCGGAGCAAGATCTTCTCGGGCGCGCCGACCGCCTACGGCGCCCCGCCCAATACCCAGGCTTCTGCCGTGGACCTCGGGCTGCCCGGGGTCCTGCCGGTCCTGAACCGGGAGGCGGTGCGCATGGCGGTCCGGTTCGGGCTCGCGATCGAGGCCCGGGTGAACCGCCGCTCGGTGTTCGCGCGCAAGAACTATTTCTACCCGGACCTCCCGAAAGGCTACCAGATCAGTCAATACGAGCTGCCCATCGTGGGCGCGGGCCACACCGAGATCACGCTCGAGGACGGGGGGACCAAGCGCGTCGGCATCACCCGCGCCCACCTCGAGGAGGACGCCGGGAAGTCGCTGCACGAGGACTTCCACGGCATGTCGGGCATCGATCTCAACCGCGTCGGGACCCCGCTCCTCGAGATCGTCTCCGAGCCCGATCTGCGCTCGGCCAAGGAAGCGGTGGCCTACATGCGCAAGATCCACACGCTGGTCCGCTACCTCGGGATCTCTGACGGCAACATGCAGGAAGGCTCGTTCCGCTGCGACGCCAATGTCTCGGTGCGAAGGGCGGGGGAGGTGCGCCTCGGGACGCGCGCGGAGGTCAAGAACCTCAACTCCTTCCGCTTCGTTGAGCGCGCCATCCATCACGAGATCGAACGCCAAGTCGCTCTCCTCGAAGCGGGCGGCACCGTCGTCCTGGAGACGCGCCTCTACGACCCCGATCGCAACGAGACCCGCCCCATGCGCGCGAAGGAAGAGGCCAACGACTACCGCTATTTCCCTGACCCCGACCTGCTCCCGCTGGTGCTCTCGGAGGATTTCATAGAAGCGCTGCGGGCGGACCTCCCCGAGCTGCCCGATGCCAAGCGCCAGCGTTTCATCGCCCGATACCGGTTGCCGGCCCAGGACGCCGCGGTGCTGTGCGCGAGCCGCGAGCTCGCCGACTTCTACGAGGGGGCCGTCGCGGCGAGCGACGGGCAGGCCAAACCCTGCGCCAACTGGGTCATGGTCGAGGTCCTGGGCGCCTTGAATCGCGAGGGAAAGGAGATCGGCCAGTGCCCAATCGATCCAAGGATGCTCGGGGGCTTGGTCCGCCGCATCACCGATGGCACCATCTCGGGCAAGATCGCCAAAGAGGTCTTCGAGGCCATGTGGCAGGGTGAAAGCGATGCCGACGCCGTGATCGAGGCACGCGGCCTCGAGCAGATCTCCGATGAGGGTGCGATTGCCGCGCTCATCGACGAGGTCCTGCGCGACAACCCGAGTCAGGTCGAGCAGTTCCGCCAAGGCAAGGAACAGGTAGTCGCCTTCTTCGTCGGCCAGGTCATGAAGAAGTCGCGCGGCAAGGCCAACCCAGAGCGGCTGAACGCGCTGTTGCGAGAGAGGCTAGCCAAAGCTACTTGAAATCGTACGCTCTGTTCGATGCCTTCCCGGGGGTAGGATGGGGGTCGAGTCTCTCAGAACTATCCCACGCTCAACCCCCACCCTTGCCCTTCCCCTGCCAGGAGGAGAGAGCGAGCTGCTTCTGGTAATTTATTGAACGGTCCCGGGACCGATCGGGACGATGTTGCGGGAGATGAAGCTGCGGCTAACTAAGGGCGAGGAGGCCACCGAGGTTGGACACGCCGCCGGCGGCGAAGAGCGTCACCCCGGCCGGTGGTGATGACGGCGGGGCGGGGGGATCAGGAGGGCCCAGCACCTCGTCGCCGACCACGAGGTCGGGCTAGGTCTTGACGCCCCGGATGTGAACGCCAGTACCCGGCAGACATTGCTAGTGGAAAACCTCCTCCTGGTACACGACTCCCCTGTAAGACAGGTGTGACACCGCTGTACTTGACAAAGTACATACACGTCGTCTACCCTTCCTGTAAGGTTCTTACGGTGCGTAAGGTATTGATGCACGCTACATTCGCTTACGTCCGTATCGTTAAGTGCTTAAGCTTTTTGAAGAATGGGTTTGTTATGATCGCAGTAAATGGTGTTAGTTACAAAACGATTACTGACGCTGCAAAAGAGTTCGGAGTCTCTCCGAAGACCGTTGGAGATTGGATAGACAAGGAGATTATTCCGAAGCCTCCGGTGTTAGAGTATGGCATTCGCACCATACAATATTTCACAGAGGCATATTTGGAAAAGGCAAAGTTACAGTTGAAAGGGCAAGTTTCAGCGTTAGTTGAACACTTTTTTGACATTGGTGTGGCAAAGTTTCAGCGTTAGTTGAACACTCCTGGTTATCCCTGGAATGGTTTATTGGGACGCCGGTAAGGCAGCTCGCGAAGC
>JBOIDR010000016.1:30355-52968 GCA_050740695.1 Gammaproteobacteria bacterium | reverse complement strand
CCACGCTTCATTAAACCCAAAGGCTCAACGCCTTTATCAATCGAAAAGCGATCCCTTCCTGAAAACAGGAAGGGCGGTTTCGCACGCCTGTGTAAAGCTAGGTACTGTGGTTATGATCGGTCCCCGCTCGGCGACGGCCTCAAGGAGGGGAAGTCGTTGGGCGTGAACGCCTTGCGTTGCAAGGTGGAGAAGCAGATCTCGATCTGATTCGACCAACCGGGATGTACCGGCCGCGAGGTGTGTGAATGGCCCTATTCGACGTTTCACCGGTTCGTCGCATGTGGCTCTATCCGGATGACTGGGCTGGTGACCCTCAGGTGCCCACCCGAAGGCGCCGAATTCGACGAATGATCCGCGTGCGCACAACGCACCCTACATGATATGTTTCTCGGCCCACGTACCGGAGGCGTGCATGCGCAGCCGTTGGACGAGCCGCTCCAGGCTCACGTAAAAGGTCGGCGTTATGTAGAGTGTCAGAAACTGCGAGAACAAGAGCCCGCCCGCGACCGCGATCCCGAGGGGCTGGCGTGCCTCGCCGCCGGCGCCATAGCCGAGTGCGATGGGCAGGGTCGCGAGGATCGCCGCCATCGTGGTCATCATGATGGGTCGGAAGCGAACCAGGCAGGCCTCGACGATGGCCTGCTCTGCCGGCAGATTTTTTTCACGCTGGAGGGTGAGTGAGAAATCCACCATCATGATCCCATTCTTCTTGACCAGGCCTACGAGGAGGATGATCCCCACGAAGCTGAACATATTGAGCTCCTGGTCGAAGAGCAAAAGCATGACCAATGCCCCAAACCCGGCCAACGGCAGCGCCGTGAGGATGGTGAGCGGATGGCCGAGATGTTCGTACAGGATCGCGAGGATCATGTACACCACCAAGACGGTAATACCCAGGAGGATCGGCAGATCGCGTGTCGATTCCTCGAAACTCTTGGCGCTGCCGCTCAGGACGCTGCTGATGCCGGGCGGGAGCGCCTCCCGCATTACCCCCTGGATGGCCGAAAGCCCCGCCCCGATGGATTGCTCCGGCGCCAGGTTGAACGACAAGGTGACCGAGGGAAGTTGTCCGAAATGCTCGATCGAGATCGGCCCGACCCCTTGCCTTATCGCCGCGATGCTGGCGAGCGGTACGAGGCGACCCATTCGGCTCTGCACGTAGAGGGTGTCGAGCGCATTGACGTCGCGCTGGAAGGCCGGATCGAGCTGAATAAAAACGAGATACTGGTCGTTGGCGCCATAAATCGTGCTGATCTCGCTCCCACCAAAGGCGGAGCCGAGCACGGTTTCGATTTCCTCTGGGCTGACGCCAAGGGAAGCCGCGCGTTCGCGCAGTATATGCACCCGGATCTCGGGGTTGGCGAGCTCCAGGCTGCTGCTCACGTCCTCGATCATCGGCAATGCCTGAAGTCGCGCCTCGATCGCTTGGGCGACCGGGTAGAGGGACGTCAGATCGGAACCCCGCAGAACGACTTGAAATTCCCCTGCGCCCGCGATCGAGCCCATGCGGATCGCCGGCGGATTTTGCAACACGAGCACCATACCCTCGACGGCGCGCGCGGCTCGACGCAGCTCCTGGATGACTTCGTCGGCGCTCTGTTCCCGATCGGCCGCAGGTTTCAATCGGACGATGATGCGCCCGACGTTGCCTCCCCTCACCCCTCCGAATCCCTGTCCCGCGGTGGACATCAGCGATTCGACGTTGCGATTGGCTCGCACCACTTCGGTGAGCGCCAGTTGCCTCTCGACCAGCTCCGGAAAAGGAGTTCCCTCGGGCGCGCGGGTACTGCCGGTAATGGTGCCGGTGTCCTGACTCGGGATGAAGCCCTTCGGGACCGCGGTGTAGAGCCAGCCGGTCGCAACCAGAATCGCTGCCGATGCCATGAGCATCGGGCCGCGATGACCCATGGCAAACTGGAGGCTCTTGCCGTAAAAGGCCCTGGAACGCTCGAACAGCGCATCGAAGGCGCGGTAAACGAAACCGTGTCCCCGGGTGGGCTTGAGGAACAAGCCGCACAGCATGGGGGTGAGGCTCAGGGAAATGAGCCCGGAGATCAGCACGGCCACGCCTACGGTCACCGCGAACTCGGCGAACAGGCGACCGAGGATCCCGGCCATGAACAGGATCGGGATAAATACGGCAGCCAGCGATATCGTCATGGACAAGACGGTGAAGCCGATCTCGCGCGTGCCATCGAGGGCCGCGGTCAAACGGTCCTTGCCCATTTGCATGTGCCGGCTGATGTTTTCCAGCACCACGATGGCGTCATCCACCACAAAACCCACCGCCAAGGTCAACGCCATCAGCGAAAGGTTGTTTAGACTGTAGCCGAGGAGATGCATCACGGCGAAGCTTCCGAGCACCGACGTGGGAAGGATCAGGACCGTGATGAGGGTCGATGACAGATTGCTCAGGAATAGGAGCACCACGCCCGACACGAGGACGATCGCAAGCGCCAGGGTGAAATTGACGTCGTGAATGGACTCGCGGATAAACTCGGAACGATCGAGCAGCACGCGTAATTCAACTCCCGCCGGGAGCTGGGCCCGTACCTCGGGCAACAGTTCCCGGATCCCGTTGACGGTCTCCACCGTGTTGGCGCCGGGCTGCCGCTGTACCGCGAGAAGGATCGAGCGCTCGCCGTTGAACCAGCTCAAGGCCTTATCGTTCTCCACGCTGTCCTCGGCGCGGCCGATGTCGTTGAGGCGGACCGGAATACCGTTCTGGAAGGCCACGATCACGTCTCGGAAATCCGCGGCCGTCGTGAGATCGGCGTCGGCCGTTACTGCATAGGCACGCTCGGCGCCGTCCATGATCCCGGCCGGGCGGTTGCTGTTGGCTTCCTGGACGGCCTCCACCACTTGATCGAACCCGAGGTTACGTTGGGCCAATGCATTGGGATTGACGTACAAGCGTACCGCGTATTTTTGGGCCCCGTAGATCACCACCTGAGCGACCCCCGGAAGCATCGACAATCGTTGGGTCAGACGGGTGTCGGCGAACTCGTTCAGCTCCGGGAGGGGCAGGGTCTCGGCGGTCAAGGCGAGGATCAGAACCGAGCTGTCTGTGGGGTTGGTCTTGCGCAACTGAGGTGGATCGATCCCCTCGGGAAGCCGGCGCATGGCGCTCGCGATCGCGCCCTGCACGTCCTGGGCGGCCGAGTCGATATCGCGCTCGAGCTGGAATTGCAAAGCGATACGGGTCGAGCTCGAGCCGCTCACCGAGCTCATGGAATCGATACCAGAGATCGTGGAAAACTCCCGTTCGAGCGGCATCGCCACCACGCGCGCCATGGTTTCAGGGTCCGCTCCAGGGAGATTCGCCGAGACCTGCAGGGTGGGGAAATCGACGCTCGGCAACTCATTGACCGGCAGCGTGTCGAATGCGAATAAACCAAACAAACATAAGGCTGCCGTCAATACTGCCGTCGCTACCGGACGTTCGATGAAGATCCTGGACACGTTCATGAGCGTGGCTCCCCGATCGGTTTGACCGCCTTGCCGGGCAAAAGGTTAATGGGAAGCTCGGTGATCACCAGCTCGCCGCCTTTCAATCCCTCCCCGATGACGGACAGGTCTTCGACCTGCCGCAACACCTGAACCGGTCGCAGCCTCGCCTTTGCATCGTCCACGATATAGACATAGGGGCCCTTCTGGCCCGGCCGGACCGTGCTGGCAGGAACGACCACGGCGTCGGGCTCGATTTTCAGGACCAGCTGCGCAAGGATGAATTCTCCCGGCCACAGTGCGTGGTCCCGGTTCGGGACCCGTGCCTTCAAGAGCACGGTACCGGTTTGCGGGTTCACCGTGTTATCGATGAAGACGACCTTGCCTTCGGCCACTTGGACACGGCCCCGTTCGCGGTAGATCGCAACGCGCATGTCACCCGATCCGGCCTGGCGTCGGACCTCTTCGAGATAGCGCTGTGGGATATTGAATGCGACCTGCACCGGATCGATACCCATGATCACGACCAGCGGCGTGGCCCCGGCGGTACTGACCAGGTTCCCTTCTTTGACCGCGAGGCTACCCGTTCGGCCGCTGATCGGGGCGCGGATCTCGCTGTAGCCGAGTTGCACCCGGGCCATCTCCACCTGGGCGCGATCGGCCTTCACGGTGGCAGCGAGGGCCTCCATGGAGGCGAGCGCTTGCTCGTACTCCTGGCGTGTGATGTATTCCCGTTCGGCGAGCGGTTTGAGACGTTCCCGCTGCGCCCGTGCTTCCAGCAACTGCGCCTGGTCGCGGGCCAGGGTGGCCTGCGCCTGATCGAGGGTGGCGCGCGCGGCTCGGTCATCGATACGAAACAAGCGTTGGCCTTTTCTTACATCCTCGCCTTCGCGAAACGATACCTCCTCGAGCACCCCGTTCATCTCGGGGCGCACCTCGACCCTGTGCTCCGGCTCAACGGTCCCTACCGCCTCGGCGACGACCGGCATCGGCTGCACCTTCGCGGCGACTGTCTTGACCGCGATTTCTTCCTCGCCGGCGGCCTTCTCGTCTACGGCGCCGACCGTCCTATCGTTTCCCAGCCGGAGATAGAGGCCGATAAGGACGACGATCAGCACCCCTATCAGCAGGATCCGGGTCATGACGAAGGAGCCGGTAGCAAGGCGCCGCGCGCGTGCGTCAGACGTGCGAGGGCGCTGTACCAGTCGAACTGGGATTGTATCCATTGAACTTGCGCGGTTGCCTCGTCCGACTGGGCGGTGAGCAGATCGAGCAGGGTCCCGACCCCCGACCGATAACGCGCGAGTGCCACCTCGCTCGACTGGTTGGCGCTTCTCAATACGCCGGAGCTGGTATCGATTCCGCTCATGGCGGTGTTCAGATCGTAGTAGGCCTGCCAGACCTCCAGCGAGCTCTGGCGATGCAGTCGATCTCGCGCCGCTTCGGCTTGCTCCGTTTTAGCCTCCGCGAGGCGCACGTTATAGGTATCGCGAAACCCGGTGAAGAGCGGGATCCGTAGGTTGACGGCGACGCTATAGGTGTTCGAGGCCATCCGCTCCTCTTCGAAAAACCCCGTGCGGCCGCCATTCACGGCGAGCTCTAAGGTCGGTAGTCCCGTCGCCCTTGCTGTCTGTACCCCGGCGCGCGCGGCACGCACCTCCGCCTCGGCCGCCACCAGATCGGGCCTCATCGATTTGGCCTGATCGAGGATGAGATCCAGCGATTCGGCGACCTTTTCAACCGGCGGTTGAACGGGCCAAGGCAAGAGGTTCACCCGCGTGCCGACCGGCATCCCCAGCCCTACTGCGAGCTGGCCCCGTGCCTTGGAAAGCTCCCCTTCGGTGCGCTGCACGCTCAGGCGCGCTTGACCCACGGCCGTCTCGGCACGGTAGACATCCCCGATGGTGGCCAAGCCCGCCTGGCGACGGATGTTTGCCGCACTCAGGCTGGCTTGGGCGCTCTTCAATGCCTCCCGGTTGGCCGACACGAGCCGCTCCAGGCCCAGCACCTGGTAGTAAGTCTGCTCGACCAGCAGCACCACATCCTGCAATACGCGATTCTGTTGGAGATTGGACGCCAGCAACCGGTAGTGAGCGGCCTCCACCTGTCCTTCGCGGACGCCGAAGTCGAAGAGCACATAGGCCAGGCTCACCGAAGGGCCAAAGCGTGTCTGCTCGGGAACGGACGCGCCGGCGCTCGAAAGCGGCCTGCTACGTGTAAGATTGGCGAGCCCGTTGAGTTGCGGCCAGTACAGCGCGCGCGCGATCCCGAGCTCCGCGGCTTGAGCGCGTGCCACGGCCCACGCCTCTCGGGTCTGCGGGTTATTCATGAGGGCGAGGTCGGTGATCTGGGCGAGGGAGAGAGGGCCTGAGATCTCCGCGGCATTGCCGAGCCTCGGCTCAGGTACCTTGGGAAGCGGCTCGCTGGCCTGCCACGGAACCTCTGGTGCCGGCGCGGTCTCGGTCGCGGTGTCGAACGGATCGGCCAGGTGGGCAAAGAAACCTCCCGCCATTGCCGGCCCCATGGCCGCCAACATGACATACGGCACGGCAAGCCTGAGGAGCGAGAGGTATCGCCACCGCCTCAAGCTGCTGACGGCCCGGCTCGTCATTGATTCTTATGGTGCGCAAGTCCAGAGGGGCTCAAACCACGCGGAAGGGTGAGGAGCGCTTCGAGCCCACCGCCATCGGCGTTGTTCAAGGCGAGCTCTCCTCCGTGCAGATGGGCGATGTTGCGGGCGATGGCGAGGCCTAGGCCGGTTCCTCCGCTTTCCCGGCTGCGCGATGTCTCGAGACGATAGAAGGGCTCGAACACCCGCTCGAGCTCGGGTTTCGGTATCCCCGGTCCAGTATCGAGGACGCGGATCTGAAGCCGCCTGCCGTCGTCGTCCACCATTACCTTGGCGCGCTGGCCGTACTTGATCGCGTTATCCACCAAGTTGCCGATGCAGCGCTTCAGGGCCAGGGCTTTGCCGCTGTAAGGCCCCGCCGCGTGGCCTCCGACCGCCACGGATCGCCCCATCTCTTCCGCATCCGCCTGGATGCTTTCAATGAGTGCCATGATGTCCACCGGTTGGAAAACCTCTCGGTCGCTCATACCGCGAGCGAAATCCAGAGTCGCGTTGACCATGGTTTCCATCAGTTCCAGATCGGCCGCGAATTTGGCCTTCAGCTCCGCGTCTTCCAGCATCTCGGCGCGCAGCCGCAGGCGGGTAACCGGGGTCTTGAGATCGTGGGACATCGCCGAGAAGATCCGCACGCGGTCCTGCAGCAGGCGCGCAAGCTGCGATTGCATGTGGTTGAAGACCGAGGCCACGTGTCGCACCTCCGAAGGCCCGCTTTCCTTCAAGGGCGGGCAGTTGATGTCGCGTCCCAGATCTTCAGCGGCTTGCGCAAGGATAGACAGCGGGCGCGTCACCCAGCGCACCGCCACCCACGCCGCAATAACGATAGCGACCGCCAGTGTCGGCCAGGTCCAGAAAAGGCGAGCGGCGGAGCTGGTCAAACTGCGACGATAGCCGAGCGTCACCCAATGACCATCCGTCAAGCGCGCCTGCACGAGATAAGATGCACCCGTCGCACCTTGATCGGCGAGGACGACCTTGAGGGCACGACTGCCGAGCGCTCGGCGCACCGGCTCTTCGAATCTCACCAGCCCGGGATGTCGTTGTGCGCCGGCCCCTGCGCGTAGTGCTGCCGCCGGATCCAGCGACGCAAACCACCGGCGGGTGTTTAGGATGGCGACGACTTTCCCGCGCTCGGCGGGCTCCAGCCTGTCGAGCAGTCCCACGATATCGGCGATCCGCTGAGCGGCCTGGGCCGCGTCGCTTTGCGCAAAGATCCTGTCCACCTCCCAGGAATGGATCGCCGCGCCAACCCCGCCCGCCACCACGACGCCTAGCACCTGGATCAGGATCATCCTGCCGAACAGAGACTTGGGAAGCACTATCTGACTACTTCCACTCTAGCGGAGAGCACGTATCCCTCCCCGCGCACGGTCTGGATGATGGCAGGCTCCCGCGGATCGTCGCGTAGCCGCTGGCGCAGCCGGCTCACCTGGGCGTCTATGCTGCGGTCGAAGGGATCGGTTTCTCGCCCCTTCGTCAGCTCCATGATCTGGTCGCGACTCAAGACACGGTTGGCGTGATTGAGCAATATCCGCAGCAATCGGTATTCGGCGCCGCCTAGCGGAACGACGACGCCGTCGGCGGAGGTCAACCGGCGCAGGGCGGGATCCAAGGTCCAACCGGCGAACCGGATCAATCGTGCGTCTTCCGGCCGTAGGTTGCGGGGCAGGCTTCGGGAGCGACGCAGCACGCTCTTCATGCGCGCCAAAAGCTCACGCGGATTGAAGGGCTTGGGCAAGTAATCGTCGGCGCCCATTTCGAGACCGATGATGCGGTCGATCTCCTCGCCACGCGCGGTCAACATGATCACCGGCGTGTCCATCCGCGCTCGGATCTCGCGACAGAGCGCGAGCCCATCCTCGCCGGGCAACATGAGGTCGAGCACGACGAGGTCCACGTGGCTCGATGCAAGGGCTGCCCACATCGCTTTTCCGTTGGGCACCGCATTGGCACGATAACCGTTCTGCTCCAGATAATCGCACAGGAGCGTCCGGATCTCGCGATCATCGTCAACGACGAGAATGCTGTCGTTCGTCACGGTGTTTTTATATCGCATGGCGGGGTGGTATGCGAGTGCTGTTTGTAACTTAGTGTGAGCCCGACGGGGTTCGTCACCTTACGTTACAAAAAAAGCTCGCAGGAGGGCGTGTCTGCGGGTAGCATAGCGCATCGGGATCGCGTGTACCGGGCCAAACCGGCCGTGCGATCGGACGAGTAGAAAATACCCCGGCCCCCAAGCCCTACCGACATGACTCGCTCCATCATTATTTCCATGCCGGGGAGCACCCGCCGTGCTGGAACCGATCGAGCTTAGCCTGTTCGCCAGCCGGCTCCAGGCGATCTGCGAGGAGATGGGCACGGCGTTGAGGCGCACGGCTTTCTCGCCCAACATCCGTGATCGACTGGATTTCTCCTGCGCGGTGTTCGACACGAAGGGCCGGCTGTCGGCCCAGGCGGCGCACATCCCGGTGCATCTCGGCAGCATGGCCTTCGCGATGTCGGGGATCGTCGAGGGTCTTCGGCCGGCGCCGGGGGACATGGTGATCTTGAACGATCCCTACCTGGGCGGGACGCACCTCCCGGACGTCACCCTCATCGCACCGCTCTTCCACGGGACGGAGCACTGCGGCTTCGTGGTCAACAGGGCCCATCATGCGGACATCGGCTGCGCGACCCCGGGTGGCATGCCGATCGCGACCCGGCTCGAGGACGAGGGGCTCGTGATCGCCCCGCAGCGGCTGATGGCGGAGGGACGCCCGCTCACGGAGGTCATGGAGTGGTTGATCCAAGCGACGCGTGATCGGACCACCGCGCGCGGCGATCTGGCCGCCCAGCTCGGCGCCAACCGCTGTGGCCTCGGACGGTTGGGCGCCTTGGTGGCGAGCCTCGGCCCGAAGCGCTATCGGGCGTCGCTCGTCGACTTGAACGACTATGGGGAGGGCATGGCCAGGACCGCCCTGGCACGCATCCCGGCCGGATGCTATCGCTTCACCGATTGGCTCGACGACGACGGGCAAGGGCAAGAGGACATCCCCATCCGGTTGGCCCTGACGGTTTCGGGGGAGCGGGTGCACGCCGACTTCGCCGGCACGGCGGCAGAGGTCCCGGGCAACCTCAACTGTCCCTTGTCGGTCGCGGCGGCGGCCGTCTACTACGTGTTCTACTGCCTCATGCCGCGCGAGACCCCGGCCTGCGCCGGGGCCTTTCGGCCCATCACCTTGTCGGCGCCCGAGGGCTGCCTGCTGAACGCCCGCCGGCCGGCGGCGGTCGCGGCCGGCAATGTAGAGACCAGCACCCGGATCGTGGATGTGGTCCTCGGCGCCCTGGCCCAGGCCCTCCCCGAGTCGATCCCGGCGGCCAGCCACGGGAGCATGAACAACCTTGCAATGGGCGCAAGTGCCATGGGCACCGACACCTGGGACTACTACGAGACCGTCGGCGGCGGCATGGGGGCGCACGCCCGCGGCCCCGGCCTGGACGGCGTGCAGACCCACATGACCAACACCCGCAACACGCCCATCGAGGTCCTGGAGACCAGCTATCCACTGCGCGTCACCCGCTATGTGCTGCGCGAGGCCTCCGGCGGTCGCGGGCGGCACGCGGGAGGACGCGGCCTCACGCGCGAGTTCCAGTTCCTCACACCGACCTCCGTGACCGTGCTCGGCGAGCGCCGCCGCCATGCCCCGTGGGGACTGGCCGGTGGAGGGGACGGGCAGCGGGCCGTCACGCTCCTGAACGGCACCCCGCTGCCGGGCAAGGTCCACCTCACCGCGGCGCCCGGGGATCGCTTGACGCTCGAGTCCGCCGGCGGCGGGGGTTGGGGCGATGTTTGTTCCGATCCCCGAAACGATTACACTGGGCCGGTCGAATCACCATCGAGTGAGAGGTCAACTATGGATGCAATGGAACAGATCAAACAGACGATCGAGGGCAACCCCGTCGTCATCTTCATGAAGGGGACCCCGGATTTTCCCCAGTGCGGGTTCTCCATGCGCACCACCGAGGCCCTCAGGGCCTGTCACGTCGATTTCGCGCATGTGGATGTCCTGGCCGAGCCGGAGGTGCGGCAGAACCTGCCGCGCTATTCCAACTGGCCGACCTTCCCCCAGGTCTTCATCAATGGGGAATTGGTCGGGGGCTGCGATATCGTGCTGGACCTCTATCAGAGCGGCGAGTTGCAGAAGATGACGCAAGCGGCCGCCGGCCACACGGCTGCGTAGAAAGCGCACGATTGATCACCCCCGGGGTATCGGGGTGCGTTTCAGGGTCATCGGGATTGCGCCCGCGGCGGCCCCGCCATTCGCTACGCCACCTGCGCACGGTGGGACGGAGATTTTTCAGGCCCTGCAGGGAGTACAGATCGGGGGCGAGCGGGATCACCACGTGCTCGGCTGCGATCATCGCGGCGCGGTTGATGGCACCGAGATGAGGAGAATTCGGTGCGCGCTCCGGCGATGAGGGCGACCTCATCCAAAAAACCAAGACGCCCCGGGCAGCCTGGTAGGCCTGGCGCTATTGCTCGGGGCTTTGCTGCGTTCGTCGCATAGGGCCCTACGGGGGCCGTTGGCGCCTGGACACGCGCTGAACGCATGTTCCAGGTTAGAATCACCCCCGAGGCCCTCGATGACCTCCGGCGCTTGCGCAAGCGCGACAGCAAGTGGATCTTAGATGAGGTGGAGAGACAGTTGACGGTCCAGCCGGCCACCGAGACCCGCAATCGGAAGAGACTGCGTCCGAACAGACTTGCGGAGTGGGAGCTGCGAATCGACAGGTTACGGGTCTTTTATGATGTGGACGAACCGACACAATCCATCAAGATCGTAGCCGTAGGATTCAAGCGCGGTAGCCGGCTCTACATCCGCGACGAGGAAATTCAGCTATGAAGATAATCAATGTTTCGCCCCATGCCCGCAGCATCAAGCAATTGCTCCAGCAAGCGAGCGCGGACAACATCATTTTGCGCGCGCCGGATGGGCGGGAGTTCGTGCTGGCCGAGATCGATGACTTCAACCGTGAGATCGAGCTGGCGCGACAGAGCGAGCGACTCATGAAGTTTCTCGACGAACGAGGCAAACAAGAACAGACGGTCAGCCTGTCGGATGCCAGAGCCAGGCTTGGCGTCAAATAGCGAGCATGGTCCGGACGAATGCCACCATGATCCACACAGTCGCCATTGAGTTCGGGGCCAGTCGCACCAAGCTTGCGTATTGGATTCGCTCAGCAACAAGCCCGCGCTCATGCGGCTCGGACATCACGAGGAGCCGTACATCCCTCACTGTTTTACGGATCCTGGCGCTCCGGGCCGATGAATACCCGAAAATCCCCCGATTCTGGCTGTCCCGAGGACTGCCGTGACTGACCACTCAATAGCCCAGCAGTACCTTAGTTACCCCAGCAGTACCTTCTCTTCTGAGAGGTTGTGAAAAAAGGGCGTTTAAAATTCCTATACGTGACATCGAGGGAATTCGCCATCTGCATGGCATCGTCGACGGGCTCGGCGATGTGCTCGAAGGAACCCCGAAAATGGCCCTGCAAGACGCCAAGAGGGGCCCCGCATCGGATGATGAGCCGGAGACCGGGGATGCGCGAGCGCAGCGCGTTGACTACCGGGCCAGTCTGTGCGATATGCCCGAAGCCGTGGTAGGAGATCGCGACGTACAGGCTGGCGCTCAGGGCCGTCCCCTCTATCACTTACGGCATATCGAAACAGCACCATGTGGTACGCCGCGCTCGCCGATCTGGTCGTCCTCGTCCACTTCCTGTTCGTCTCGTTCGTGGTGTTCGGCGGCCTCCTGGCCTTGCGCTTCCAGTGGGTCGTTTGGATCCACCTGCCGGCCCTCTGTTGGGGTATCTTGATCGAGCTCTTGGGCGTCGGGTGTCCGCTCACGCCTTTGGAGAACCGGCTGCGCCAAGAGGCCGGACAAGTGGGGTACCCAGGCGGTTTCCTGGAACACTATCTGGTAGCGATCTTATATCCGGACGCATTGACCCGGCACTCGCAGATCGCCCTGGGTGTCGCGCTCGTCGTAATCAACGCCATCGTGTATCGGCGGGTGATCGCCCGGTGGCGGCGGGATCGCGGAGCATGATCCTATTCTACCCGCCTGGCCGCCGTCCCGGGGCCGCACGCCGGTCGGCACGGTCATGCCCGGCCCCTCAAGCGCTCGGGCGCGCTCGGGCCGTGCCCGGCGTCCCATTCGGAATTGAACTTATCCTCCATCCAAGCCGGAGGCACTCATCGATTGACCTCACGGATCGCTTTCTGCCCCCCGATAAGGATTAATCCGTTCCGGCCTTGGTATCGACGCGGTTTGAGACCGACGATCCTTTCATTGGCATGCGTTGGCGTATCGGGTGGGATCCCAGGTTTTTTCTCCGCACACTCTTCTAGAAAACCAATCAAATATTCTCGAAGTCGATAATAATCAGGATGCTCCATGATCGCCTTTCGGTCGCGCGGACGGGGAAACCGCACGTCCAATATATCGCCGACCTCGGCCTCCGGCCCATTGGTCATCATGACCACGCGATCGGCCAGATAAATCGCTTCGTCGACGTCGTGGGTCACCATAAAGCCGGTCTTCTGATCGCGCCCCCACAGATCCAACAGCACTCTTTGCAATTCAAAGCGCGTCAACGAATCGAGCATCCCGAAGGGTTCATCGAGCAGCAGCATTTTGGGTGATAAAGCGAATGCACGCGCGATCCCGACGCGCTGGCGCATACCCTGCGAGAGTTCCGCCGGCTGTTTACGCATGGCGTCTGCCAGCCCGACCAGGCTCAGATAATACTCAGCTACTCAGCGACATCATGTCGCTCTTGCCGGCTGGCGGTGTAATAGACCTGATCCACACCCAGCATCACTTTTTCGAAGGCCGTCAGCCACGGCAACAAACACGGCAGGTACAGGTCTACCTTCCCTCCCTTCAGAGCATCGATAAGGTCGTCGTGATGCAGCTTGATTTCATCGGGACCGGTTTCGGTGTTGCGGACATGGGTGCGAGTAGGGCATTCCCCCAAGTTGTGCGCCAGCGAGTTTTGACTCCCGAGAGGGCCAACACCGAGATGATCGCGAGCGAAACAAAGGCCAGCAAGCCCGCCTCGCCAGGCAACTGCTTGGAATAGCCAAGACTCGATACAAGACTCGATACGAGATAAAAACCGCCTATCTCACTCGCCATTCCAACGAGGCCCGCTATCAACTGGAAGACCGCGCGCAGTTGCCACGGCCACTGTCGCCGGCAAGGCATCGCTTGCGGTGCGAACGTAGCACCACCAGGTGACGGCCAGGCACGCCACATAGAAGGCCGCGAAGATAAATAGCGCGAACTCCGGGCCGCCGGTCGCGGCAATCGAGCGGCTGAAGCCTTGCGGGATGAAGAAGCCGCCGTAAGCGCCGATCGCAGAACTGAAGGCGAGCACCGCGGCTGCCTCGAAGCGCCCGACGCGCTCTGCCGCCGCCCGTGCGGCCTCGCCGCGCCCGATGGCCTCTGCGACGCGATCGCGCAGGAACACTGTCGGCACGATGCGGAAAGTCGAGCCATTTCCGATTCCGCTGGTTACGAACAACGCCATGAAGGTTGCGAGGAATGCGGCGAACGAACCGGACTTGAGCGTCGCGATTACGCCGAGTGTAGCGAGGAACATCAGGAGGAAGGTCCAGAACGTCACTCTCCCCCCGCCATAGCGATCGCTTAAGTACCCGCCGAGAGGCCGCGCGAGCGACCCCACCAGCGGGCCGAGAAATGCGAACTGCAGCGGATTGAGCCCCGGAAATTGCAGCTTGATGAGTAGCGGCAAGGCGGCCGAGTAGCCGATGAAAGATCCGAACGTTCCAATGTAGAGGAATGAAATCCACCACGTATTCGGCCGGCGCAGAATCCTCGCCTGCTCGCGCAGGCTTGCGCGCGACACCGCTAGGTTGTCCATAAAGAAGTACGCGCAGATCGTCGAGAGGACGATCAGGGGCAGCCACATCCAGCCGGCGACGCTCAAGTTGAGCTTGGCGCCCGCAGCGGCGGCGCCCAGCCCGAGCACGCCCAACCCCATTGCAGCGGGCACCATGAGCTGCACGAAGCTCACGCCGATATTGCCGCCCGCCGCATTTAGCCCCAGCGCCCAGCCTTTGCGCGAGTCGGGATAGAAGTAACTGATGTTCGCCATGCTCGAAGCGAAGTTCCCACCTCCCAGGCCAGCCGTGCCCGCGACCAGCAGCATCAACCAGTAAGGCGTGGACGGGTCTTGTACCAAGATCGCGAGGCCAATCGTTGGCAGCGACAACGCGGCAGCGCTGAAGATGGTGAAGTTTCGTCCCCCGAAGATCGGCACAGCAGCTCCGTAGGGGATACGCAGAGTCGCGCCGACCAGCGCCGGAAGCGATACCAGCCAGAATAGCTCGGAGGTGCTGAAGTTGAAACCCACCGAGTTGAGTTTCACCGCGACCACGCTCCAGAGCAGCCACACCGAGAAGCCAAGGAACTCCGCGAAAATCGAAAAGACGAGGTTACGCTGCGCGATGCGGCGGCCCCTGTTCTCCCAGAAGACTGGGTCATTCGGCCGCCAGTCGTGAATCGTGCGATTCTTCATCGTTCCGTCGTTAGCAATTCCATCGCGACTCCACCGCGAGGGCGAAGCGAGCAGAACACTATCTTTGTTGGCAATTGTCATGGCGTCTCCGTAGTTACTAATGAAATCGAAAAGCTCTGAAGAATTGAATGTAATGGCCGCGAACGATGCCTTCGCCTGTTCAGGGGACGGCATGCTTCGTGCCACACTCGCGAAGGACTTTGGCGCCATGGAAATATCTGGCATTTACAGCAGGTTACAGTTGAAAATGCTTTTGGCATAATCAACGTTTGGCGATATCGCGCGCTTGTTATTGGGTCATCGGACCGTCGCGCGCGCAATGATGGTGCGAATGATATTTGCCTTGCACCCGCGCAATGGCGATGGAGGAGCGATAAGCGCCTCTCCTCGAACATGAACTTTGCGCGAGCGCAAAACCGCAAAAAGTCGCTCTAGAGCTCTTCGCTGTGAGGTGAAATCTGGATCAGCCGCATGGTTTCGTCCTTAACCCGCGAACGCAAGAAAGACCTCGCCTTCGTGCAGTTTCACACCGAAAGCTTTGGTCCGACCTTCGTCGGGGCCCTAAAACTTAAACTGCACGTAGGACCAGGCCTTCTCGAGATCGAAGGACTGCCCCGAGATGCTGTTGCGGCCTTATTGAGCGCATGGCCCGAGGCGTCGTAATAGGCGTACTTGATCCAGACCAGGAAATTGTTGGCGATCGGTTTCTCCAGCACTAGATCCCATTCGGTGCTGGATCCCGTTCCCCTCTCGGGTTGTCGATGGCTTGTGCACACTGCCATCTTCCCAGAGATCGGAGCGGGATGCTCCCCTAGACCAACCGCCCGGCTCCCCTTGCCGTTCTATTATCACAGTCCCTGTAGAGCTGGGGATCTGTGGGCAACAGGGAAGTTGTCCACAGATCCCCCAGCTTGGCCTCTGGGCCCTGTGGGTAACAAGGACGTTATCCACAAGTCCATAGGCACCCATGCCCTCACCGGCTCACTGCCACCCACAAATTGTCCTGAAGAGCTTAAAACTTAAACTGAACGTAGGCCCAAGCCTTTTCGAGATCGAAGGCCTGGCCCGGGATGCGGTTACGGGCTTTATCGAGCGCATCGCCCGAGGCGTCGTAATAGGCGTACTTGAGCCCGACCAGGAAATTGGTGGCGATGGGCCTCTCCAGCAGGAGATCCCATTCGGTGCCGTAATCGTAATCGGCGTCATTCGCCGAAAAGTGGTGCCACATGGCCACGAAGTTTGCGCCCCATACCTTCATCTGCAAGGTGACGAAGAGATCCTCGATGCCGTCGGCCGGAGTGATAAGGAACCGATCGGCCCAACCCTGGAAAGCGTGGTTCGTGCCGAGCGGGGTCTGGAAGGCTCGGGCGACGCGCCCGCCGCAACAACCGCTCACCAGTTCGCCGCCGTCACCTTCCAACACCTCGTAGCTCCCTTTCACGGTAACCGACTCGATGGGACTATCGATGAACGTATGGGTGGCGCCGAGCTCGGCCAGATAATAATTGACATTGATGTCGGCTGGATTTTCGGCATAGTCCATTTGATGGGCGAACTCGCCGGTGTAGAGGATGGAAACGGGATAGCTGATGAGGTCATACGCACCTTGAAAACGCAAGCCGAAGGTAGCCGTTGAAAATCCCTCCGACGTCTGGCTTTCGAAGTCCACTAGATAGGTATACGGTTCGAATTTCCCGTACGGGAACCCGCTGTACTGCACATTGATGAAGTGACTGTCCATGCGAAAATCACTTCGGTCTGGGAGGTCATTGTCCTCGCCGAAGATGCGGTTGGTATTCCAGACATAAGAGTAATCGAGCACCGTGGCGGGCAGGTATTCGTTCAGCGCGCGGAATCCATCGAAGCTCTGCCAATTCTGCCGCCACAGGATGTTGCCGATATAGCGGTGCAGGGGGGCCTGGCGATGCTCGATCTCCTGGCGCCCGAGCTTCACTGTGGTGTAAGGCAGACCTACGTAACGGAGATTGGCTTGATTGATCTCGGTGCCTTCTGGATCGACCACCGCGGCGTGATCGATAACGCCGTTCTCGCCTCCGTTGTTATAGGCGTCATCGCCGATCACCCGCACATCCTCGAGCTGCACATGGGCGCCGAAGTCATAGAATAGCCCGGTGGTGTAGCCAAGGGCCGTGCGCAGCGTCGAGGCATGGGCGTCTTGCAGCGCAATGGTGCTTAGCGTCTGGGGTGTGCCGGGGATAATCCGCGGTTGACCGTCTTCGACGAATTCAAAGCGATAACGCAGGTACAGGTCTACCTTCCCTCCCTTCAGAGCATCGATAAGGTTGTCGCCGGCGTAGAGTGGCCCGGCCATGCCCGTACCCAAAAGGCCCACGAACGCGGCGGCATAGTGTCGTGATCGAACGACGCGAGTCATAAGGTCTTATCCTGTCTGCTTGATACATTCGGTATTGCCGAATCGAGACGGGCGTCTTTGCCCTGGCGGTTGACCGCGTCGTTACCGTCCAATCATACCGCTCCGCCGTTCGCCGCCGACAGCCTGGCAAGGGCGGATCTGTGCGGAACGACGGCAATCCCGGGGCCACCTTCCGAAGCCATTGATCTATTAGGATAGATATTTAGAGAATGTGGGATTCGCACGCGATCGCAGCCCAAGGATCCGCACCATGTTCGTGAGCGCGCAAACGCCGATGTCCCATCGTAGTGCATGCAGTCGGGAGACAGCAGTCATGCGGCGGAACACCCACAAGGGGCGTCCACGCTACGCACGCTTCTCATCTCCCCCTGAACGGCACACCGTTGCCGGGCAAGATCCACCTCACCGCGGCGCCCGGGGATCGCTTGGCACTCGAGACCGCCGGCGGCGGGGGTTGGGGCGGCCCCTTGTGTCCCGGTGTTTGTTCCGCTCCCCGAAACGATTACACTGGCCCAGTCGAATCACCATCGAGCGAGAGGTCAACTATGGATGCAATGGAACGGATCAAACAGACGATCGAGGGCAACCCCGTCGTCATCTTCATGAAGGGGACCCCGGATTTTCCCCAGTGCGGGTTCTCCATGCGCACCACCGAGGCCCTCAGGGCCTGTCACGTCGATTTCGCGCATGTGGATGTCCTGGCCGAGCCGGAGGTGCGGCAGAACCTGCCGCGCTATTCCAACTGGCCGACCTTCCCCCAGGTCTTCATCAATGGGGAATTGGTCGGGGGCTGCGATATCGTGCTGGACCTCTATCAGAGCGGCGAGTTGCAGAAGATGACCGACGCCGTTCGCAACCGCGCGGCCGGTTGAGGCCGGAGGTCGAGGCTCAGAGATCCTGCTCGGCGTCGAGCACGCCCACGCCCGGCGGCGGGGTGAAGGTGAACAAGGATGGGTCCAGCTTTGGGTTGCGCTCCTCGCCCTTGAACTCGATGCGCGTGGTCTGGTTCAGGTTGTCGCGGAGATCCATGCGCTTCAGGCTGGAGCCGGCGAAGCCCAGGCGGATCTGGGCATAAGCACCGGACTCGCGCGCCGCACGCGCCTCCTTGGGCCCGAGCTCGAGCCACACGAGCCCCTCGGCCGGCGCGCCGGGCGCCGGTGGTCCCCGCCACCAGGAGATGAGCTCCACGGCCACCGGTTTGCCGCCGATGTGCTTGCCAAGCGCCAAGGTCAGCGGGGAGGAGGGATTGCCTTCGTATTCCGGTGCGCCCAGGATGTCCCGGAGCGCTACCAGCTCGTGATGGTGGTTGGAGATCTCGAGCCCGATCACGGACTTGCGGGGGATCACCTCGACACCCGCCCCGCCCCGGGTCCACGTCGCCGCATTGACTTCACTTTTTTAATACCCCCAATTGCGCCAGCAATTTGTCTATATCGACCGGCTTGGAAGCGTAATCGGAGGCGCCCGCAGCCAGGCACTTCTCGCGGTCGCCCTTCATCGCCTTTGCAGTGAGTGCAATAATCGGCAGATCCTTGAACCGAGGCTCACTGCGGATGAGGCGCATGGTCTCAAAACCGTCCATCTCCGGCATCATGATGTCCATCAGCACAATGTCGATGCCGGGTGTGTCATGCAGCCTGGCGATGGCGTCCTTCCCGCTTTCGGCAGGGACGACAACGATGCCATTGCTTTCCAGCACGGCAGTCAAGGCAAACAGGTTACGGATATCGTCGTCGACCAGAAGGGCTTTTTTGCCCGCCAACAGGCCGTTGGAGAGCGCCACCGGTTCCGTCTGCTCCTGCCACGCTTTTTCTGACTTTTCTCCCTTCAGCGCTTGCAGAAACTGCTTGACATCCGCCGCCAGACGATCAAGCGCGCTTTCACCTTCACCGGTAATCACCATGGCCCCCAATTGCTTGAACCGTTTCTTCTCCTTCCGATCCACGCTGCGCCCCGTAAATGCCGCGACCGGGATATCGGCCAGGGCCGGGTCCCGGCGCATTTCCTGAAGCAAGGCGATCCCGTCCATCTCGGGCACATCCAGATCCAGCACAACACCTTGATAAGGTCTGCTGCGCAGCTTCGCCAGCGTTTCGCTCGCGCTCGCTACCGACAACAGATCGACGGCTTCACCCTTGAGCTCGGCAAGGATCACATCGCGTCTGGCCGGTTCGCTTTCAATGACCAGGAGTGCCCGAGCCGGGCGAGCGACCTCCTGCATGATATGGGCAAACACTTGCCTGAGGGAGGCCGAGTCGAGCGGTTTGGTAAGGTAGCTCGCCACCCCTTTCATCTCGGCCGCGGCCGGACGATCCCGTACCGACATGACATGGATCGGGATATCGCGGGTTTCCGGTTGCGCCTGCAGATGATCGACGACCGTCCAGCCATCGATATCCGGCAGGATGATATCCAGGATAATCGCGGCAGCCTTGAACTGCTGCGCCAGGCCAATCCCTTCTCCACCGCTGGTAGCCACCAGCGCTTTGAAACCGTGGCCGTGGGCCATTTCTCGCAGGACCTGCGTAAAAGTGGGGTCGTCCTCGATAATCAACAGCACATCGTCCTGCGATCCGACTGCACCCCGATCGTCGCTCGTGGCAGCTTGGGTAGCAGCCGGTCCTGCTAAAGAACGCTCACTCAACCGGGTCGTTGGTACGGTTTCGGGCGATAGCCGCGGTTTCATCCTTAGGCCACCGCGGATTTGCTGCGGCAGATAGAAGGTGAAGGTACTGCCGATGCCTTCCTCGCTTTCGACCCGGAGCTCGCCGTCCAACAAGCGGGCGATCTCGCGGCTGATGGCGAGGCCGAGCCCCGTGCCGCCATAGCGCCGCGAGGTGCCCGCGTCGGCCTGTTGGAAGGCTTCGAAGATCAGCATTTGCTTGTCTTTCGGGATCCCCATGCCGGTATCGATAACGGCCAAGGCGATAACCATCGGCGCGCTATTCAGTAGCCTATGCTCGCGACTCCAGCCGGATCGGGCGACGCCGATCTTGAATGTCACGCTGCCCCGCTCGGTGAATTTTATGGCGTTCGCGATCAAATTCTTGAGCACTTGTTGCAGGCGCTGCTCATCGGTATGCACGCAAGGCGGCAAGTCCGGGGCGAGGTCGAGCGTGAATTCCAGCCCCTTGGCTTCGGCCAGGTGCCGGAAGGTTTGATCCACGTGATCGGCCAATCTGGTAAACGGCAGATCTCGAGGGTCAAGCGTAGTGCTGCCGGCCTCTATCTTCGACAGATCTAGGATATCGTTGATCAGCTGCAACAAGTCGGTGCCGGAGCCGTGGATGATCTCGATCATTTCCATCTGCTGAGGCGTCAAGTTGCCGGCCCGGTTCTGGTTCAACTGGTCTGCAAGCAGGAGCAGACTGTTGAGCGGCGTGCGCAGCTCGTGCGACATGTTGGCTAGGAACTCGGACTTGTACTTCGAGGTCAGCGAGAGCTGCGAGGCTTGTTCCTGCAAACTGGCGCGCGCGGCCTCGATTTCGCGATTCTTGCGCTCGACCTCGGTGTTCTGCGCGCTCAATTGCAGCGCCTTTTGCTGGAGCTCCGCGTTGGTTTTCTGCAACTCGTCCTGCTGGGATTTCAGCTCGTTGGCAAGAGACTGCGATTGCTGCAACAACGCTTCGGTACTGGCGGCTGATTCGATCGAGTTGAACACGATGCCCAGCCCTTCCGCGAGCTGATCGAGCAAGGTCAGATGGATCCCCTGGAAGGGTTCGAACGTGGCCAGCTCGATCACCGCCTTGACCTGCCCCTCGAACAGAATGGGCAGAACGACGAGGTTGCGCGGCGTAGCCTGTCCGAGCCCGGAGACGATCTGAATATAATCGTCCGGCACGTGGGATACCAGGATGCGTTGTTTCTCGAACGCGGCCTGGCCGACCAGGCCCTCGCCGATCGCCCATTCCTGCGACAGGTTCTTGCGCTCCTGATAGCCGTAGCTGGACATCAATCTAAGCCGCGTCGCGCCACCCGGGTTCTGCAGGGTGTAGAGCACGGCATGCTGCGCCGCGACGAGCGGAGCCAGCTCGGACAGCAACGTCCGGGCGACCGTCATCGTGTCGCGCTGGCCCTGCAACATGCGGGTGAGCCCCGCCAGGTTGGTCTTGAGCCAGTCCTGCTCGGTGTTGCGCTGCGTGGTCTCCTTCAGGTTGAGGATCATCTGGTTGACGTTGTCCTTGAGGTCCGCCACTTCGCCGCTCGCCGCCACCTGGATCGAGCGGGTGAGATCGCCCTTGGTCACGGCAGTGGCGACTTCGCCGATCGCACGCACCTGGGTCGTGAGGTTGGCGGCCAGCCCGTTCACGTTGTCCACCAGGTCCTTCCAGCTTCCGGCCGCGCCCGGTACCGTCGCCTGCCCGCCCAGCTTGCCTTCCACGCCCACCTCGCGCGCCACTCGGGTCACTTGGTCGCTGAACGTCGCCAGCGTATCCACCATGTCGTTGATGGTATCGGCCAGCGATGCGACCTCACCTTTGGCCGGCACCATCATCTTCTGCTTCAGGTTGCCGACCGCGACACCGGTCACCACCTTGGCGATGCCGCGCACCTGGTCGGTCAGGTTGTCGGCCATGACGTTCACGCTGTCGGTCAGGTCCTTCCACACCCCCGATACGCCCTTGACCTGCGCCTGGCCACCCAGCTTGCCCTCGGTGCCCACCTCGCGCGCCACCCGCGTCACCTCACCGGAGAAGCTGTTCAACTGGTCCACCATGATGTTGATGGTGTCCTTGAGTTGCAGCACCTCGCCGCGCACGTCAACGGTGATCTTCTGCGACAGATCGCCCTTCGCCACCGCGGTCGTCACCCCCGCGATATTGCGCACCTGTACGGTCAGATTGCCTGCCATCAGGTTCACGTTGTCGGTCAGGTCCTTCCATACGCCCGCCACCCCCGGCACCTGCGCCTGGCCGCCCAGCTTGCCCTCGGTGCCCACCTCGCGCGCCACGCGCGTCACCTCGCCGGCGAAGGCGTTCAACTGGTCCACCATGGTGTTGATGGTTTCCTTGAGCTGCAGCACCTCGCCGCGCACATCCGCGGTGATCTTCTGCGACAGATCGCCCTTCGCCACGGCGGTCGTCACCCCGGCGATGTTGCGCACCTGCCCGGTCAGGTTGCTCGCCATCAGGTTCACGTTGTCGGTCAGGTTCTGCCATACGCCCGACACGCCCTTGACCTGCGCCTGGCCGCCCAGCTTGCCCTCGATGCCCACCTCGCGCGCGACGCGGGTCACCTCGCCGGCGAAGGCGTTCAATTGGTCCACCATGATGTTGATGGTGTTCTTCAGCTCCAGGATCTCGCCCTTGACGTCCACCGTGATCTTGCGCGACAGATCGCCGTTCGCCACCGCCGTCGTCACGTCGGCGATATTGCGCACCTGCCCGGTCAGGTTGCCCGCCATCAGGTTCACGTTGTCGGTCAGGTCTTTCCATACACCCGCCACCCCCGGCACCTGCGCCTGGCCGCCCAGCTTGCCCTCGGTGCCCACCTCGCGCGCCACCCGCGTCACCTCGCCGGCGAAGGCGTTCAATTGGTCCACCATGATGTTGATGGTGT
>JBOIDR010000016.1:0-30255 GCA_050740695.1 Gammaproteobacteria bacterium | reverse complement strand
CATACACCCGCCACCCCCGGCACCTGCGCCTGGCCGCCCAGCTTGCCCTCGGTGCCCACCTCGCGCGCCACCCGCGTCACCTCGCCGGCGAAGGCGTTCAATTGGTCCACCATGATGTTGATGGTGTTCTTCAGCTCCAGGATCTCGCCCTTGACGTCCACCGTGATCTTGCGCGACAGATCGCCGGTCGCCACCGCGGTCGTCACCTCGGCGATATTGCGCACCTGCCCGGTCAGGTTGCCCGCCATCAGGTTCACGTTGTCGGTCAGGTCTTTCCATACCCCCGATACGCCTTTGACCTCTGCCTGGCCGCCCAGCTTGCCCTCGGTGCCCACCTCGCGTGCGACGCGGGTCACCTCGCCGGCGAAGGCGTTCAACTGGTCCACCATGATGTTGATGGTGTCCTTGAGCTGCAGCACCTCGCCGCGCACATCGACGGTGATCTTCTGCGACAGATCGCCCTTCGCCACCGCGGTCGTCACCCCCGCGATATTGCGCACCTGGGCGGTCAGGTTGCCTGCCATCGCATTCACGTTGTCGGTCAGGTCCTTCCATACACCCGCCACCCCCGGCACCTGCGCCTGGCCGCCCAGCTTGCCCTCGGTGCCCACCTCGCGCGCCACCCGCGTCACCTCGCCGGCGAAGGCGTTGAGCTGGTCCACCATGGTGTTGATGGTTTGCTTGAGCTGCAGCACCTCGCCACGGACGTCGACGGTGATCTTTCTGGATAGATCGCCGGTCGCCACCGCGGTCGTCACGTCGGCGATATTGCGCACCTGCCCGGTCAGGTTGCCCGCCATCGCGTTCACGTTGTCGGTCAGGTCTTTCCATACCCCCGATATGCCCTTGACCTCTGCCTGGCCGCCCAGCTTGCCCTCGGTGCCCACCTCGCGCGCGACGCGGGTCACCTCGCCAGCGAAGGCGTTCAATTGGTCCACCATGATGTTGATGGTGTTCTTCAGCTCCAGGATCTCGCCCTTGACGTCCACCGTGATCTTGCGCGACAGATCACCGGTCGCCACCGCGGTCGTCACCTCGGCGATATTGCGCACCTGCCCGGTCAGGTTGCCCGCCATCAGGTTCACGTTGTCGGTCAGGTCTTTCCATACCCCCGATACGCCCTTGACCTCTGCCTGGCCGCCCAGCTTGCCCTCGGTGCCCACCTCGCGCGCGACGCGGGTCACCTCGCCGGCGAAGGCGTTCAACTGGTCCACCATGATGTTGATGGTGTCCTTGAGCTGCAGCACCTCGCCGCGCACATCGACGGTGATCTTCTGCGACAGATCGCCCTTCGCCACCGCGGTCGTCACCCCCGCGATATTGCGCACCTGGGCAGTCAGGTTGCCTGCCATCGCATTCACGCTGTCGGTCAGGTCTTTCCATACTCCCGATATGCCCTTGACCTGCGCCTGGCCACCCAGCTTGCCCTCGGTGCCCACCTCGCGCGCGACGCGAGTCACCTCGCCGGCGAAGGCGTTCAACTGGTCCACCATGATGTTGATGGTGTTCTTCAGCTCCAGGATCTCGCCCTTGACGTCCACCGTGATCTTGCGCGATAGATCACCGGTCGCCACCGCGGTCGTCACCTCGGCGATATTGCGCACCTGCCCGGTCAGGTTGCCCGCCATCAGATTCACGTTGTCGGTCAGGTCTTTCCATACCCCCGATACGCCCTTGACCTCTGCCTGGCCGCCCAGCTTGCCCTCGGTGCCCACCTCGCGCGCGACGCGGGTCACCTCGCCGGCGAAGTTGTTGAGCTGGTCCAACATGGTGTTGATGGTCTTGGCGTTCTTGAGAAACTCGCCCTTGAGCGGCCTGCCTTCCATTTCGAGCTCCATGCTTTGATTCAGCACACCGCGCGCCACGGCCCCCATGACCCGGCCTGTATCGCGGATGGGTTGCGCCATGTTTTCGATCAGCGTATTGATCGAATCTACTTTTACATCCCATGCGCCATCGGATTTGTCGAGCTTCATGCGCTGGCCGAGCTTGCCCTCCGTGCCGACGCCAAAGGTGACCCGTTCGATCTCTTTGGCGAGCTTCTCCTCCATGGACACGATATCGTTGAAGGCATCGGCGATCTTCCCGTCCAAGCCTTCCCAGCTCAGGGGCAGACGCACGCTGAAATCGCCGCGTCTTACGCCGTCCAGCGCATTGAACATAATCTGATGATCAAGGGCCGTGAGTCTTTGTACCATGGGAAGCTCCTTTACGTATTTAGGTATTTAGTGGCTTTACATCAATGCATCCCGACGCTAATAAGGCTCGTGCTTGGTTCTGCGGGAGCGGTTTGCTGAAGTAATATCCCTGTAACTCGTCGCAGCCGTGCTCCACCAGGAAAGCCATCTGATCGGCCGTTTCCACTCCTTCGGCAACCACCGTCAAGTTCAGATGATGGGCGAGCGCAATAATGGCCGAAACAATGACCGCATCATCGGGATCGGTCGCAATATCGCGGACGAACGCCGCATCGATCTTGAGCGTGTCGACGGGGAAACGCTTCAGGCAGGCGAGCGAGGAATAGCCGGTGCCAAAGTCATCGATCGCGATATGCACGCCGAGACCTCGGATTTCGTGCAGTATCTTGGCGGCAGCGACCGGATCGGCCATTACGGTGGATTCCGTGAGCTCTGCTTCCAGCATCGTAGGCGGGATGCCGGTTTCCCCCAAAATGTCTTTCATTGTTTGCACGACACCGTCGCGGCGGAATTGCCGGGCTGATACGTTGACGGCGACCCGCTGAATCGCTAGACCTTCTGCACTCCAGCGCTGGACTTGATAGCAGGCTTCACGGATCACCCACTCGTCGATAGCTTTAATCATGCCGGTTTCTTCCGCAATCGGAATAAACTGACTCGGGGGTATCCACTCACCGTTCGGTTGCGGCCAGCGGATCAAGGCCTCAAACCCGCGTATTTCGCCCGAGGTGGCGCACACCCGCGGTTGGTAGTGTAAGGCGAATTCGCCCTGCTCAATCGCACGCCGCAATGCGCTGGAAATCGTCAAGCGCCTGGAAGCGGTTTCGTTCATTTGCGGCGTAAAGAACGAGAACTGACTGCGCCCGGCTTGCTTCGCGTAGTACATGGCGGTATCGGCGTTACGCATCAGTGCTTCTATATTTTTGCCGTCATTAGGGAAGATCGCAATACCAATACTCGGCGATACGCGAAGCTCTCTTCCCTCGATCCGGCATGGCGCTGAAACTGTAGCGATTATTTTATTCGCAATCAGCGCGGCATCGTGTACATCCCGTATGCCTACCAGTAGCGCCACGAATTCATCTCCGCCGAGCCGCGCCACCGTGTCTTCCTCGCGCACGCACCTACTCAGGCGTTCGGCCACCTCCTGCAGCAGGCGATCTCCCGCCGCATGGCCGAGGCTGTCGTTGATATCCTTGAAGCGGTCCAGATCGATAAACAGCACAGCCGCGTGTGAATGCCGGCGGTCCTCATACGCCGTCACCTGCTTCATGCGATCCTCGAGCAGCGCGCGGTTAGGCAGCCCGGTCAGTGGATCGTGATAAGAAAGATGCAGGACATAGGCTTCCATTTTCTTGCGCTCGGTGATGTCGCGCGAGACCATTACCACCTGCGCGACTTTGCCGGATGTGTCATGGACCAGACTGGCTTCGGATTCGAGAAAGCGCTCACCGCTAGTGGGTAACAGCACGCGATACTGCATACGCGCGGCTTCCCCGCTTGCCACCAGCCGACAAAACGCCTCGCGCATGCGCTCACGGTCATCGGCATGGACGAGATCGAAAAAGTCACCGCCCGGCAGACTGGTATCCGTGCCGAACCGGGCATGATAGGACGGGCTGGCGTAAAGCCAGCGCCCTTCGGCTTCGAGCAAGGCGACAAAATCGCCCGTGTTTTGGACTATCAAATGTGCCGTTTCGCTTTGGAGCGCGATGGCTTCAGCCTGCTCACGAGCGGTGATCTCCGCCCGCAACACCTCATTCAAGCGGGTAATATGCTCAAGCTGCTGTTTTAGCTGGCAGTTCAGTTGCGTGAGCTCGACATCCTGTTGCCTAATGTAGCGGTGGTTCTTGTCCAGCTCGATAAACGCCTTGACCTTGGATTTCAACACGCCAGGCGGAACCGGCATAAACAGATAATCAACGGCGCCAAGCTCGTAACCCCTGGCACGATCCAGATCGGTCGCCCGGTGCGAAGTGAGAAAAATAATCGGTGTATGTTTCGAGCTTGGCCGCTGTCGGATCAATCCGGCAGTCTCGAATCCATCCATGCCCGGCATTTTGACATCCAGGATAATCAAGGCGAAGTCCTGCTGCAGAAGCAACGCGAGCGCTTCGCGCCCCGATCGCGCCGTCAACGTGGTCGCTTGCAGATCCGACAAAATGGTATGCAGTGCAAACAGTTCGCTCGGATTGTCGTTGACCAATAATAGCCTGGTCGTGTCGTCTTGAGTCATACCTAAATATTCCCCCGATATTCTTAAGGGAACTCTGAGCGATTCTACTTCTTGCGAGAATAACATTCTTCCCTCTCCCTCTCGTTGCCCGCAAATGGCGTCGTGCCCGTGCAATAGCCGGTGGAGCGCACTCCGAGCGAGAACAGGTCGGATTGACCGGTGCGTATAGGAAGTATAAACTGCCTTTCGGGAGATGCAATGCGTAAGAACCGCGGGTAAGGACCGGGCCAGATCAGGCAGGGCAGCCTTCTGAGATCACCCTGTCGGTGAGCGGATCGCGGGTCGGAACCGTGAATGACAGTGCAATGTTCGGGGTGTTTTTGGGGTGGGTTTGGCGGCGGCACGACAGGGGTGTCTGCCGGAGCCATGAACCACTCGGGATCCGTGCCGAGAGGGTGAGGAAAGGGCCTGATTCGTCGGGCTCGGAGGGCTGGCTTGGGGGGCGCGTGCGGCCGGTGGCAAGGGGTGGGAAGGCCGGTGTTACGCCGTTCGCAACCGCGCGGCCGGTTGAGGCACGGTCGAGGCTTAGAGATCCTGCTCGGCGTCCAGCACGTCCACGCCCGGCGGCGGGGTGAAGGTGAACAAGGATGGATCCAGGCTCGGGTTGCGCTCCGCGTTCTTGAATTCGATGCGCGTGGTTTGATTCAGGTTGTCGCGGAGATCCATGCGCTTCAGGCTCGAGCCGGCGAAGCCCAGGCGGATCTGGGCATAACCGCCGGACTCGCGCGCCGCGCGCGCGTCCTTGGGCCCGAGCTCGAGCCAGACGAGCCCCTCGGCGGGCGCGCCGCGGGAGACGACGAAGTGGTCCTCGATGTTCACTTCCCCACCCAACAATAGCGCCGGCGTGCTCCCAAGGGCCTTTTGCAGGGATTTCACCGTGACCTGCTCCAGATCCTTGTCATAGACATAGACGCGCCGGCCGTCGGCCACGATGGACTGTTGATACGGGCGTTCGTAGTCCCAGCGGAACCGGCCTGGGCGGGAGAGGTAAAACGTCCCCTGCGAGCGCTCCCGTTCCACCCCCTCCTCGTCCAGCAAGACCTGTTCGAAACCCGCCTTGAGGTTCACCAGGCCCTTCAAGAATTCATCGAGCGGCGCCGTCGCCGCACCGGCGGCTTGTGCCGAACCCATAGCCAAAACCAGCGCGGCACAGAGGACGACTGAGAAATATGCGACGCGCATCGTCCCGCTCAATCCGCCGGCGGCGGCCGCACCAGGACCTCCCGGAAGCCGTTCGACTGGAGCGAACCGACCACGCCTTGGCGCTCCATCTCCTCGACCATGCGCGCCGCGCGGTTGTAACCGATCTTGAGCCGCCGCTGGACCCCGGAGACCGAGGCCCGCCGGGTCTCGGTGACGAAGCGCACCGCCTCGTCGTACAAGGCATCCGCCTCGCCGCCCGATTCGGTTTCGGCCACCGGATCCTCGGCGTCTGTTTCGTCTTCGCCCGACACGATGGCCTCGACGTACTCGGGGGCGCCGCGGCTCTTGAGGTAGGCCACGACCTTGTGGACCTCTTGATCGGAGACGAAGGCGCCGTGTACCCGCACCGGCATCCCGGTACCGGGCGGGAGGTAGAGCATATCGCCGTGGCCCAATAGGTTCTCGGCGCCCATCTGGTCGAGGATGGTGCGCGAGTCCACGCGCGAGGACACCTGGAAGGCGATGCGGCTCGGGATGTTGGCCTTGATGAGACCGGTGATGACGTCCACAGACGGCCGCTGCGTCGCCAGGATCAGGTGAATCCCCGCGGCCCGCGCCTTCTGGGCCAGGCGCGCGATCAGCTCCTCGACCTTCTTGCCCACCGTCATCATCATGTCGGCGAGCTCGTCCACGATGACCACGATGTAGGGCAAGGTGCAGAGCAGGGCGACCTCGACCTCGACCTCGCCCGCCCAACCCGTTTCGGCCACGGGCCCGGGACTCCCGAACGGGTCCCGGAGGGGCTCGCCCGCCGTCTCGGCGTCTCTGACCCTGCGGTTGTAGCCAGCCAGGTTGCGGACCCCGAGCGCGGCCATGAGCTTGTAGCGGCGCTCCATCTCCGCGACACACCAGCGCAGCGCATTGGCGGCCTCCTTCATGTCGGTGACCACCGGCGCCAGGAGCGAAGGGATCCCGTCGTAGACCGATAGCTCCAGCATCTTGGGATCGATCATGATGAGCCGCACGTCCCTTAGCATGGCCTTGTAGAGCATGCTCAGGATCATGGCGTTCAATGCCACGGACTTGCCGGCGCCGGTAGTCCCCGCCACCAGGAGATGCGGCATCCTGGCGAGGTCCACGGCCACCGGTTTTCCGCCGATGTCCTTGCCGAGCGCCAAGGTCAGCGGCGAGGGATTGGCTTCGTACTCCGGTGCGCCCAGGATATCCCGGAGCGCCACCAGCTCGCGCTGGTGGTTGGGGATCTCGAGCCCGATGACGGTCTTGCCGGGGATCACCTCGACCACCCGCACGCTGATCGTGGACAGCGAGCGCGCCAGATCCTTGTTGAGGCTGGTGATGCGGCTGGCCTTGACCCCGGGCGCCGGCTGCAGCTCGAAGCGGGTGATGACTGGGCCCGGGTGGACGGCCACGACGGCGACGTCGATGCCGAAGTCCTGGAGCTTGAGCTCGACCTGCCGGGACATGGCCTCGAGCGTCGTGGTCGAGAAACCGGCGCGCGGCGGCGGGGGCAGATCGAGCAGCGACAACGGCGGCGGCTGCACGGCATCGGGGGGCTCGAACAAGGAGACCTGCTGCTCGCGTCCGAACGATACGGATCGCTCCGCGCGTAACGGCGGGACCTCGATCCTGGGCTTGGGGCGCTCCGCGATCTTGCTCGTCTCGACCTCGAACACCTGGGCGCGCTCGCGGCGCACGCGCCGGCCGTGCAGTCGGTCGATGATGGACGCGAGCACGTAACGCACGACGCCGATCCCCCGCAGCACCCAGCGACCGGTGATGTCCATGACCCGGAACCACGACAGGCCGGTGAACAAGGTCACCCCGGTCAAGAACATGGCGAGCATGAGCATGGTGCCGCCGAGGTGGCCGAAGACCGCCCCCACCTCCCGCCCGATCAGACCCCCTACGATCCCGGCGCCACGGTAGGGCAACGCGTCGCCCCAGTCGAGGTGTGCCCATACGAGCCCGCTGCCCAGGGTGACGGTGAGGAGGAAGCCGACCAGGCGGGTCATGCCGTATAGATAATCCGGGCCGTCCTCGCTCTGCAGGCCCTTGAACAGGAGCCAGGCCGAGAAGCAGAGGGCGATGGGGAAGAGATAGGCCACGTAACCGAAGAGGTGCAGCGCGATGTCGGCGAGCCACGCGCCCGCCACACCGGCCTTGTTGGCGATGGCGCCTGCGTGGCTGCCGGTATGAGTCCAGGCCGGATCCGCGGGGTGATAGGTCAGGAACGCGACGAAGACGAAACAGGCGACGGCGCACAAGGCCAGCAAGGCCCCCTCCTTGAGGTGCCGGACGATGTGCCCGTTGAGGCCGATGGACGGCGAGGCGCGCTTGCGGACGGCTTGGGCCAAAGATATTGAAGCTCCTTATTGAGTATCCAGTATAACATTCTGTTCCGAAGCGGAAAGCTACCCCGTCAAGACCAGGGCGATGGGGGGCGGCGCCGGGGGCTCGACCCCAGGCGTCGAGGCGGCCCCATGGTGACAGATCGGGACGGTCAGGGCCACCCGCCGCTCGTGTCGGATGGGGGTGGGCCGCCGCCGCGGCGGGGCGCGGGGCTTCCGCGCAGGGCCCGATAGCGACTTTGTCGCAGGTGGCGCCGATGAGGCTAGCTAGCCGGACCCCGGCGACCGACGCCGTTC
Organism: Gammaproteobacteria bacterium; assembly: GCA_050740695.1. Classification (GTDB taxonomy): domain Bacteria; phylum Pseudomonadota; class Gammaproteobacteria; order JACCXJ01; family JACCXJ01; genus JACCXJ01. Next base: position 22,012 of record JBOIDR010000016.1, on the reverse strand, counting down.
TGTCCACGGACATCCGTTCCCGTAGGAGTGTGTGAACCGAGCTTTTTGCGGTTTGCACGCCGATAACGCGTGGAGTTCGCGGTTGACCGCGTGCGAGCATCCTCGCTCTTCCGCGCGCGCACGGCGCACCCTACTCTACTCTCGCTGGATTTTCAGGGCTGACGGCCCCGAGTAGTGTTCTCTTGCCGCCGATACGATGCGTCACGCGCGCTCCCCAGGCGTTATTGCCGGCCGGAGGGCTTCTCGCGCCGGCCGGAGGACTCTTCACGCCGACCAACGGACTCTTCTTGCCGACCGGCTAGACCTCGACGGCATCCAGCGGACTACGCACCCCACGCCCGCCGCGGTCCAGGACGTGGCTGTAGATCATGGTGGTCGAGACATCCCTGTGACCCAGGAGCTCTGGACCGTGCGGATGTCGTAGCCGTTATCCAGGAGGTGAGTGGCGAACGCGTGCCGGAAGGTATGACAGCTCGCGGGCTTCACGAGGCCGGCGGAGCGCACGGCTTCCTTCACCGCGCGCTGCAGGACCGTGGGATCGATGTGATGCCGCCGCTCGATCCCGGAGCGCGGATCGATGGAGCGATGGGTCGCGGGGAATACGTACTGCCACCGCCATTCGCGGTTCGCGTTGGGATACTTCTTTTCCAACGCGAAGGGCAGGTACACGGCCCCGAATCCCTCCGAGAGGTCCTTCTTGTGGAGCACGGCGGCCTTGTCCAGATGCGTCTTCAAGGGCTCGACAAGCCGATCCGGGAGGATGGTGATGCGGTCCTTGCCTCCCTTCCCGTCCCGGACGATGAGCTGGTGACGGTCGAAGTCCAGGTCCTTGACGCGCAGCCGGACGCACTCCATGAGCCGCAATCCCGAGCCATATACAGAGACTGGCCATCACCCATCGGATGCCATCGAGGCGCGAGAGGACCGCTCGTGCCTCCTCGCGCGTGAACACCACGGGTAGCCTGGCTGGCTTCTTGGCGCGCTCGACTTCCTCCAGCCAACCCAATTCCCTTTTTAGTACCTGCCGGTAGAGGAACACGATGGCGTTCAGCGCCTGGTTCTGAGTCGAGGCGGCCACCTTGCCCTGCACGGCCAGATGGGTCAGAAACGCCTCGACCTCCGACGCCCCCATGTCCGCCGGATGCCGTTTCCCGTGGAACAGGATGAAGCGCCGGATCCAATCGACGTAGGTCTGCTCGGTGCGGATGCTGTAGTGCAGCCGCCGGATGACGTTGCGAACCTGATCCAGCAGTCTGGGTTGGCCCTTAGCCGAAGCCGGGACCGTATCATGATGATCTCCGACCATACCGTGTTTCCTTACGGTCGGGCGCGCGCCCCCTTGTGCAATCCCCTTCGTCTTCAAGGACCCTGCCGGCCCAGCCGACGCCCCCGCCGCAATATAATACGGCGCCGACGCGGCCCGCCTCAATCCCCTGCGCTCCCGCAGCCTATCCCGGGCGCAAGCAGGAGACGAAGCCGGCGCTAAGTGTTTGACGCGGCGTGTGCCATACTGCACAAGTCGGCCGTTCGCCGTCTTGTAAGACGACGGATCGGCTGTCCATTTGATGTTAGAGCGCAGGCAAAGCATCGCAACCCTTTCCCATCGAGCCGATGACCCCCCAAGCCCTCCTGACCGTCGTCCCCTTCGATAAGCACCGTGACGCCGGAAAGGGCTTCGTCCTTTCCGGCTCGCCGAGTGGCGATCCCGACCGCCATCGGCTATCGTTCAGCACTGGGGCTGCGGTCCCGCGCGCCGGTGGTTTCCCTTGGCCCGGTCTGCCCTGTGCCTTCGGCGAGCGTCCGTGCCATCGGAGAGGCCCGCGCCCTAACCCTGCGCCGGAGGGGACGCCGTGGAACGCCGTCGCCTTTCCAATCCCCCTCGGCCGGCGCCCCTCAGCTTGATGCGTTAGGCTGGTAAGAAGAAAACTATGAAGAAGTTTGCCAGGAATCACCATGTTGTTCCGCAAGGCTACCTCGCAGGTTTCACCGAAGATAGAACACGCGATGGTCGACTCTTTGTTTCCGACCTTATATCACGTTCTGTCTTTCAGACTAAGCCCAGAAACGTTGGCGCTGAGCGCGACTTCAATCGCATAGACGTTGACGGTCAGGACCCAGATGCTCTGGAACGAGCACTGGGCAAGTTCGAAGGGAGGGCGATCTCCGTAATTCGAGGAATTCAGACCAGTGGTGGGTTGCCTGCAGATGAGGAGTTCAGCTACGTCCTGAACTTGATGGCCCTACTCATTGTGCGTAATCCGAGAAGCCGGAAGAATATGAACAATGCGAGGCATCACACGGTTCGAGTCATTGGTGACTTGCTTGCATCGGATAAGCGGCTCTTTGAACACCATATTGCAAAGGCCAAAGAGGACGGATTTGTTCCCCAGGATGCTGAGGTATCATTCGAGGCGATGCGGCAGTTCATTCATGACGATCAGTACACCGTAACTGTCAGCACAAGCGAGAGCTTATCGCTGGAGTTGGCAGGGTTCGACAATACTTTGCAGCTACTCGGGTCTCGGTACTGGTCGCTCGTAACGGCCGCTGTGGATGCTCCGGACTTCGTGACGTGCGATCATCCAGTGACGCCTGTATTCAAAGACTTAAACCGACGCGGTCCGATCGGCTATGGCTTGCCCGAGACGGAAGTGTCATTTCCGCTGAACACGAGGCAGGCCCTTTTGGGCGTCCTCCAGGATCCGCTTGCCGTGAGCATTGAGGCTCGAGCAAGCCAAGTCGCGGCCCTCAACAGCCGCACGGTCTATCATGCTGCCCGCCAAGTGTACAGCAAGACGGCCAGCGTGGCGGTCTTGAGAAGTGGGGGGATATCCACTCTGCATTAGCCAGGCACGGCCTAACATTGGGCTGCAGCTGACTGCCTCCAGCGTCCGCTCCTGCGTCGCTTCCGCTTCCGGCAGCGGCTGAGCCCCGGCGTTAGAGCGCAGGCAAAGCATCGCAACCCTTTCCCATCGAGCCGATGACCCCCCAAGCCCTCCCGACCGTCGTCCCCTTCGATAAGCACCGTGACGCCAGAAAGGGCTTCGTCCTTTCCGGCTCGCCGAGTGGCGATCCCGACCGCCATCGGCTATCGTTCAGCACTGGGGCTGCGGTCCCGCGCGCCGGTGGTTTCCCTTGGCCCGGTCTGCCCTGTGCCTTCGGCGAGCGTCCGTGCCATCGGAGAGGCCCGCGCCCTAACCCTGCCCCGGAGGGGACGCCGTGGAACGCCGTCGCCTTTCCAATCCCCCTCGGCCGGCGCCCCTCAGCTTGATGCGTTAGGTGCCTATTGAGATGACTCGTGCTGCAAGAATTCTTTGCGCCGCCGGCTGCGTGCTGCTGCTCGTAACGGCCATATTTCACGGCTCTGGTTACTCTGAGGTATCCGTGATGCCGTCTCGGAATCAAACGCTTCGGCATTCCTCAAGGGCGCACTGCCGGGTGTGTGGCTTCATTTCTCCATTCACCTTGCCGTCCTCATCGCTTTCGGCATCTTGGCGTTGTTTTCGGCGCACGCCGCACGTAGCCTGCTCGCACTACTCGCTCTCGCGGTTGCAGCAGATGCCGCGCTGGTTTTCTCTTTCGCAGGCTTCTTTGCTGGCGTCGCGTTACTTGTCGCGGCAGCGTTGTGCTTTGCTCTTGCGGCGATCCAGCCTCTCCCACGTAGGCCAGCGCCTCATGGCAGCGGCACCTAACAACGCGTTGCAGCGGACGGTCCTCGCTTCGCTCGGCCCGCCGCTGAACACGGCGTTGGGCGTCATTGAACGCATCCACCACTCCGAAAGGTCGCTATGCAAATTGACGGTACCTGCCACTGTGGCCTGATCTCCTTCACGGCGCAAATCGATCCCTCGCGGGTGATGGTGTGTCACTGCGCGGACTGCCAGGTGCTCTCCGGTTCGCCGTTTCGCGCAATTGTCGCCTCACCTATCGACACGTTCGTACTTCGTGGCAAGCCCAAGAGCTATGTCAAGGTTGCCGAAAGCGGCAACCGCCGTGCGCAGGTGTTCTGTCCCGAGTGCGCGACCCCGCTCTTCGCAACCGCACCAGAGAATGCCACATCGGTCATCATCCGTCTGGGGTGCGTGAAGCAGCGTGCAGCTCAAGCCCGCGGTTCAAATCTGGCAGCGCTCGGCGCAGCCATGGCTAACCGAACTTCACGACATTCCCGGCTCGCCGCAACAGCAGGCATTCCTGCCTCCACAGCTACCGCCCACACCGTAGCGCTCAGCATACAAATGACGCCCAACCCTTCCATCGAGCCGACCGCCAAAAAGCTGCGCTTTTTAGCGTCGGCTCATGTCAAACGTTAGGCTTCACACAGAGCACCTCCATGCTTCATCCAGATCAGTTTCAAGTCAACGAAGCCTGGATTGCGTTCCGGTTGAACGATGCACCGATTCACACTGAATCCGACGGGGATTTCAATTGCGTGGCACTCATGGACGCAGCGAGTTGTTTCATCCTCACCTCAGCGTTTGTTCCGACGAATGAGGCGGAGCCATCGAGAACCGAAGCTCGGCGCTTGCTGAAGGAGGGCCGCTCGCACAAGCAAGAACTGCCCAAGACTCTCTTCGTCCCGAGCGGACAGCCCGCGAACAACCTGACGCTCGAAGCGGAAGGCCAGAGAGTTACTGTAGTTTGCGTTCCAGAAGATCAACTTTTTCTCTTCATCGGAGAAGCAAGAGAAGCGTTCAAAGAGCACTTCGGCGGAGGGAGCATGCTGAACGGTCGGGGACATGGGTAACAAAAAAGTCCGGGGACATGGGTTACACTTTTAGCCTCAGCAGAATCTGTGGCGGTTGTTTTAAGTAGTCAATCAAGTTTGTGATTTGTGATCGTGAAGGATCTGCACGGCGGCTGTTCCGGCGGAGTGTGGGCAGCCGGTGGATTAATGTGAGCCGGTTGTGGGCAGCGCTGTTTGCCGTCCACAAGCGGTCCACATGTTCGCCGCTTTTTGGCGAAATCCACGGGCTGCCCAACCGGCCAAAGAATTGGGAGCATCCCGCCCCGATTCTGGGAAGATGGGTAGCGCAAGACCAATCCTCATGGGGGAGCGGGGGCCGACATAGTGCAGGGCTTTGGGTATGTGGGCAACAGGGAGGCTGTCCACATACCCACAGGACTTTTCGCCGCTTGCCTTGCGCGTATCGGGCGGGTACACTGACAATCGACACGGTCGGGCAGGGGCATTGAGAGGATTGACGAATGGCATGCACACAAGCAGAATCGCTCAGGGTGCTCTACGAGCAGGACGAAACCGCTTGGCTGGAGACCATGGCGGACTTGCTAGCCCAGCGCCGGCATGCGGAGTTAGATCACCTGCACCTCAGCGAGTATCTGGCAGACATGGCGAAGCGCGACCGGCGGGAAGTATTCAGTCGATTGGTGATCTTGATGAGCCACCTGCTGAAGTGGCAACACCAGCCGGACAAGCGGTCCGGATCACGGCGCGGCACAATCCGGGAGCAAAGGCGGGACTTGCGACAGTTGCTGGAGAGCGAGACGTTGAGGAATCATGCCCAGGCGGCCTTGCTCGATGCCTATGCCGAGGCACGCAAGCAGGCATCCGATGAAACGGAGATGAGTTTGGGGAAATTCCCGCTGGAGCGTCCCTGGGAGTTGGACGAACTTCTGAGCGAGGAGTAAATGTGGGCCGAACGAAGGGATGCAGCGGCTTGGTCGCGAAGGCGTTCGTCCGGATCTCATCGGACCTTAGCCAAGGCAGGGTTTGAAGATGTCGTTTTCGCATTTCACGACAGCGAAGAGATTGGGCCGCGAATGCTGCTCGAATCGGAAAGCGCACAGGGCTGAGGCCCCATGATGTTTAACGCGCAACATGGCGCTGCACCGGGCGGCGCTTCGCGCCGCCGCTGAACCGGAGCGTTGGCGCGAGACAAATCCACCCGCAACCAGAAATGACCGAAGACGAACAACCCCCCAAGCTCTCGCCACTCGCTCAAACGGTGACACGAGATGGCAAGACTGTGCGTGTCGACATCTACGAAGACGGTGAAGGTGGGTGGCTCTTGGAGGTGGTTGATGAATATTGGAACTCCACCGTGTGGGATGAGCCCTTTGCATGTGATCGCGCAGCGCTGGATGAAGCACTCAAGACCATTGATGCCGTAAACAACTCTGACGATACCTCTGCATTCGGGAACCGGTGCATGCAAATCGTCAGGATACTCATTTCACACTCGAGTCGGGATGCCGAGCTTGCCGCGCGGCAAGCCTTTCTGGATTTTAACAAACACGGTGGCATTGCTGTCGGCGGGAGGAATCATGGCGACGATGCGTGTGGTGCAGGTTTCCCGCCCTAACGGGCCATTCGAGATCGTTGAGCGGCAGATACCTGAGCCGGGCGCCGGATTGGTACGCATCCGGTTGCAAGCTTGCGGCATCTGCCACAGCGATTCGTTCACCAAGGAGGGAGCGTACCCTGGAATTCAGTACCCGCGGGTACCCGGGCATGAGGTGGCCGGGGTGATCGAGGCGGTTGGCCCCGGCATCGCCGGATGGCAGTCGGGCCAGCAGGTGGGCGTGGGCTGGAACGGCGGCTATTGCGGGCATTGCGAGCACTGCCGCCGTGGAAACTTCTTCGCGTGTGTGAGCGGTCAGATCACCGGCATCACATACGACGGCGGCTACGCGGAGTACATGATCGCCCCCGCCAGCGCGGTCGCTCTGATGCCGGCCGAACTTCCACCCGCCGAGGCGGCGCCTCTGATGTGTGCCGGCCTCACCACGTTCAACGCGCTGCGAAACAGCAGCGCACGGCCGGGCGACGTCGTCGCCGTACTCGGCCTGGGTGGGCTCGGCCATCTCGGGGTTCAGTACGCCGCGAAGATGGGCTTTCACACGGTCGGCATAGCACGGGGCAAGGACAAGGAACCGCTCGCGCGCCAGTTGGGCGCGTCAGTGTACATCGACAGTCAGGCCCAGGACCCCGCGGCGGAACTCGTCAGGTTGGGCGGCGCCAAAGTTATTCTGGCGACGGCGACCAGCGGCGCGGCAATGAGCGCCGTGCAGGGCGGCCTGTCCGTCAACGGCACGCTGTTGGTAGTCGGGGCCGCTACCTCGATGCAAGTAACCCCCATGTTGCTGCTCGCGGGGCGCGGCTCGATCAAAGGCTGGTATTCCGGGACGTCGATCGACTCCCAGGATACGCTCGCCTTCAGTGCGCGCAGCGGCGTGCGACCGATCAATGAAACCTTCCCGCTGGAGCGCGCCTCCGAAGCCTACGAGCGCATGATGAGCGGCAAGGCGCGTTTTCGAGTCGTCTTGACAATCGGGCGCTAGTCGGGGGCGCGACCGAACTCAAGCGAACCCGCAGATTCGAAGGTGAGGACTCCCTCTTGCAGGGTACCACCCTCCTGTAGGGTGCGCGGCTGATTGTTTCATTAGGCGGCCAAAAGGAGTTCCAGTGGAGATACACAGATGAGCACTTCCTCCGAAACCGAATTCATCGGCAAGCGCGCGCTCGTGACCGGTGGCACCAGAGGCATAGGCCAAGCCATCGTTCAACGCCTCAGAGGTGCGGGCGCCACGGTGGTCACCACGGCTCGATCCACCCCCCATGACCTGCTTCAGCCGGATCTGTTTGTGGCAGCCGACCTCAGCACGGCCGAGGGAGCGGAGAAGGTCGTCAGCTATGTCCGGGATCGCCTCGGCGGTGTCGACATCCTGGTCAATAATGTCGGAGGGTCTTCGGCACCGGGCGGAGGCTTCGCCGCACTCACTGACGAAGATTGGCAGCACGCGTTGAACAGCAACCTGCTTGCCGCCGTTCGTCTCGACCGTGGGCTGCTTCCGTTGATGTTGGAGCAGGGAGCGGGCGTGATTATCCACATTTCATCGATTCAGCGGCGCCTCCCGCTGTTTGAGGCGACCCTCGCGTATGCCGCCGCGAAGGCAGCGCTCAGCAACTACAGCAAAGGGCTTTCGAATGAGGTCGGACCAAAGGGCGTCCGCGTCGTCAGCGTGGCGCCGGGATTCATCGAGACCACTGCCGCAACAGCGTTGATCGACAGACTCGCAGCGAACTCCGGCACCGACCGGCATACGGCGCGCGAGCAATTGATGCAGTCACTCGGCGGCATCCCGCTCGGCCGTCCGGGCTGGCCGGCAGAGGTCGCCGAGCTGGTCGCCTTCCTCGCCTCTGATCGTGCCCCATCGATCACCGGAAGCGAGTATGTCATCGACGGGGGCACCATCCCGACGATCTGACGTTCTCAATGCCTTGCCGTCGATGCTCGCGCGCCGCCTAATCGGGTAGTCGGGGGTGTTTAGCCCGGTCCGGTGGTGAGCCCATCCCCTTCGAGATGGCCCTCAGTCCGGCTCCCCTGGCTTCCACAGGGATCTTAGATACTTGCGTCGTAAATGTCGAACAACACCGCTCGAGCAATTCCTGATTCACATGCAAAGTCAATCAGCTGCAAGCGCCAGGGTAAGTCCCTCCCCTGCGCAGCGGGGGAGGGCTAGGGTGGGGGCCAGGCGTGTCAGGCGGAGACGAGGCTTGGTCAGCGGCTGAAGGGCTTGGCCCCCACCCTACCCTCCCCCGTCCGCAGAAAGCGCGGACAGGGGAGGGAGTCTCCGGGTTCCCTCCCTGCGTAGCGGGGGACGGTCAGGGTGGGGGTCGAGCGTCGCGGTTCGGATAGGGTCGACCTCATCCTATCAAGGGGGAAGGGACGATAAATTTCAAATGTCTTTGGCTACGGTTCGGTGGCGACCCCACCCCTTTCGGGTAGCCCTAGGCCTAAGAAATAGGCGGTCTTGAGCGTATGCCGCCAGGGACGTATAATTCGGCAATGACCATCACCGTTGAGCAGATCACCGAAGCTGCGCTGTCGCTACCCAGTGACGCGAGGGCACTACTGGCCGATCGTTTGGTGGAGAGTCTTGACCTGTGCAAGATCTAGAGATTCAAAAGCTTTGGGCCGTTGAGGCGCTGAGCAGACGGGATGAAGTTCGCAACGGGCTCGTTAAGACCATTCCTGGGGAAGAAGCGCTAGAGCGTGTGCGCCGCGCTGTAGCGCGATGAAGTATGTGTTTCACCCTGAAGCTCTCACCGAGTTGGAGAGCGCAGCAATTTATTATGCGGAGAAGCAGCCGGGGCTGGAGCTTCGCATCGCCAGCGTTGAAGCCTCCATTCAGCGCATCATCGAGCGTCCTGAGAGTTACGCCATCCTGGAGCAGGATGTCCGGCGCTGCCTTACGCGCGTTTTTCCGTACGCAGTTCTCTACACGATCGAGCCAGACTTCGTGCTGCAGTCATGCGCTGCCATCAAACACCCGGATATTGGCGGCATCGGGTCGCGCCTTAGGCCCAAGCGAGTAGCCGGGGGTGTTTAGTTAGCCGCCAGCCTCCACAACACACATGCGGGTCCGCTCGGGGCGTTTCCTTCGAGGTTGAAAGCAGCAAGATGAATCTTTCCGCTTCAAAACTGGTTACGACAACCTACCGCCAACACGGACTTCCAGTGGTCACCGGCAAATGCCCATGCTGAAATGAGCGCGGTGAGATTGCTGTCGGCGGGAGGAATCATGGCGACGATGCGTGTGGTACAGGTTTCCCGCCCTAACGGGCCATTCGAGCTCGTTGAGCGGCAGATACCCTGAGCCGGGCGCCGGATCGGTACGCATCCGGTTGCAAGTTCCCATAGGGTGTGCACCGGGCTTTTTGCGGTGCGCACCCGGACAACGCGTTGGGGTTCGCGGTGACCGCTTGGGAGCATCCTCGCTCTTCCGCGTGCGCGCAGCGCACCCTGTCCCTAGGACGCAACACCAGTGCACGCGCCAAGAGTGACCGAGCTAACCCCAGTCGGCGACTCTAGCGCACTTCCGCTAGCCCGCAGGGGTATAAACCAATGGGAAGATCACTGGTCTGAAAGAGTGCGTTGCCCAACAAGCCGATGCAGCGGACGGGCTTTCGGCCGGCCACTGATCGGCAAGGCGTTAGCTGGCGGAGCGGAAGCAGCGTCGAAACGGCAACGTCGGTCGTCGGCGCGGGTGTTGTGGAGTACACTGCACGAACAGCCTCCCATTGGCGCTGGCGTGGGGACGAACATCCTTCGCACTCACCCGATGGGCTGAGGGAGAAGTCGTTCTTCGTGCCGCCCGACGAGTTCCGACAAGAACTGCATGACAACGACATAAGCGAGTCACTCGAATGAGAATCCCAACCGAGCCAATCGGGAGTATCCCAAGACCTGTTGCGCTGATCCAGGCGTTCGCCACTCGAGACGGCAGGGACCCGGCATTGGAGCCACTGTACGAGGACGCGATTCGCGACACTATCGAGCGATTCGAGGCCACGGGTTCGCCGGTGATCACCGATGGCGAGCAGAGAAAGTACCACAACTTCTGGACCTATAGCGTGCAGGGGCTCCCCAACACGGCCCCGGACGGCTTCAAGATCCCCTTCTCGGCCGGGCACGTGCGCCGGATGCTGCGGTTGACGGCCGGACCCTTCCGCTACCAGAGACACGCGGACAGCTATCTGGACGAAGCCCTGCGCTACGCTCATGTGCCGGTGAAGCAGGCGGTCATCTCGCCCTCGGCCCTGAGCCTCATGTACCCGCCCGAGGAGATCCCTGGCTACCCCCGCGAGCAGTTCATCGACGACCTGCTCCGCGAGCACGAGACGGAGGTCCGCGGCTGCCTGCGGAAGGGCGCACACAAGGTGCAGATCGACTTCACCGAAGGCCGGCTCGCGGTCAAAATCGACCCGTCGGGCGAGCTGCTGAACAGCTTCATCGACCTGAACAACCTGGCGCTGGCGCGGTTCTCGACGGAAGAACGCAAGCGCATCGGCGTCCACACCTGTCCCGGCAGCGACCGCGACTCGATGCACAGTGGGGACGTCGATTACGCCGCGCTGCTGCCCGGCCTCTTCCAGTTGATGGCCGGGAATTTCTACATCGCACTGGCCGGCGAGGAAGACCGCGTGCGGGTCCTGAAGATCATCCGCGACCACATGAAGGCGGACCAACGGGTGTTCGTCGGCGTCGTCGCGCCCATCGACCCGCGCGTCGAGACGCCGGAGGAAGTCCGGGACCGCGTTCTCCAGGCCGCCCAGTACATTCCGGTCACTCAGCTGGGCACCACGGACGATTGCGGGTTCTCACCCTTTTGCGACGACACCTCGACGAGCCGCGACACGGCTTTTGAAAAAATCCGCGCACGCGTGCGGGGCACTGTCCTCGCGGTGGACATTCTCGGGGGTGGTTAACTTAATCAATGGCGACCAACGACGACGAGGAGGAACGGCTCCGTTCCGTCACACTGCAGAACGCCCAAAGCATTCTCCTTGCACGCCGGCGCGCCGAAGAAGCGCTGCGTAAGCAGTCGGAGTGGCTGCGCGTCACACTCTCAAGCATCGGCGACGCGGTGATCAGCACCGACGCCGAGGGCCGGGTCACGTTCCTGAACGGCGCCGCCGAATTCCTGACCGGCTGGCCCCAGGCGGAGGCCTTGGGGCGTCTCGTGCCGGAGATCTTCCACATCGTTAACGAAAGAACCCGCCAACCCGTCGAGAACCCGGCGCTGCGTGCTTTGACGGAGGGGGCCATCGTCGGGCTGGCGAACCACTCGGTCCTGATCGCCAGGGACGGGACCGAGTGGCCTATCGACGACTGTGCGGCCCCGATTCGAGACGAGGGCGGTGCGGTTTTGGGGGCCGTTCTGGTTTTCCGCGACGTCACCGAGCAGCGGCGGGCGGAACGGGCGCGGCGGGAAAGCGAGGAGCGTTTCCGGTCGCTCGTGGTCGCCACGTCCCAGGTCGTGTGGACGACGGACCCCGATGGGAAGGTCGTGGAGGATTGCCCCTCATGGCGCGCCTTCACCGGCCAGACCTACGAGCAATGGAAGGGCTGGGGCTGGCTGGAGGCCATCCACCCCGACGACCGGGAACGGATGGCTCAGGCGTGGCGGCAGTGCGTGCAGGACAAGTGCATGTGCCAGACGGAATACCGGTTGCGGGCCGCGGACGGCTCCTACAGGTGGATGGCAGTGCGCGCCGTACCGGTGTTGGAAGCGGACGGACGCGTTCGGGAATGGGTCGGGATGAACACCGACATCACCGAACGCAAGCAGGCCGAAGAAGCACTGGGTCAGAGCGAGGAACGGTTCCGCATGCTGGCCGACAACATGTCCCAACTCGCCTGGACGTGCGATCTGCTCGGCAGCGTCACCTGGTACAACCAGCGCTGGTACGACTACACGGGCACGACATTCGAAGAAATGCGCGATTGGGGCTGGAAGAACGTTCACCATCCCGATCACGTCGATCGCGTGGTCGAGCGCGTTCAGCGTTCGCGGGAGACCGGCGAGGTGTGGGAAGACACATTCCCCCTGCGCGGCAGGGACGGCGACTATCGCTGGTTCCTGTCGCGCGCCATACCCATCCGCGATGCCGCGGGCACGGTCGTGCGCTGGTTCGGCACCAACACCGACGTGACCGAGTTGCGCGACGCCCAGCAGGCCTTGCGTGAAGCGGACCGCCGCAAGGACGAGTTCCTGGCGATGTTGGCGCACGAACTTCGGAACCCCCTCGCTCCGATCAGTAACGCCGTGCAAGTCCTGCGGCTGGCGGGCAGCGACGGGGAAGTGGTTCATTCGGCGTCCGAAATGCTTCAGCGTCAGGTCGGCCAGATGGCCCGCTTGGTGGATGATCTGCTCGACGTCAGCCGCATCACGCGGGGCAAGATCGAACTTCGCAAGGGGCGCATCGAGCTAGCACCCGTCCTCACCCAAGCCGTCGAAGCTGCCCGCCTGCTGGTCCAGTCCATGGAGCATGAACTGACGGTGACGGTGCCGCCGCAGCCGGTGTACCTGGACGCCGACCCTGTTCGGCTCATTCAGGTGATCGGCAACTTGCTCAACAACGCATGCAAGTTCATGGACAAGGGCGGTCGCATTACGCTCACTGTCGAGCAACAGGGTCAGCAGGCCGTCATCCGGGTGCGGGACGGCGGCATCGGCATCGCCGCACATCAGCTTCCTCGCATCTTCGAGATGTTCACGCAGATCGATACTTCCTTGGAACGTTCGGTCAGCGGGTTGGGCATCGGCCTGATGCTGGTAAAGAGCCTGGTGGAGGCGCACGGCGGGAAGGTAGAAGCGCGAAGTGACGGCCTTGGTCACGGGAGTGAGTTCGTAGTTCGTCTGCCGATTTTGGTTGAAACACCCAAGCCGCCGTCGAGGCCGACCGTCAGCGAGCCGACGGCAGCGATGGGCCGTCGCATTTTGATCGTCGATGACAACCAGGACGGTGCGGAATCGCTTGCCATGCTGCTGCAGCTAGGTGGCCACGAGACGCACATGGCCCACGACGGCCTTGAAGCGGTAGAAGCCGCTGAGCGGTTCCGTCCCGACGCAATGCTGCTCGACATCGGTCTGCCGAAGTTGAACGGATACGAAGTGTGTCGCCGCATCCGAGCACAGCCGTGGGGGAAGAACATGGTGCTCGTGGCAGTGACCGGCTGGGGGCAGGAAGAAGACCGCCACAAATCGAGAGAGGCCGGGTTCAACATTCACATCGTCAAACCGGTGGATCCCGCCGCCCTCACGAAGGTCCTGAACGGTCGGGTAACCGGGGGTGTTTAACCCCCTCGGATCGAGGCAGCCAGCCGATCCCACGGATCCGGGGGAGGCACTACAATAGTCCGATGCCGCATGCCGACCGCGCGGGCGCCATCGCGCCACCACCCCTGATCTACGCTGCCGTGTTCGCGGTGGGATATGCGCTCGATCGCTGCTATCCCGTCTTGTTACGGTCCGACGCCTCGGCCGCTTGGCTGGGCTGGGCCATCTTCGCCGCCGGCCTCGGCGTCCTCGCCCTGGGCGGGGCCTATCTCAACCGAGCGGGTACGCCGGTGAATCCCTATCGCCCCAGCACCACCCTCGTGACCGCGGGACCCTATCGTTATTCCCGCAACCCCCTGTATGTAGCGCTCACGCTCGCCTACCTCGGGACCGCGGTCGTGGTGAATACCGCATGGCCGCTCATGCTGTTGCCGGGATTGCTGTTGCTCATGCAGTGGGGCGTCATCTCTCGAGAAGAGCGTTACCTGGAACGGAAGTTCGGGGACGAGTACCGCCGCTACCAGGCCCACGTGCGGCGCTGGCTGTAGCGGTCCATGGGCACGCTCGGGTGGATCATCACCTTCAGTGTGCTCGGCGGGGTCTTGAGCGCCGCCGCCGGTGGGGTGTTCCTGCTCCTCGGCGACGAACGGCGCACCGGCCTCCTACCGCATCTCATCAGCCTCGCGACCGGCACCCTGCTCGGCGCCGCGTTCCTGGGGCTCCTGCCCGAGGCCCTCGACGGCGTGGCGCGGGACGGCGTGCACTGGGTGACCCTGTCGGTCCTCGCCGGCCTCGTGTTCTTCTTCCTGCTCGAGAAAATGGTGATCTGGCGACACTGCCATGAGGAGCACTGCGAAGGCCACACCGACAACCCCGGCGCCGATACGCGCGTCGCCGTCGGCACCTTGATCCTGGTCGGGGACGCGATCCACAACTTCGTCGACGGCGTGCTCATCGCCGCCGCCTTCCTCTCCGATGTGCGGCTCGGCATCGTGACGAGCCTCGCGATCGCGGCGCATGAGATCCCGCAGGAAGTCGGCGATCTCGCCATCCTCCTGCACAGCGGCTATTCCCGCCGTCGGGCCTTCACCTATAACGTCGCCGTGAGCTTCACCACGGTGGCCGGCGCGCTGTGCGCCTTTGTCGGGCTCTCGCAACTCGAAGCCGCCCTGCCTTATGTCCTTGCCGTGGCCGCCTCCAGCTTCATCTACGTCGCGGTCGCCGATCTCATCCCCGGCCTGCACGCCCGCACCGAGCTCCGGGACTCGGTCCACCAGGTGTCGCTCATGGTCCTCGGGATCGGCCTCGTGTACGGCCTGGACCGCGCGCTGCACTGAGAGGTTGTGAAAAAACCTACTGCGCTCGGGATCTCGCGTCCGGCGGTGCTCGGAATCCTCATGTATTTCAACATACACTCCGGTTCCTGCGCTCCGGCGGAACGCGACCTCCCTTCGCTCGCGACGGTTTTTTCACAACCTCTGAATCCGGGACGCCGGCTGAGGGAATGAAATATCCGCCACGAATAAGATCTAGCCAAAGACCTTTGAAATTTATCGTCCCTTCCCCCTCATTTAAGGGGGATAGGATGGGGGTTGAGCCTATCCGAACCGCGACGCTCGACCCCCACCCTGACCGTCCCGCGCTTCGCATGGGAGGGAAACCGGAGACTCCCTCCCCTGTCTGCGCTTTCTGCGGACGGGGGAGGGTGGGGTGGGGGCCAAGCCCTTCAGCCGCTGACCGAGCCTCGTCTCCGCCTGACACGCCTGGCCCCCACCCTAACCCTCCCCCGCTGCGCAGGGGAGGGGCTACCCTGGCGCTTGCAGCTGATTGACTTTGCATGTGAATCAGGACTTGCGTGCGCGGTGTTGTTCGACATTTACGACACAAGTATCTATCGGGCCGATCCCCCGATATCGTCCAGAAACCGGTCGAACTCGTTTTTCCAGAGCGCTCGGTTGTAGCCCCAGTTTCCCTCCGCCAGGAGCCTCATCCCGGTGGCCAGCTCGGTCTCGATGCGCTCGACGGGGCTCGATTCATCTACGTTCCAGAGGACCTCCGCGTAGAACAGGCGGTTGAGCGGATGCTCCGGGTGTTTTTCGACGGCCTCCCGCAGTAACTCGAGCGCCTTTTCGCCGTCGCCGAACCCCGTCGGCCAGGGCGGGGCCTTGAGGTAGAGTATCCCGAGCAGGCGCAGCGGCCCGCTGTAGTCGATGTCCGGGGAGAGGTCCACGGCCCGCTGCATCTCGCCTTGGAGCCGCGGGAGGTTCTCCATCGCCAAGGTCACGTGGTCGCGGACCACGAGTCCGAGGTTCGCGGCCAGGTAGTAATGCACCGCGCCGTCTCCATCGGCGCCGAGCGCGATGGCCGCTTCGGCGAAACGGACGCCTTCCGCGGCGAGGTTCTCGCGTTTGCCGGCCTCCGGGGTGCGCTCGGCCAGGTGCAGGGATAAACGGCTGCCCAGCGCGCTACGGCGCAAGGTCGGATCGTTGGTGTCCTGCAGCCAGGACAGCGCGCACTCCAGGGTGTCGGTCTCACTCCATGGGCCGAGCTCGCTCGGGCGGAAGCTCAGGATCTCGACCATCTGCTCGTGACATGTCGAGGCCCATCCGAACCGGACCCCGTCTGAGGTCGAACAACCGGCCAGGAGCCCGAGCGCGGCCGCGAACAGGGATGCGGCGCCACGCAAGGGTTTACTTCCCGCCATCCCAGAGCTCGATCACCGGCTCGAACACGACGGGATCCACGGCGGCGAATGATTCCACGCCGAACAACTGGCATAGCTTCTTGCCCTCATTGTCGGCGCACAGGCCCTCGAGTGCCCGGGCGAAGTGGGCACGGTCCGCGGCACTGGTCCTGTCGTCGGCCACCACGCCCATGAGCGGGATCTCTTCCGAGGTGAATATGGCCTCGATCGGACTGCTCAAATCGAGCGAACCCAATGCGGCGAACTGCTGGCCGTTCAGGATCACCGCGTCCAGCTCCCCTTTGTCCACGGCGCGCAGCGCCCGGATGGCGTGTTTCGATGGCTTGAGGACGAAGAAGCTCGCCGGGTCGTATTTCCCGGCGAAGACGATCCTGCCGACGAACTCCGGCTCCGCCAAAACGGTGCCGCCCAGGGACTTGCCCTTGAGATCCTCCAGGCCCTTGTACTTGCCCTGCTGGGCCACCACTCGAATGCGCTCCGTATTACTCCCGTTGATTCGGGGTTGGGCCAGCGGGATCAGATGGTGCTCCGCGCGTAATTCCAGATAAAGCCCGAGCGATGTGATCGCGAAGCCCGGTTGCTTCTCGCCCATGAGCCTCTTGCACTCGTCCGTCTCCGCGGTAAAAAAACTGGTGAAGCTCTTCTCCGGCCATGGGCCCAGCCGTTCCACCACCCGCAACATGGCATCCATGGCCCCGCGCGCGTCGTTCTCGTTGACCGTTCCGCCCGGGTAGCACACCACGATCGGGGTGGGCTCGGCGGCCGCGACCGGCAACAGGATGGCCGGCTGTCGGGCCGCCAGGAATATCGCCACCAGGGATAGAAAAAACGCTCTGTGCCTCAAGCCTGCCTCCTCGGATCCAGCAACTGGGCGATGGCCGGTGCCACGAACAGGGTCGCCATGAGACAGCACACGAGCCCGATGGTGATGTCGATACCCATGGTGGACACGCCGCGATAGTCGGCCATGCTGATGGCGCCGAGCCCGGCCAGCTCGGTTCCGGCCGCGAGCGCGATCACCTTGCCGGCGATCCTGGTGATCTCGATCGGCGTCTGGTCCCTAAGCTCGCGCCAGCGGTGGCTGAACCACACGCCATAGTCCACGGCCAGCGCGATCACCAGAGGCAGGGCGATGATGTTCGCGTAGTTGTAGCCGAGGCCGAAGAGGGACATCACCCCCAGCATCCAGCCCCCGCCGATCAAGAGCGGCAGCGACGCCAGCACGAACCCAGTGACGCTTCGCAGCATCAGGATCAGCCAAATCAAACACGTTACCACCGCGAGCAGCGTCCCATGGAAGAAGCCCTCCACGACGGCCTTCGAAAACACGTGATGGGTGGTCGGAAAACCGGTCGCGCGCTTGGAGACTCCGTATACCTCTTTCATCAGGCGCTCGAGGTGGGCGGGATCGTACACGCTCTCTGCCGGAAAGGCGTACACGGCAACGGTGCCGTCGGCGGCGAAGAAGCGCTCGCTAAGTGCGGGCGGGAGCCGATCGGGGGTGAGCGCTTCGGCCCTCCGCCAGGTGTCGATCACTTGCAACCCGGTGTGGGCCGCCTCCGCCAGGGCCCGCAGGAACCTCTCGCTGCGCTCCCGGCCTTGACCGGCGTCCCGATCGATGGCATCGCGGATCGCCTCGATGCGCCTGCGCAATCGCTCCAGGCGCTCGACCAGTGTGGCGTGCCCGGCCGAGAACGCCTGCTCCTGCGATCCTTCGATGGCTTCGAGCCCCTGCTCCAATAGCTTGTGCACGCGTTGAAAGGCGGGGTCGGGCAGCCCGGCACGCTCGATCGCGTCGATCCGCGCGGCATAGTCCGCGCGTGCCGCCAGAGCGCCGATGTCGCGGGCCTTTCGGAGACGGGCCTCGGCGTCAGGCGGGAACAGGTTGGTGAGCGACTGCACCCGGGCGATGCTGTCGAGACGGCCCGCCTCCTCGGTGATGCGCCGGGCCTCGGCGATATCCGGGGCGGTGAAGATCACCACCTCGGCCTGGTAGTCGCTCTCGGCCACCATGCGCCGCTGGTAATGGGCCGCCGGTGAGTCCTCGGGCAAGAGGGCGAGCACGTCGTAGTCGAATGGGATGGTGAACCCCCGCACCGCGCCGCCGGCGGCGCCAGCGACCGCGAGGACGATCACGGTCGCCGCCGCCGCTCGCGACCAGGCCCCGTGACCCCCAAAATGAGAGATACGGGGGGCGCGGCTTGAAACCCGTGCCGGCGGCATGTCCTTCGGCACCGTTGTCACCTTGGGCGGCAAGAGGGCGTAGAGCGCCGGCTGGACCATCCAGGTGGCGATCAGGATCATCAAGACGCCCCCGGCCGCCACCACGCCGAGCTCGGAGAAGCCCGGGAAATCGACCGTCCCCAGGGCGCCGAAGATCACGAGCGCGGCGCCGCCCGCGGTGAGCACCGCCCGGAAGGACGAGCCGATGCCCATCGCGATCGCCTCCACGAGCGGCTTCCCGGTGCGGCGCTCCTCGGCGATCCGCGACGAGGTGAAGATCCCATAATCCGCCCCCAGGCCGAACAGGATGGCGAGGAAGCTAGCGGTCATGAGGGTCAGGTGGCCGACCGTGAGCGACACGAGCGCCAGGCCCCAGAGCGCCCCGAGCCCCATCGGGACGAAGATGCAGAGCGCCCAGCGGACACTCCGTACCACCACGAGGATCAGGAGCCCGATGAGCGCGGCGGCGGTCCCGATCACCAGGGTGATGTCTTTGTGGACGGCGGTGTGCTCCTCGTATTCGATGGCCGGTAGCCCGGTCAGCCCCACCCGGGGCGGCGTGCGACCGGCCGCCCCGGCCTTCGCGGCCGTGGCCGCCGCGACCGCCTTTACCCTGTCGATGAAAGGCCCGAGGACCCCGAAGTCCTGCGACGTATTCCGGGCACGGACGAACAGGAACAGCATGCGTCCGTCGTGCGCGGCGAAGTAGCCGTCGGCCATGCCCTCGGCCCCATGGCGAGCCAGCACGCGGTTCCAGTCGAGGCCGGCCGGAACCTCATCCGCGGTCAGCCAGCGTTGCCACTCCTCGAGGAGCACGGACAGGGTCTCCACGATGTCCCCGGCGGTGTCGAGCTCGATGCGGTGGGGACCGTCTTTGAGCCAGGCCATGGCCTTTTGCAGCGACTCGTCCAACCCGAGTGGCCGGCCGGGCGTGCTCATCATCGAGTCGAGCCGATCCAGGTACTCGGCCGGCATCAGCAGGTAGGCGTGCTCCAGGAAGAAGCGTGGGTCGAGACGCTCGGTGACCTGCCCGATGGCCGGCTCGGCGCGCAGCTCGGCCGTCAACTCGGTGGCGAAGGAGGTGAGCTCCGCGCGCGGCGCGCCCTCCAAGACCACAATCAGATCCGAAGCGGCCCCGAACTTCGCCAAGAAGCTGTCCAGGCGCCTGGCCACCTCCGTGTCCTTTGGGAGCAGCGCCTGGCGCGAGGTGTATACCGGTAGGCGCGCGCTGGCCAAGCCCGACAGGATCGACAATACTAGCGCGAAAGCCAAGACGCTCCAGGGGTGCCGGGCGCAGCGTTCGGCGACCCTGGCCACTCTTCGGGCCATGCTGGAGGCGGCGGTCGGGGCTGTCGATGTGAGTTTGGGCGGGGAGACTGTCGTCACGATATGCAGGTCGGCATGTGTAATAATTCGGTGGTCTCTATGGCTATAATGTGGCCGAGCCGGCTTGTTTTTGTCAACCAATGGCCTTCGATCGTGTATCCTGTGTTTGACGGAAAAGTCAAAGGTCGGCCCCTTGCAAGACTTCGAAAGCGAGCGGGCCGAAATTGATCTTGAAACTCTGAGAATGGGGGAGGCGGGAGGGGCAAGGCTCACCTAGCGCGAACCTGGTACGTCGGCTGCTCGAGGACGGCCACAAGGTACGCGTCCTGGCGTGCGAGCGATGAGGCCGCGCTCCAGGGTCCCGAGGTCGAGCGTGTCTCCGATCCCCAAAAAGAGCTGAGCTCAATTCGACGGATCATTGAATCCAACCTGGCCACAATCTCGAGGCGTGGCATGAGCACCGCCGGTAATATCGTCGAACCACGTTTGTCGAGTGCTGATGATGAGATTATTGCACGTCTTGTAGATGCACGTCGTGCCGTTGGTATGGTCATGGCCTTTGACGGAGGCTACTCTGGAGCAGCGACAGAAGTTTGAGATTCTCGGCGATGGTCAGGGTATTCGTTGGTTTGACGTCGAAGAGGATATCAGCATCGAAGGAATGCTGTATGGCTCGCCGGCTCCTCACCCGAACAAATCCACGAAACAGGCAGCCTAACCATTATGCACACGGGAGGTCGTTAGACAGCGCTCCGTTGGCGCCTCGGCCCGATGAATCGACGGAATATTTTCCAATCCTAGACCGAGGACTTGCCTGTTTGACACATCAACAGAATCAGCAGTAGATGAAAGGCCCGAGAACCTCGAAGTCCTGCGACGCATTCCGGGCACGGACGAAGAGGAACACCATGCGTCCGTCGCCTGCCGCGAAATAGCCATCGGCCATGCCCTAGGCCCCATGGCAAGCCAGCATGCGGTTTCAGTCGAGGGCGTCGGGGACCTCATCCGCGGACAGCCAGCGTTGCCACTCCTCGAGAAGCGCGGGTCGAGACGCTCGGTAACCTGCCGATGGCCGGCTCGGCGCGCAACCCGGCCGCCAACTCGGTGGCGAAGGACTTGAGCTCCGCGCGCGACGCGCCCTCCAAGACCGATCAGATCCGAAGCGGCCCCGAACTTCGTCAAGAAGCTGTCCGGGCGCCGGGCCACCTCCGTGCCCTTTGGGAGCAGAAATGTAGGGTGGGTTCGGCATGCCTTTTATGCCGCAACCCACCGACTTGGCCCGCGCAGCGGGCCTCCTTCCCAAGCCGTACTCCAAGTGTCGACCGACGGGTTGGTGGGTTACGCCGCAAACAGTGCAGCTAACCCACGCTTATTGCGAGGCAACCGTTGCCAGTTCGTTAAAAGCAGCGAGACCTGAGATGGACACCATGATGTGCCTTGGCTCTGCAAGCAGGTGAGTGTCGTGCTGAAAACACCCTACGACCTACGGTGATCGCCCGCAAGACAACACACTGCTCGAAAAACATTGCTTGATACGCAATGCCGCTAATCCCTTACCCAAAGCTCATCGAGATTGAGCGCTACATCGGGGATCGTCCCTGCGGTGAGAAAGCCATGCGTGACGCGCTTGGAATGAACGTATTTGGCCAGCTCCGCTTCGATCAGTGGATGCCAGAAGCATTCCACGGCACGTCCCTGCACATCGACGATCCAGACCTCCGGGATACGAAACCATGCATACAGTGGAAGTTTAACGTTTTTGTCCTTATCCAGACTGGTATCGGCGACCTCGATAATCATCAGCACATCGGCGGGGTAAGGGTGCGCGTTGAAGTAACGTCGCGACCTGACCAGGGCGATATCAGGTTTTCCGGCTCGGAGTGCTCAGGGAGCGTGATCGGATGCTGCACGCGCAATTTGAGCTTAGTCTGAGTTCTTATCGTCTCGCTGATGTAATCGATGATATCAGCGTGCTCGGGTCTAGCAGGCGCCGTCTCAATGAGATCTCCTTCAATGAGTTCCATACGAACGTCACCGGTCAAAATCCCGCTAGTGGAGTGTCCCTTAAATAACTTGACAGATTCTCCGGCAATTGCTATGCTCACGGTCATGCCGAACACGAGTCTGTCGATCGAGTTGCAACCGGCTGAACGGACGCAGCTCGAAAAATGGGAG
>JBOIDR010000015.1:0-53258 GCA_050740695.1 Gammaproteobacteria bacterium | reverse complement strand
AGACCAGCGGCCTCCCGGCCAGCGGATCGCCGCAGTGCATTCTGCGCCGCCTGCCTGAGATAGTGCACCGCTCGGGGGCCGTCTCTCGCCTCCTCGAAATGCACGGCCAGCGCGGCGGCGACGTCCGCACTGCGGCTGCCGAAGGCGATCTCTTTCGATTCTCCCACCCGCTGATGGAGCTGCCGCCGTCGCGATGCCGGCAACCCCTCGGACAAGACCTGTGGATAGAGGGCATGGAGGAAGTGATAGCGTTCGGTCAGCCGCCGCTCCGGTCCCGTCGGCCCCTTGGCCGGGCGCAGGAATAGGTGCCGGCACGCCAGGGCCTCGCAGCAGCCCTCGAGCTGAACTACATCGGTGTCCAGGGCCGCGGCGATCCAGGCGGCGGAGAACTCCATTCCAGCCACACTGGCCGCCTCGAGCACCCGCCGCTCCTCGTCGTTCAACCGATCGAGCTGATGATCGATGAGCTGGCGCAGGCTCTCCGGCAACCCCCCCGTGAGATGGGCCGGCGGCGCCGGCCAGGGCCGCTCCAAGGCCGCTT
This sequence comes from Gammaproteobacteria bacterium, assembly GCA_050740695.1. Classification (GTDB taxonomy): domain Bacteria; phylum Pseudomonadota; class Gammaproteobacteria; order JACCXJ01; family JACCXJ01; genus JACCXJ01. The sequence goes on along the minus strand of JBOIDR010000015.1, from coordinate 52,717 downwards.
CGCCGATCACGCCCCGGCTCATCAGATCGTCCACCATCGCGACCATGAACAAGGGGCTGCCATCGGTGTGCCGGTGAATGAACCGCCCCCACGCTTCCAGTCCCGCGGCCTGGGGCTCCGGCGGGGCAAAGCGGGCGGCGAGATATTGGGTGACCTCAGGGGGTGTCAAGAACCCGAGTGGCAAGTCCCTGCACTGCGCGTGCGCCTCAAGCTCCCGCACCAGGGCTCGCAACGGGTGTCCGCTCGCCATCACCTCCGCAGGCCGATACGTGCCTACCACCAACAAGCGCGCGGGCTCGCGGCGCCGGGCCAGCATGGCCAGCGCATCCAGCGTGGAAAAATCGCTCCAGTGCAGGTCTTCCAGCCACAGCACCAGCGGCCGCTCGGCGGTCAGCCCCTCGAGGGCCCCGGCCAGCTCCCGCGCCATCCGCTCCTGGGTCGAACCGTATAGTTGGCGGCTCAGCGCCTCGCGCTCCGCTTCCTCTATCACGGCGGGCATCTGAACGAGCCAGGTCGGCGCCTGTCGGCGCAAGAGTGGGAGGAGCGCTCGCCCCTGCTCCACCCGGCGCGCCAGCCCCCCGAAGGCCTCGAGCAGCGGGAGGTAGGCCTCGCCCGCACCATAGTGATCGATACACTGCCCGCGCCCAACCCACAGGCCCTGAGCCACCACGACCTGCGCCAGAAAGGCATCTACGAGGGTGGTCTTGCCGATCCCTGGCTCCCCCGCTACAAATACCACCTGGCGCTCGCCCAGGAGCGCCCGCTCCAGGGCCCTGTGCAGTTGCGCCAGCTCTTCCTGCCTCCCTACGAACCCGGGAGGCGGTTGCAGGGTAGGAGGGACGCTCGACTCGATGGGACTCGGGATGGGCAAGATGGGAGTGATCGAGGCGATGAACCGATAGCCTCGCCCGCTCGCCGTCTCGATAAAGCGCGGGGCCTTGGCGTCATCCCCAAGCGTGCTCCGCAGCTTGCGGATATAGCCCCGCAGCAATCCTTCACTGACGTACCGGTGCTGCCAGACGGCCTTCAGCAACTCCTCTTGGGTGACCAGCCGCTGGGGGTGCTCGGCCAGATAGCGCAAGAGCCGAAACGCCTTCGGCCGCAAGGGCAAAAGCTCGGCCCTGCGCCAGAGTCGCTCGTTCGCCAGGTCCAGGCGAAAGGGAGGGAAGGAGAGCTGGGGCTCGGACATCATCGCGCTCCTCCAGGACGGAGCAGTCTTCTCGTTATCAAACCGCGTGCTCGGCGTAGCGCCGGGAAAGCCGGTGATAAGAGCCGTGTACTTCCGGTTCGGTCGGACGTCCCAGTAGCAGCGTGGATCGGGGACCAACGGTGTCAGGCCGTACGGCCGTACTGAGCACAGCCTGCATTTCCCAATATAGTGTCGATCCTAGCGCAACCGCAGCATCACGCCAGGGAATTCTTCACAAGAATTCTGTGAAATATTACCTGGACCACGAGCCGGGCCAGGGGCGAAACTGCCACATTTTGGACGGGGCAGGGACAGAGCCGGAGTGCTCCCAATCAGAGAGGAAAAGGGACGCCCATGCGCATTTACTCTAAGACATCAGCGATAACCATTAGATTAACTTAGAAACGTAAGCCACTCAGCCCAACTCCCCGAGCAGCGCCCGGGCCTCCTGAAGGTCTTTCGTGTCGAAGCCCTCGGTGAACCAGCCGTATATCTCCGCAAGCTCGCTTCGAGCCTCCGCCTGCCTGCCCTGCCGCATGCGCAAGCGGCCCAAGCTCATCACCGCGCGCAACTCGAAGAGCTTGGCTTCCTGCTGGCGCGCCGTCTCGATGGCCTTGAGAAAACACGCTTCGGCTTCCGACTCCGCTTGGCGGCTTGGGACTCCAGACTCCAACGGTTCGAGCATGAGCTCCGCTTTCAGCCGATACAGCTCGGCCTCGGGCGAGCGCTCCCCAGTCCGGCGCGCGGTGGCGAGCGCCTCTCCGAGCACGGCGAGCCCCTCTGGCGCCCGACCGGCTTTCCCCAGCGCCTCCGCCAGGAGCCCAAGGTTATACGGCTGCCAGAGGCAATAGCCAACGGTCTGATAGACATCGAGGGCGTGGTGCATGGATGCAATTCCCTCTTCGGCCTGTCCCTGCTCTGAAAGCGCCCAGCCCCGCACGAGCATTCTGTACGCCCCCCACAACGGCGAAAACCCATGCTCGCTTACCAAGGCAATGGCGGCCTCCGCCCGCGCTTGCGCGGTCCGGCCTTCCCGGCGCAACTGATAGAAATAGGCATTGCTGGCGAGCTCGTGAGTCAAGATAAAGGGGTGAGACAGCGCTTCGGCCAAGGCCAGTGCTTCCTGGCTGCGCGCGAGCGCCTGATCCGGATAGCCGAGCACCTGCAGGGCAACGCTGGCTAAATGCAGGCACAGGATCCCCATGTCTTGCCACACTGGAGGGTCAGCGCCTCTTGCTGGTGGCGATCGTAGGCGCGGAGGCCCTGTTCCAGGTGAGCGCGGGCCGCCGCTGGCTTCCCCAGAGAAATTAGCATCGTCCCTAAGGCCAAATGCGCCGCTGGGAGGAGCAGGGCATTGGGCTGAGCTTGGGCGAGCCTGAGCAGTCGCTCCGCATCCGCAAGCAAGCGCGCTGCGGACAGCTCGCCCCGCATGAGATCAAACCGAAACAGGCCAATAAGGACGGGGAAGAGGTGCGGGCTTTCGCCGACCTGCCCGCAAAGCGCATGGGCCCGGTCGTAGGCACATTTCACCTCGGGCGACGTAAAGCCCTGGCTCATCAAGAGTGCTGCCCCGAGGCTCATTTGCAGTGACAGCTCTTGTTGGGCACGCTCGGGCGTCTCCTGCAGGATCTGTAGGCGATCGAGCGCCCGGATCAGAAGATCGCTCGCCTCCCGGCCGGCCGACCGGCGCAGTGCATTCTGCGCCGCCTGCCCGAGATAGTGCACTGCTCGGGAGTCGTCTCTCGCCGCCTCAAAATGCACGGCCAGCTCGGCGGCGATGTCCGCTCTGCGGCGACCGAAGGCGATCTCTTTCGATGCTCCTACCCGCTGATGGAGCTGCCGCCGTCGCGATGCCGGCAGCCCTTCGGACAAGACCTGTTGATAGAGGGCATGGAGGAAGTGGTAGCGTTCGGTCAGCCGCCGCTCGGGTCCGGTCGGCCCCTTGACCGGGCACAGGAACAGGTGCCGGCGCGCCAGGGCCTCGCAGCAGCCCTCAAGCTCAACTACATCGGTGTCCAGGGCCGCAGCGACCCAGGCGGCCGAGAACTCCATGCCGGCCACACTGGCCGCCTCGAGTACCCGTCGCTCCCCTTGGCTGAGGTGATCGAGCTGATGATCGATGAGCTGGCGCAGGCTCTCCGGCAACCCCCCGGCCACATCCGCCGACGGGGCTGGCCACGGCCGCTCCAAGGCCACTTCGCCGATCACGCCCCGGCTCATCAGATCATCCACCATCGCGACCATGAACAAGGGGTTGCCGTCGGTGTGCCGGTGAATGAACCGCCCCCACGCTTCCAGCCCCGCGGCCTGGGGCTCCGGCGAGGCGAACCGCGCGGCGAGATATTGGGTGACCTCGGGGGGTGTCAAGAACCGCAGCGGCAAGCCCGTGCACTGCGCGTGCACCTCTAGCTCCCGCACTAGGGCTCGCAACGGGTGCCCGCTCGCCATCATCTCCGCAGGCCGATACGTGCCTACCACCAACAAGCGCGCGGGCTCGCGGCGCCGGGCCAGCATGGCCAGCGCATCCACCGTGGAAAGATCGCTCCAGTGCAGGTCTTCCAGCCCTAGCACCAACGGCCCCTCGGCGGTCAGCCCCTCGAGCGCCCCGGCCAGCTCCCGCGCCATCCGCTCTTGGGTAGAACCGTATAGTTGGCGGCTCAGCGCCTCGCGCTCCGCTTCCTCCATCACGGCGGGCATCTGGACGAGCCAGGTCGGCGCCTGTCGGCGCAAGAGCGAGAGGAACGCTCGTCCCTCCACCCGGCACGCCAGCCCTCCGAGGGCCTCGAGCAGCGGGAGGTAGGCCTCGCCCGCACCATAGTGATCGATACACTGCCCGCGGCCGACCCGCAGGCTCTGAGCCCCCACGACCTGCGCCAGAAAGGCATCGACCAGGGCGGTCTTGCCGATCCCAGGCTCCCCCGCCACAAGCACCACCTGGCGCTCGCCCCGAAGCGCCCGCTCGAGGGCGCTGTGCAGTTGCGCCAGCTCTTCCTGCCTCCCTACGAAGGCGGGAGGCGGTTGCAGGGTAGGAGGGATGCTCGACTCGATGGGACTCGGGACGGGCGGGGTGGGAGTGATCGCGGCGATGAACCGATAGCCTCGCCCGCCCGCCGTCTCGATAAAGCGCGGGTTCTTGGCGTCATCCCCAAGCGTGCTCCGTAGCTTGCGGATATAGCCCCGCAGCAATCCTTCACTGACGTACCCGTGCTGCCAGACGGCCTTCAGCAACTCCTCTTGGGTGACCAGCCGCTGCGGGTGCTCGGCCAGATAGCGCAAGAGCCGAAACGCCTTCGGCCGCAAGGGCAAAAGCTCCGCCCCGCGCCAGAGTCGCTCGTTCGCCAGGTCCAGGCGAAAGGGAGGAAAGGTGAAGTCGCCTTCGTGCACCACCGCGCTTCTTCATGACCGTAGCCCATGGTAACGCAAAATTCACGAAAATTCCACGCTCGGTTCACGGCGCGCCTTGCGGAGCGGCGCGTATGCTTTGGACGTGGCAGGAGCAACGCACAGTGCAAAACCGAGAGGGCAGGCCCGTGGTCGAACACATACCCTCCGCAGAGGCCGCACACTTCGGCTCGAAGGATGAGCGGGCGCGGTGGGCCGAGACCTCTACCACCCGTGATCCTGAGCGCGTCCGTGGATTTGAAGGAGAACCTCTTGTTCATCGCCGGCCATCATTTCGGCAGCACAGCTCCGACGGTAACCTTGGCCCATCGAGTCCTGAAGGTGAATCGCTTCTCCGACGACCAAGTGGTGGTGGGCCTGCCCGCCGGTATCGAGCCTGCTACGTACCAGTCTCACGGTCACGACCAATGGCGCCCATCGATTAACGTCCGTTCCCTTCAGTGCGGCGCTATTCGCACTCGCCGCTCGATGCCAAAAGGCGGGGGACCGCTTTCGATCTCTCGACCGTTCCCGTGGATGCGCTGGAGCGCGTCGAAATCGTGCGTGGGGCGAGCGGCCAGCGTTGTGGATACGCGTCCAAAATGCGGCAGTTTCGCCTCTGGCTCGGCTTGTGGTCCAGGTAATATTTCACAGAATTCTTGTGAAGAATTCCCTGGCGTGATGCTGCGGTTGCGCTAGGATCGACACTATATTGGGGAATGCAGCCTGTGCTCAATACGGCCGTACGGCCTGACACCGTTGGTCCCGGATCCACGCCGCTACCGGGACGTCCGACCGGCCGAAGTACACGGGTTCTTATCCGCGGCTTCCCGGCGCCACGCCGAGCACGCGGATCACCAGCGTCTCCAGCAACCGGCGCGCCGTCTCGCACATAACACACTCCCGTTTGGCCAATTGGTCGTAGAAGGGGTTGTAGTCCATGTTATAACCGCGGAGCGTGATGACGTCCGAGCCCCAGCTCTCCTTCCCTCCCTTTCGCCTGGATCTCGCGAACGAGCAACTGTGGCGCGGGGCCGAGCTTTTGCCCTTGCGGCCGAAGGCGTTTCGGCTCTTGTGCTATCTGGCCGAGCACCCGCAGCGGCTGGTCACCCAAGAGGAGTTGCTGAAGGCAGTCTGGCAGCACACGCACGTGAATGAAGGATTGCTCCGGGGGTACATTCGTGAGCTGCGCGGGCTGCTCGGGGACGATGCCAAGGCCCCGCGCTTTATCGAGACAGCGAGCGCGCGAGGCTATCGGTTCATCGCCTCGATCACTCCGACCCCGCCCGTCCCGAGCCCCATCGAGTCGAGCGTCCCTCCTCCCCTGCAACCGCCGCCCGGCTTCGTAGGGAGGCAGAAAGAGTTGGCCCAACTGCACAGGGCCCTGGAGCGGGCGCTGGTCGGCGAGCGCCAGGTGGTATTCGTGGCGGGGGAGCCTGGGATCGGCAAGACCACCCTGGTCGATGCCTTTCTGGCGCAGGTCGTTGGGGCCCGGGGCCTATGGGTCGGGCGTGGGCAGTGTATCGATCACTATGGTGCGGGCGAGGCCTACCTCCCGCTGCTCGAGGCCTTCGGAGGGCTGTTGCGCCGGGAGGGGGGGACGCTGATCCCGCTCTTGCGCCGGCAGGCGCCTACCTGGCTCGTCCAGATGCCCGCCTCGATGGAGGAAGCGGAGCGTGAGGCGTTAAGCCGCCAATTATTCGGTTCGACCCAAGAGCGGATGACGCGCGAGCTGGCCGAGGCGATCGAGGCGCTGGCCGCCGAGCGGCCGCTGGTGCTGTGGCTGGAAGACCTGCACTGGAGCGATGTTTCCACGGTGGATGCGCTGGCCATGCTCGCGCGGCGCCGCGAGCCCGCGCGCTTGTTGGTGGTAGGCACGTATCGGCCTGCGGAGATGATGGCGAGCGAGCACCAGTTGCGAGCCCTGATGCGGGAGCTAGAGGCGCACGCGCAGTGCAGGGACTTGCCGTTGCGGTTCTTGACGCCCCCCGAGGTCTGCCAATATCTCGCCGCCCGGTTTGCCCCGCCGAAGTCCCAGACGCCGGGGCTCGAAGCATGGGGGCGATTCATTCACGGGCGCACCGACGGCAACCCCTTGTTCATGGTCGCGATGGTGGACGATCTCATGAGCCGGGGCGTGATCGGCGAAGCGGCGTTGGAGGAGCCCTGGCCAGGACCGTCGGCGGATGTGGCCGGGGGGCTGCCGGAGAGCCTGCACCAGCTCATCGATCATCAGCTCGATCGGCTGAGCCAAGAGGAGCGAGGGGTGATCGAGACGGCCAGTGTGGCCGGAATGGAGTTTTCGGCCGCCTTGATCGCCGCCGCCATGGAAGCCGATGTGCTCACAGTAGAGCGTTGCTGCGAGGCCCTGGCGCGTCGGCACCTGTTCCTGTGCTCGGTCAAGGCGTCTGCCGGGCCCGAGCGGCGGCTGATCGAGCGCTACCGGTTCCTCCACGCCCTCCATCCACAGATCTTGTACGAGCGGTTGCCGGCATCGCGACGGCGGCTGATCCAGCAGCGCGTGGGAGCATCGAAAGAGACCGCCTTCGGCAGCCGCAGAGCGGACATCGCCACCGAGCTGGCCGTGCATTTCGAGGAGGCGAGAGACCACTCCCGAGCGGTGCACTATCTTGGGCAGGCGGCGCAGAATGCGCTTCGGCGGTCGGCCGGCCGGGAGGCGAGCGAGCTTCTGATCTGGGCGCTCGAGCGACTACAGACCCTGCAGGAGACGCCCGCGCGTGCCCAGCAAGAGCTGTCGCTGCAAGTGAGCCTCGGGGCAGTGCTCGTGATGACCCAGGGCTATACGGCGCCCGAGGTGAAACGTGCCTATGACCGGGCCTACGCGCTCTGCGGACAGGTCGGCGAGAGCCCGCACCTCGTCCCCGCCCTTTTTGGCCTGTTTCGGTTCGAGATCATGCGCGGGGAACTGCAGGGGGCGCGGGGGGTCGCGGAGCGACTGCTCAGGCTCGCCCAAGCTCAACCCGATCGCTTGCTCCTCCCGGCGGCGCATGTGGCCTTAGGATCGACCCTATTTCGTCTGGGGGAGCCCACGGCAGCCCGTACGCAAGTCGAACAGGGCCTCCGTGCCTACGATCGCGACCAGCAGGAGGCACTTATCTTCCAGTATGGGCAAGACATGGGGGTCATGTGCCTGCATTATGCCCGCGTTGCCCTGCAGGTGCTCGGCTATCCGGATCAGGCCCTCGCGCGCAGCCGGGAAGCGCTGGCCTTGGCCGAAGCGCTGTCCCTCCCCTTTATCCTGGCTGAGGAGCTCGTCCTCAGTGCCTTTTTCTATCAGTTCCGCCGGGACGGTCGGACCGCGCAAGCACGGGCGGAGGCCGCCATTGCCCTGGTAAGCGAGCATGGGTGTCCGCCGTTGTTGAGGGCACACGGAACGCTCGTGCGGGGCTCGGCGCTTTCAGAGCACGGACAGGCCGAAGAGGGTATTGCGCACCTGCGCCACGCCCTCGATGTCTATAAGACCCTTGGCTATTGCCTCATGCGGCCGTATAACCTTGGGCTCCTGGCTGAGGCGCTGGGGAAAGCCGGACGGGCGCAAGAGGGGCTCGGCGTACTTGCTGAGGCGCTCGCCACCGCGCGCCGCACCGGGGAACGCTCGCACGAGGCCGAGCTGCATCGACTGCAAGGGGAGCTGACGCCCCACCAGTCGGGATCTGGAGCCCCCAGCCGCCAAGCGGAGCCGGAAGCCGAAGCGTGTTTTCTCAAGGCCATCGAGACGGCGCACGAGCAGGGGGCCAAGCTCTTCGAGTTGCGCGCGGTGATGAGCTTGGGCCGCTTGCGCATGCGACAGGGCAGGCAGGCGGAGGCTCGAAGCGAGCTTGCGGAGATATACGGCTGGTTCACCGAGGGCTTCGACACGAAAGACCTGCAGGAGGCCCGGGCGCTGCTGGAGACCTTGGCTTGAGATGGGCTTTGTCATGCAGCCCTCTATTGCAAAGCGACCGGTGTCAGATGCTCTATCCCTAAGGGAGCTTCATTCCAGGGGAAGCAGGCCGGCGACAGGCCCCTGTGTCGTCGGACTAACCCTTGGCGCCGCCTCTCTGTGTGCGCAGAGGACAACGGGGGGCGCCGGAGGAGGTACACCCGCCGGTGCTCTTGCCAACAATCACGGTGGAGGTGCGCTCCCCACCTTCGATCCGGCCTTTGAGATCATGGAGCGGGAGTTGAAAGGGTGCTCCGCGGGCTACCGGTGTCATCCTACAGGCGCTAGGCAGCGGGATGCTCGACTCGATGGGGCTCGGGACGGGCCGGATCGGAGTGATCGAGGCGATGAAACGATAGCCTCGCCCGCTCGCCGTCTCGATAAAGCGTGGGCCTTGACATCGTCCCCGAGCCGCCCGCGCAGCTCACGAATGTACCCCCGGAGCGATCCTTCATTCACGTACGTGTGCTGCCAGACGGCCTTTAACAACTCCTCTTGGGTGAGCAGCCGCTGCGGGTGCTCAGCGAGATAGCGCAAGAGCCGAAACGCCTTCGGCCGCAAGGGCAACAGCTCGGCCCCGCGCCACAGTTGCTCGTTCGTAAGATCCAAGTGAAAGGGGGGAAGGAGAGCTGGGGCTCGGACGTCACCGCGCTCCTCCAGGACGGAGCAGTCTTCTCAATATCAAAGCCTCACGCAAATTATACGAAAATTGCACGGATATTCCATGGGGGGCTAGTAGTACCTTCTCTGACTTGCTGATACGCTTTTAGTGCGAGCGGGTTTCCGAGCGGCTACCGAGGAGGTCCCCCCGCTCGCTCCGAAGCGGGCGTTCGTCGGGCAGTTCCGGGCCGAGGCAGAGATAGAGTCGGAGCGCTTCCACCGAGAAAGGAAAGGGGACGCCCATGCGGATTTACTCTAACACATCAGCGATAACGGTTTGTTCCAGCGTGCCCCTGTGGAACTCGCTTCTTCAGGACACGATCTTTCCATCGAACTGGCTTTAAGAGATGAGGTATAGAGAAATGTTCACGAATCGCACTCGATATAGTAATTCCAGCTCTGACAAGGAGAAAATAAATATGCTGAAGCAATCCATTGGTATCAGCACGGCGGTTCTCTTGGCGACCGTTGTGCAAAATGCCGGCGCCATCGGTCCGTTAACACCCGCCCCTATGATCCTGAGCGCGGAAGTCGACGCCGTGCCGTATCGTCTTATCATTTCCGGCACGAACTTCGGCAGCACCCCGCCCTTAGTCAGGCTTGGCGGACAGGCGCTTGCAGTGAGCGGTTCCTCTTCCAATCGGGTGGTGGTGGACCTCCCGGCAGATCTCCGTCCCGCCAGCTATCTTCTTACGATTCGCAACAAGCGCGATCACAGTAAAGCCGATTCCTTTAACCTGCAGATACCCGCCGTCAGGAAAGACCTAGCATCACTGCCGAGGGACGAGTAACGATTGCGCGCGTGTCTCCTCGAAGGAGTTCATAAATAAAACGGATAGATACCACCGAATCATTACCGGACAGGCGGGGGTCCAGTTAAGGCACAAAATCCTGGACGCCCGCCTGTGCGAGCATGATGATTAGGGAGCTTACCGATAGCGGGTCCGCTCGCGGGTCACCAGGCTTTTCGGGCAGCACTGGCGGAACTAGGCGGTGAAGAGCTTCTCGTTGGCGTCGCGCAGTCCCTGCGGGGCGTTCACGACCAGCACCCCTGCGGCCTCGGCCAGCTCCAGGAGATAGGTCACGTAGATGTACTCCATCTCGAAGGGCGGATCCTTGCGCATCAGGACGACATCGGTCCGCGACAAGGGAAAGGTATCTTCCTCCCCGAGCTCATACCAATGCACCGGGTCCTCCTGGACGGCGAGCCGCCGTACCCGTGCCTGTGCCACGCCCCTGGCCGGCGCCGTGGAAACGCCTCTGCCGCCGGTCTCCCCCGGAGAAGTGGAGATCCCCGCCGTTGAAACTGCGCCCGTTTTCGACCCCGGCCTTCCCGTTCCGGGAGACGGCGTCTCCGCCCTCATGGATGGGACGACCTTGCCGGATCTTTTCTCCTTCGCCTCCCTTTCGCCGGAATTCATCGGTATTGCGGTGGGGGTGTTTCTTGCCTTCGTTTGTGTGCGTCAACTCTGGCGGATGGCGCCGGCCCTTGGTGGTTCGAGATCAATCTCACTAATAAATCCGGAGAACCGAGCCAGGGGTATGGAGTCCCTACCCACCCTCCTTGGGCGGGTCCTACCGGAGACCCTGGCGGCGGGCGCGGCCGTTCTGGCCGCCGGCCACGGGCTTCTCACACCGGCGTTGACCTCCTGGGCCCCTTGGCAATGGGCGTTGATCGGCGGAACCGCCCTCCGGCTCGCCTTATACGCCGCCGCCCTTGGGCACGGAGCGGGCCATGCCCTGGCGTCGAAAATCGTTTCCCCGGGAGGGACGGCGGGCCATTTCACTCTCTTAATGAGGGAATACAGGCGGTCCCTTCCCCTCTCTAGCCTTCTCCCGCTGCATCCCATATTCATCCCCGGTCTGGTGCCCGAGTCCGGCGCCCCGTCCATGAGCAACGTAACCCCGGCGGGCTGGCGCACGCGGTTGGCCGCCCTTGCGGGCTTGCTGGCGTCCTCCCTGGGGGCCCTTCTCCCCTCCTGGGCCGTCCCCCATCTCTGGACATCCCCCTTGGACCCCCTCACCGCCTTCGCGGCCTTTTTCCAGGGGGCCAACATCATGGCCCTGCTGAGTTCCTTTTGGGGTTCCAAAAGCGACGGATGGGTTTTTCTGAAAGGCCGGGGGGCGGCGTTTTTCTGCGGCAACTCGGGCGCCGTCGGGTCCGGGGACCAGTTCCGCCTGATGGCCGAAAGCCTCGTCCGAATGAACCGAGTCCTCATGGGACGCGGCGCTCAAACGGTCGGTTTTGCCGTGAACGGCCTCTTGATAATCAAGAGCCTGATCGTCAAAAGGGTCTGGCTACCCGACATCCTCCGCAAAAATCTTCGCTGGGCGGCATTTCTGGGCGGGATAAAAGGTCATCCGGCAATCGTCTTTATTGAGACCCATGTCCGGTTCGCCACCTCCGCTCCTCCGACCAACGCCAACGAGGGGTCCCACCCCTATCTGGCCGAACAACGAGGGGCCTGGTGGAAGCCATGGGCAAGGGACGTCCTATGGGAATTCTCGAAAAACTACGAAACGTACCAAGCCCATCGGCGGACGGTGACGAGCACCGTCACGGGCAATGGGGATTTCGACTATTTAAATTGGGATTTCTGCGGGAAAAACTACCGCCTGGCCGAGCCGGAAGCGCGGGAGTGGCTTCGCCGATTGGGTTCTTGGAACAGCCGGTCCAAGGTGGACACCGACACCGCCGCGGGGGTAGTCGGGTTGGGGATCGCCCAAGGAAGCTGGTTTGCCTCGCTGCGCTGGGTGGCCCTCCATCGCGTCGCTTCGGGCTACCACTGGACGCCCCCCAAGCTCCTGCTCCAGCGGACCGCCCGTTCCCTCGATGCGGTCTTTCGGAATTGGCTGGAGGGCCTCCCCAGCCATCGTCTCCCCGATAACCTGGAGGATCTTCACGCGGTTCTGCTGAAGGAAAAGGACTTCTCAGGAAAAATGCAAGACCTGCGACAGGCTGTCTATGCGGCCCTCCCCCCGGAATTGAAAGCGGCCGGCGGGGACGTTGTCGCCGACGACCTCTTGACGGCCTTTTTTACCCATGACGGGGCTTTCGCCCTGCGCGAATTTCATCGGTGTTTCGAAGGAACGTCGGGTATGGTACTGGCGACTTCGCTCCAGCCGGGGGAGCAATTCATTTCCACCAAGAACCAGACCATGGCCGTCGCGCTGGACCCGTCGGCCGCGGCCCCGGTCTACCTCAGCTCCGATCCCTCGGCCCTCCGCGCCGCCCTGTTGGAGGACGGCCGCTCACCCCGCTACATGTTCTTGATGCGCGACTGCGAAACCATCCGGGTCATTCGCGGATCGGATCATCAACCGACAAAAGTCTGCCTGTGGCGCGAAGGCGTGAAAGGCCGCGAGGAAATCCCCGTCACCGCCGGCCGCCTGGAAACGGAGGCCGCCTACGCTGGGAAGGAACGCTTCGGGGGCGTGATCGACATGAACGAACCCTGGTTGGAATTAGACCTGCCCAACCTCGAAGAATCCGACCCCACTAAAGCCGAGCTTCGGCGAACTCCGGAGATTTTTTGGACGATCACCCGGAATTGGGACCCCCCGGGCATCGGCCTGGACGATGAGGGAGACTCCCGGGACCGCCTTACCGCGGACAGTCTCTTGACAGAGCTGGAAGACGTCATGACAAGCCGCGATCACGCGCAGGGAGGGCTCCACCTCCTGGTGGTGGGGGAGGAGCTCTCCGCCCAGGCCGGCGCGGAGTTTGTGGGAGTGGTGAAGGGTCTCCTTCCGGGAATCGCGGCGGAGGCCATGACGGGAGACGACTTCATCAAAAACCCCGGAGCGGTGAATCTGGCGCCGGGCACGGTGTGCCTGGTGCTCTCCCAATCGGGACAGAGCTTCAGCGCTCTTTCCGCCATCAAAGGACTTTTGTCCTTGGAAAGGACCGGGCGGTTCGTGGGGAAGACGGCGGTGGTCACCGGGCAAACCTTCACCGACGCAGGGGCCCTGCTGCAGGATTTCCGGCGCGGCGCCCCCTGGTCGGGCCGAATCATTTCCACCCACTCAGGGAAAAGGCTGGCCGAACCCGCCACGGCCTCCTACAGTGCCATGCGCTTGACCCTTTTCCACCTGGCGGCCCGCTGGGCGTCCCGAACCCGGATCCTGAAAACAAACCTCAGTCCGGTCCGCGAGGAAGCCCTTCGAAAGGCGATGGCCGGCTTGGTAGGGGCCTCCGAGGAAGACCTTGACGTGGACGTGACCCGGGCCGGAAACACGGTGGACCGCCCGGGGCGGGAGTGGTCCCCCCTTGAAACAATGGGGCGGGAGATCGCCCGGGGATGGCTGGAACCGTTTTACGCAGGCAAAGTTTTTGTGCCCATGAACTTGACCCTTGCCGCCGTGGCCTCGAAAGTCTTCGGGGTGGACGTCATCGCCGAGGCGGTCTCCGCGGCCGTTCCGAACGCCTGGGAATCCGCGTTGGCCCCTCTTCTTCCGCCGGAGACCGTCGCGATCCTTTCGATCGTCTCCTACATCCTGGCGTTCGTGGTTTACTTTTATTTTTTCGCTCCCCTCACCACCTACGCGGTGCGGGTTTTCACGGGCCGCTGGGTGAATCTGCGGGATCGAACCGGAAACCGGCCCTTGGTAGTCTCCTCCCCCCCCGCAACGGCTTACGGCCTGCAACAGTTCTTCCGGAAGGCCACGGGGCTGTTTTTCCCCTCCGCCATGCCTTCCGACATCCAGTCCGGCACGCCCAACAGTGAGGTCCATGAGTTTTTGGCTTATCACACCGCCGGGGCGCAGAAACTCAACCTGACGCCGCCGGCCGGCTCGCCGGACAAAGAGGGGAGCCGGATGGCCGCCCGTCAGACGCTGGGAGCGAAATATCTCCGGAGGGGCGCTGTGCTTTTCCACGTCGGTTTGGGAGAAACGCAGGAAGAGTATCCCCGAACCGTTTTGAGAGTCGACCTGCCGATCGCCGAGGACGAGAAGCTTGACGCCTTCTCCCGATCGCTCGTTGAAAAGATCCATTCCATCCGCCAATTCACCGCAGCGGCGCGCGTCCTGTACGCGGCCGCCGCTTGGTCTCGGGACGTTCAAAATCTTTGGATCAAAGCGTTCCGCACCTTGTTGTGGTGCTCTTTGGCCGCCATCCCGTTTCACCGCTTCTGGCCCCGTTACGTCTATTTGGGGACCAAGGACGGCGTTCTGGTGGCCTCTACCGCGATTCACCCCGCGAAGCCGATCGACCCCGTCTCCTTTACGCCGCTCTATTTGGGCGCCCAAACGCGGGGGGAGTGGGGAAGCCCTTCCATTCCCAACACTCGAGGCCACGCGGCCTCCCAAGACCGCCGACAAGGTAGCCCGGCGGGCGCCGATGCGGGATTTGTGGAGCAGGAAGCGATAGCGCGATTCGGAGGGGATGTCGGCGAAGGTGATGAATGGGTTCGCCGCCTGTGTCGACACCGTCAAGGCGGGCGAGTGGCGGCATGAGGACATGGTGCGAGAAGGCAGTCCGAGGTGGCTGCCGAGCGTCGTGATGAACGGTCCTTACGAAGTCGACGAAGGAAGCAACGTGAGCCTCAGTGGATCGGCCGAGCCACCCATGACCAAAGCGTGGATCCAGCTTTTCCATGCGGTCGACTTTGGTTCCTTCTACCCGGTCATCGACTACGACGATTAGAGATCGACGACTTCTTTCGCTTGGAGTTTCAAGTGCTCCCCACCTCCTTCTTTACCCACAACGACAAGGCTCGATCGTAGAGGTGGTGCGGCTCGGACGTCACCGCGCTCCTCCAGGACGGAGCAGTCTTCTCAATATCAAAGCCTCACGCAAATTATACGAAAATTGCACGGATATTCCACGGCGGGCTAATGGCACCTTGTCTTATCTGCTGATACGCTTTTAGTGCGAGGCCAGGGGAATATACGTGAGTAAATAAAGAAAGACCTACGGGGGATTTCCAGTGCTGCGGCGACTACCGGGGAGCTTCCCCCGCTCGCTCCGAAGTGGGCGTTCGTCGGACAGTTACGGGCCGAGGCGGATAGAGCCGGAGCGCTTCCTAATGAGAAAGGAAAGAGGACACCTATGCGTATTTACTCTGACACATCAGCGATAACCATTAGATTAACCTAAAAGGAGCATCAACAAGGACGAATTCTAATGAGCTTAACGTCTTTCATCCTGATTGCCCGGCGGCGCGCGACGACGCCCGCTTGCGGTGGCCTGGCATTAGTCGTCGCCGCGCTGTTATTCCTGCCTATCGTCCACGGGGCCCGCCCCAGCGACCTTTGGCCCCGGCAGGGCGGCGCGCACCCGGCGACGCCCCAGAGTCTTGCGAACCTGCCGGTGCCCGCCCAAGGGGCCATCTCGGCGGTGCTCGGGCGCGACCAGCCGGCCTATCACGCCACGCCGAGCAGGGCGGGGCTCGCGATCCGGAATCACCAGCACGGGCTGAGCGTGGACTTCGGCCCCGCGGGGCTCGAGGTCATCTCAGGAACCGCGCGGGTCGGAATGCGCTTGGAAGCGGTGGGCTATGGCGAGCGGCTCACGCCGGTGGCGGCCACCATGCCCAAGGCCCAGGCCAACCGCATCGAATACCGGCGTGGGAGGCTGACCGAGTGGTATGCCAACGGGCCGGTGGGTGTGCAGCAGGGCTTCACCTTGGAAGCCCCGCCCGCCGAGGTCAAGACCGGGCCGCTGACGCTCGCGCTGGCGCTCTCGGGCAAGCTTAAACCGGCGCTCGATAAGGCGACCAACACCCTCACACTGGCGGCCAAGAGCGACCAGGCGGTGCTGCGCTACCGGGGGCTGACCGCCCTCGACGCCACCGGGCGGGAACTCCCGGCCAGCCTCAAACTCACGGCCCAGACGCTCACGCTCGAGGTCGATGACCGCAACGCCCGCTATCCCCTCCTCATCGACCCCTTCATCGAAGCGGCCAAGCTCATCGCCTCGGACGGGGCGACGGATGACTTTTTCGGCTTCTCTGTCGCGATCGATGGCGACACCGTGGTGGTGGGAGCCAAAGAGGACGACCTCGCCAACACCGACCAAGGCTCGGCCTATGTCTTTGTGAAGCCCCCGGGGGGGTGGGCGAATGCGACCGAGACCGCCAAGCTCACCGCCTCGGACGGCGCGGCAAATGACCAGTTCGGCGTCTCCGTCGCCATCAGCGGCGATACCGTGATCGTGGGGTCATGGTTCGACGACAATACCGGCCTCGGCGGTCCCGGCTCGGCCTACGTGTTTGTCAGGCCTCCAGACGGCTGGCTGGGAGCGCTCAACGAGACCGCTAAGCTCACCGCCTCGGACAGGCAGGCAGGCGACACCTTCGGCACCTCCGTCGCGGTCAGCGGGGAAACGGTGGTGGTGGGGGCGAATCTCGATGACTTCGGCGATACCTTCAGCGCGCAAGGCTCGGCCTATGTGTTTGTCAGGCCTGCAGACGGCTGGGCGGGGGCGCTCAACGAGGATGCCAAGCTCAGCGCTTCCGACAAAGCGGAGACTGACCGCTTCGGCAATTCCGTCGCGATCAGCGGCGACACCGTGGTGGTGGGGGCAAGCCTCGACAACCTTGGAGCCAACACCGACCAAGGTTCGGCCTATGTGTTCGTCAAGCCCGCGAGTGGCTGGACGGGTGCACTCAACGAGACTGCCAAGCTCACCGCCTCTGACGGGGCGGGGGGTGACAACTTCGGTTTCTCCGTCGCGGTCAGCGGCGATACCGTGGCGGCGGGAGCGATCTTGGACACCGTGGACGGCGCCGGGAAAGGCTCGGCCTATGTGTTCGTCAAGCCCGCGACCGGCTGGGCGAGCACTTCGATCTTCGACGCCAAGCTGACCGCGTCCGACGGCGCGACCGGTGACCGCTTCGGCGAGTCCCTGGCGATCATCGGCGACACCATGGTGGCGGGGGCGCGTTTCGGCCCGGGCCCGAATCACGCCGATCAAGGCGTGGCCTATGTGTTCGTCAAGCCCACGAGCGGCTGGATGAGCACCTCGATCTTCGACGCCAAGCTCACCGCCTCGGACGGGGCTGCGTCTGACCAGTTCGGCAGTTCCGTCGCGCTCAGTGGCGACACCGTGGTGGTGGGGGCGTGGGGCGACGCCTTCGGCGGCGGCCCCTTCCAAGGCTCGGCCTATGTGTTCGTCCAGCCCGACAACACCCCCCCCGTCACCAGCATCGGGATCTCGCCCATCGCTAACGGCAACGGCTGGCACAACGGCCCGGTCACCTTCAGCGTCAGCGCAGAGGACGAGGCGGATGGCTCCGGGGTGGCGGAGACCCGCTGCGCGCTGGACCCGGCGAGCGCCCCGGCGGAATTCGACGATCTGCCCGCGGGGAGTTGCGGGAGTCGGAGCACCAGCGCCGACGGGGAACATACCCTCTACGCTGCGAGCAAGGACAACGCCGGCAACAAGGAGACCCCGGTGAGCAAGACGGTGAGAATCGACGGCACCAAGCCTTCCGCCAGCGCCACCCGCGCGCCACCCGCCAATGCCCAGGGCTGGAACAACACGGATGTGACGGTTAGCTTCAGCGGCACCGACAATGCGGGCGGCTCTGGCATCGACAGTTGCAGCGCCGATGTGGTCCTAAGCGCGGAGGGCGCAAACCAGTCCGCCTCGGGCACTTGCACCGACTTGGCGGGCAATACGAGCGATCCGGTGGCAGTCAATGACATCAACATTGACAAGACCGCGCCGACGTTGGCCCCCGTGGTCTCGCCCAACCCGGTGCTTTTGAACGACAGCGCCACGGCCAGCCCCAACGCGAGCGATACCACCTCGGGGATCGCCGCCTCGGGCTGCGATGCGGTGGTTACCAGCAGCGTGGGGGCGCACAGCGTGACCTGCACGGCCACCGACCAGGCCGGCAATAGCGCGAGTGCTTCGGCCAATTACACCGTCAATCCTGTCTTGTGCGACGGCCTGGTCCCGACCCGCGTGGGCACCTCCGGACCGGATACGATTACCGGCACCAACCGCGTGGATGTCATCCATGGTCTGGGCGGGAATGACAGCATAAGGGGTCGCAACGGCAACGATGTCATCTGCGGCGGCGAGGGCAATGATGTCCTGTTCAGCGACGGCCGCCGGGACCGGCTCTTGGGCGAGAATGGCGACGACACCCTGAACGGCGGTAACGCCGACGATGCCCTCCTGGGGGGCGCAGGCGACGACACCCTGAACGGCAATGCTGGACGGGATGACCTCGACGGCGGGGCCGACAGCGACACCTGCAATGGTGGTAGCGGCACCGACACCGGGGCCAACTGCGAGACAGTGACGGGTATCCCGTAACTCGCGCGGCTTAAGCGGAATGGGCATTGCCGAGACCCGTCGCGAATTTCAGACCTCCTGATCTCAAGGGCTCTGTGATGAGACCAATTCGTAGATCAGGCGCAGATCCGTGCTCGAGCGCACGCAACTCGTGTGCGTGTTCCACGCGACGTTCGCGACAGGCGCGCTTGTGGATGTCGCGCCGATCGTGCGGCGCGCACGAGAGTCGGAGCGCTCGTGGCGCTCGACGCCTATCAGTCGGTCGGTGCGGTGCCGATCGACGTCGGCGCTCGCGATGTCGATTTCATTCTCGGCGGCGCACACAAGTGGTTGTGCGGTTCGTACGAGAGCGCGTTCCTGTACGTTCGGCCGTCTCTCGTGCAACATCTCGAGCCTGCTGCAACGGGATGGTTCGCATCGGCCGATCCGTTGTCCTTCGAGGCAGCGAACAGCTGGGCGAACAACGCGCGCCGGTTCGCGAGCGGCACGCCTGCAGTCCTGCCTTCGCTGCTGTCGCGCCTTGGGCTCGCGATCCTGCATGAGATCGGCATCGACACGATCCGCGCGCTTTCGCTGGCGCGGCGCGGGCAGCATCGTGAACGCGCGTTCGCTGCTCAGCGTGCTGTTCCACGCCGATAAGGCGCTCGATCTCGTACAGACGGCACGCGCGATCGGTCTGATCGCGAGGCTCGACGCCGGGCCGGTCACGTTCGGCGAGCTCGTCGAAGCGATCGCGACTCGTCCGCTGCGGCTCTACAAGTTCCCCGACGGTCTCGAGGGCATTGGGCTGGTCGTGCGCGAGCAGCCAACCGACGAGCTGCTCGCCGAGCGATACGTGTCGCGCGAGCCGCTTGCGGCGGCAGTCGAGGCCGTCCTCGGGGAACGTTCGATCGAGAGGGATCGTGACAGGTATCCGTGGCGGGAGATCTATGGCCGCCTCGGTGACGTGTTGAGCGGGCGCCTTGACGCTCGATTCGCATGGCCACCACGCGATGACGAGGACGTCCGCGCGTTCGAAGCCAGTATGGCGGCCGGGTGCGCGTCCATCGTCGAGGCATTGCGTGAGGCACGCGATGCCGTCTTCGATTCTGCGTCCAAGCATTGCAACCCGGAGATCGGTGACACGGCGGCACTGGCTAGATGTCGGAGGCGGTGACCGCGGGCTGCATGATCAAGCCCATCTCAAGCCACGATCTCTAGCAGGGCCCGGGCCTCCCGCAGGTCTTTCGTGTCGAAGCCCTCGGTGAACCAGCCGTATAGCTCCGCAAGCTCGCTTCGAGCCTCCGCCTGCCTGCCCTGTCGCATGCGCAAGCGGCCCAAGCTCATCACCGCGCGCAGCTCCCAGAATTTCGCTCTCTGCTTTCGGGCAATGCTGATAGCCTCGTTAAAACGGCGTTCCACCTCCATAACCATAGTCGGTCGATCTTCGACTACCACTTCTTCGTCGGTGGCTGCTGGCGAAATGTGTCGATCAACGGCTTGCATCAGCAGTAATTCACCTTCGAGACGGTACAACTCTGCGTCGTAATAGTGATTCCCACTTTGTCGAGACACGACCCGTGCTTCGTACAGCACACTGAGCCCCTCTTCGGGTCGTCCTGCTTTTCCCAAGGCCTCGGCCAGCAGGCCCAGCAGATGTGGCACTACCAGCTTCGCACCTGTCGCCTCATACGCGGCGAGGCCCTGGCGCATCTGCTCGATTCCTTCTTCGTGTCGCCCCTGCTCGGCCAGTGCCCAGCCGCGTATGATTGTGGCCTGGGGCAGATAGTGCACCAGTCCGTGTTCGCTAGAAAGGGCGATGGCAGCCTCGGCGCATTCTTGGGCCAGCCGCTCTTCGCGACGAAGCTGATGAAGTACAGCTGCATAAAATAGCACGTGAGTAAGGCCGTGAGGGTCGGACCACTCGCGCGCTAGAATCAGCGCTTCTTGGATTCGACTCGAAGCCTGATCGGCCAGGCCGAGTAAGCACAGCGTCCAGGCAGCAAAGCATCGAGGGGCGGATGCGGGGTTCAGCACGTAGCGGCAAGCATCCGCGCCATGCTGCTCGGGGTCGTAAAGGGAAAGTAATGCCTCGAAGTGCTTCAGGGCCAGAGGAAACTCTCCGATATTCGTCAAGGCTATTTCCATCGCCAAATGACCGCGCACCCGAAGCGCGGGGTCTTGGACATCCTGAGCCAGGCGCAGGATCCGCTCGGCCAGCTCGCGCGCGGTCTCCAACTCCGCCCGCACCATATGAAATCCCCGGAGCCCCCACAGCACTTGGAAGATCTCCGCCGTCTCGCCTAATCGCTCACACAACTCTAGCGCTTTCGCATAGGCGCGGCCCACGTCCGGGGCCGCAAAACCCTGGGTCACGGTCAAAGGCACGCCTAGAGCGATGTGCAGACGGAGCTCTTGGTGGACACGCTCGGAAGTGTCGGGCAGGGTCTGGAGCAACTCCAACCCTTGGCGCGCCAGCACGATCGCCTCCTGGTGCGCAAACCGGCGGATAGC
The DNA here is from genome assembly GCA_050740695.1 of Gammaproteobacteria bacterium. Classification (GTDB taxonomy): domain Bacteria; phylum Pseudomonadota; class Gammaproteobacteria; order JACCXJ01; family JACCXJ01; genus JACCXJ01. Next base: position 31,801 of record JBOIDR010000015.1, on the reverse strand, counting down.
GGTTTCTGTCGTCTGCACAAGATACTTCACCGCGCGACGGTAATCGCGCCCCCTCTCAAAATGCATCGCCAGCTCGGCCGCGATCTCTCCCGCTCTTTCTCCATAAAGTTCTTCCTCTCGCTCTCCTACCCTCCGGTGGAGGTGTACACGCTTCGCCGCAGGCACCCGTTCATACAGCACATCTTGATATAGAGCGTGTATGAAGCCATACCGGGCCGCCACCTCTCCGTTAGGCAATTGATGAAATCCGCGATCCCGAATGAACTGATGCCGCCGCGCCAGTTCTTCGCATTGAGCTTCTACGACTGCTGCGTCCTCTCCCAATCCAGCCTCCGTTTCCAAGGCGGCGGCGACCCAGGGGGCCGAAAACTCCATGCCGGCCACACTGGCCGCCTCGATCACCCCTCGCTCCGCTGGGCTCAGCCGATCGAGCTGATGATCGATGAGCTGGCGCAGGCTCTCCGGCAACTCCCCGGCCACATCCGCCGACGGGGCTGGCCAGGGGCGCTCCGCCGCCGCTTCGCCGATCACACCCCGGCCCATCAGATCGTCCACCATCGCGACCATGAATAAGGGGTTGCCGTCGGTGCGCCCGTGAATGAACCGCCCCCACTCTTCGAGCCGCGCCGCCTGGGGCTCCGGCGGGGCAAACCGGGCGGCGAGATATTGGGTGACCTCCGGGGACGTCAAGAACCCGAGTGGCAAGCCCCTGCACTGCGCGTGCGCCTCCAGCTCCCGCACCAGGGCTCGCAACGGGTGCCCACTCGCCATGACCTCCGCAGGCCGATAGGTGCCGACCACCAACAAGCGCGCGGGCTCGCGGCGCCGGGCCAGCATGGCCAGCAGATCCACCGTGGAAAGATCGCTCCACTGCAGGTCTTCCAGCCATAGCACCAGCGGCCGCTCGGCGGTCAGCGCCTCGAGCGCCCCGGCCAGCTCCCGCCCCATCCGCTCTTGGGTCGAACCGTATAGTTGGCAGCTCAGCACCTCGCGCTCGGCGTCCTCCATCAAGGCGGGCATCTGGACGAGCCAGGTGGGCGCCTGCCGGCGTAAGAGCGGGATGAGCGCTGGCCCCTCCCGGCGCGCAAGCCCCCCGAAGGCCTCGAGCAGCGGGAGGTAGGCCTCTCCCGCGCCATAGTGATCGATACACTGCCCGCGGCCGACCCACAGGCCCCGGGCCCCAACGACCTGCGCCAGAAACGCATCGACCAGGGTGGTCTTGCCGATCCCAGGCTCCCCCGCCACAAATACCAGCTGGCGCTCGCCGAGCAGCGCCCGCTCCAGTGCCCTGTGCACTTGCGCCAGCTCTTCCTGCCTCCCTACAAAGTCAGGAGGCGGTTGCAGGGTAGGAGGGACGCTCGACTCCATGGGACCGGGGACGGGCGAGATGGGAGTGATCGAGGCGAGGAACCGATAGCCTCGCCCGCTCGCCGTCTCGATAAAGCGCGGGGCCTTGGCATCGTCCCCGAGCAGCGCGCGCAGCTCACGAATGTAGCCGCGCAGCAATCCGTCACTGAGGTAGCTGTGCTGCCAGATGGCCCTCAGCAACTCCTCTTGGGTGACCAGCCGTTGCGGGTGCTCGGCCAGATAGCGCAAGAGCCGAAACGCCTTCGGCCGCAAGGGCAAAAGCTCAGCCCCGCGCCACAGTTGCTCGTTCGTAAGATCCAGGTGAAAGGGGGGGAAGGAGAGCTGGGGCTCGGACGTCACCGCGCTCCTCCAGGACGGAGCAGTCTTCTCAATATCAAAGCCTCACGCAAATTATACGAAAATTGCACGGATATTCCACAGCGGGTTAGTAGTACCTTCTCTGACTTGCTGATACGCTTTTAGTGCAAGCGGGCCTGCCCGCGCACACTTTTAGTGCGAGCGGGTTTCTGAGCGGCTACCGAGGAGGTCCCCCCGCTCGCTCCGAAGCGGGCGTTCGTCGGGCAGTTCCGGGCCGAGGCAGAGATAGAGTCGGAGTGCTTCCACCGAGAAAGGAAAGGGGACGCCCATGCGGATTTACTCTAACACATCAGCGATAACGGTTTGTTCCAGCGTGCCCCTGTGGAACTCGCTTCTTCAGGACACGATCTTTCCATCGAACTGGCTTTAAGAGATGAGGTATAGAGAAATGTTCACGAATCGCACTCGATATAGTAATTCCAGCTCTGACAAGGAGAAAATAAATATGCTGAAGCAATCCATTGGTATCAGCACGGCGGTCCTCTTGGCGATCGTTGTGCAAAATGCCAGCGCCATCGGTCCGTTAATACCCGTGCCTATGATCCTGAGCGCGGAAGTCGATGCCGTGCCGTATCGTCTTATCATTTCCGGTACGAACTTCGGCAGCACCGCGCCCTTAGTCATGCTTGGCGGACAGGCGCTTGCAGTGAGCGGTTCCTCTTCCAATCGGGTGGTGGTGGACCTCCCGGCAGATCTCCGTCCCGCCAGCTATCTGCTTACGATTCGCAACAAGCGCGATCACAGTAAAGCCGATTCCTTCAACCTGCAGATACCCGCCGCCAGGAAAGACTTAGCATCACTGCCGAGGGACGAGTAACGATAGGGTGCATGTCTGCTCGAGGAGTTGATAAATAAAACGATACCACCTTCGGGCATGATGATTAAGTAGCGTACTGATGCGGGTGCGGTCGCGGGTCACCAGGCTTTCCGGGCAACACTGGCGGAACCAGGCGGTGAAGAGCTTCTCGTTGGCGTCGCGCGGTGCCTGCGGGCAGGGGGAGGGCGAGGGTGGGGGTTAAGCGTCCCATAGTTCTGAGAGACTCAACCCCCATCCTATCCTTCCCCCTTCCAGGGAGAAGGGATCGAAAAGAGAGCACCCCATCCTGCAGGCCGGCTCATTCCGGCTCCTGGCGCGGTTCCCGCGCCAGGAGGGTCTGCACGGCCTCGGACGGCCCCGAGGCGCCGTCGAGGAGCCGCACCACCTGCTCGCTGATGGGCATGTCGATGCGGTGCACCGTAGCCAGCGCTTGAACTTCCCGGGCGGTGTACACGCCCTCCACCACCTGCCCGATCGCCATGAGCGCCTCCGGGAGGGGTGCGCCCCGGCCCAGCATGAGCCCGAGGCGGCGGTTGCGGGACTGATCGTCGGTGCAGGTCAGGACCAGATCGCCGAGCCCCGCGAGCCCCATGAAGGTCTCGCGGAGTCCGCCCAGGGCGAGCCCCAGGCGCAGCATCTCGGCCAGCCCCCGGCTGATGAGCGCGGCGCGCGCGTTGGCGCCGAAACCGAGACCATCCGAGACCCCGGCGGCGATAGCGAGGACGTTTTTGACCGCGCCCCCCAGCTCGACGCCGATGACATCCGTGCCGGTGTAGGCTCGAAACGTCCCCTGGTGCAGGCGGGATACCAGATCGGTAGCGAATCCTCTGTCCGAGGAGGCCACGGTAACGGCGGTCGGCAGCCCCGCGACCACCTCGCGCGCGAAGCTCGGCCCGGAGATGACGGCCGTCGGCACGTCGTCCCCGAGGGTCTCGGCGAGCACCTCGTGGCCGAGCTTGTGGGTGCCGGCCTCGATGCCTTTACAGGCGAGTGCCACCCGCAGGGCGCGAGGCCGCAAGGCGGCAAGCATCTGGGCGAGGGATCGCAGCCCATGGAAGGGCATGGCGAGCACGATATCGTGAACCTCGCATAATGCGCTCGTCAGCTCCGGGGCGAGGGTAAGGGTATCGGGAAACGGCGCCTCGGGGAGATGGCGGCGATTACACCGGTCGCGCTCGAGCGCCGCGAGGTGGGCACTGTCGTGGCCCCAGAGACGGGTGGGCCGACCGTGACTCGCCAGGAGCACGGCCAGCGCCGTGCCCCAGGACCCGGCACCCAGGACCAGTACCGGTATACCTTCCGGAGTAGCGCCTCTCCTCCAGGATCTAATGGGTCACCTGCTTGGCCCCCGCTTCGGACTGCTGGCGCTCCCGGTCCCGTGCGTAGAGGGCGTCGAAGTTGACCGGGGCCAACAACAACGGCGGAAAGCCCCCGCGCGTCACCAGATCCGATACCACCTCGCGGGCGTAGGGGAACAGGATCGTCGGGCAGGCCGTCGCCAGCACCGGGCCGAGCTGATCGCCCGGGACGCCTTGGAGCGTGAACACACCCGCCTGCTGCACCTCGACCAGATAGATCACGTTGTCTTCCGATTTGACGGTCACGGTCACCGCCAGGACCACCTCGTGTACGTTCTCACCCAGCCGGGTGGTGCGACTGTCGAGGTGGACCTCGACCGATGGTTTGATCTCCTGCAAGAAGGCTTGCGGTGACTGGGGTGCCTCGAACGACACGTCCTTCACGTACAGTTTCTGGATCTGCAGCTCGGCAAAGCCCACGTGCGATGGACCGGCCTCTACGTCGTTCTCAGTCATGAAAAGACCCTGGGGATCCGGCCCAATGAGACCCTGGGATCTCGCTCAGTCCCTCGCCAGCGGCAGGTTGGCGTCGCGCCAGTCCATGATCCCGCCCTTCAATCGGTATACCTTGCCGAAGCCGGCCTTGGACAGGGTCGCTGCGGCGCCGGCAGCGGTGTTGCCCGCTTCGCAGCACACCACCACGGGCTGCTCGTGGCTCAAATTGAGCTTCCCGATGCGGTCGCCGAGCTCCGACAACGGGACATTGTGCGAGCCGAGGATGTGGCCTTTGCCGAACGCCCCCTTGTCGCGAATGTCGATCACCTGAGCGTCGTCGTGATTGATGAGCCGCGTGACCTCGAGCGGCGTCACCCGCGGCGCCCGCTCCCTAGCACTCTTCACGAAGGTGTAGGCGAGCCCGACCAGGACCCCACCCAGGGTCGAAAACAACACCCAGTGGTTTACGACGAATTCACCGAGCCTCTCCATCCCCTAGTACTCCAGCGTGGTTCGACAAGCGTAGTTCGATCGTTGAGGATCCCAGTGCGCCGAGCCAGGCGGCATTGTGCCAGGCCAGGCTCGGAAACGCCATGGCCCGTGCCCTATGCCTCCATACCTGCGAAAGCAGGTATGGAGGACTTACGCCGGTTTTCTGGATGCCGGCTTCCGCTGGCATGACGGTGGTTCTGCTACCTGAATACACCCGGCCGTTCTCTGGTCGCGCCGTCTCAAGTCGGGCCCGAGGGACACGTTGACCGCCAGCACCGCCCCCGTCAATTCATGCTAAACTCGAACCATGCCTCAGCGGCCCTGCCCCTCCGGCGAAACTCTCGGCCAATCCCCCGATCAATTCCACCATCAATCAGGTTCCCAAACGCCCGACCGTCCTCCCGCTCCCCATGTCGTTCGGTTGATGCAGCGAGTGCCTAGCGAGCGGTCCAGGGACGGGGTCGGGATGCCGATCGCCCACCGGCCGCTCATCCTCATCGTGCTGGACGGTTGGGGGCATAGCGACGACGTGGAATACAACGCGATCCACAGCGCCGATAAACCGGTCTGGGACGATCTCTGGTCGCTCTATCCCCACACCCTGATCGGCTGTTCGGGGACCGATGTCGGCCTGCCCGACCAACAGATGGGGAACTCCGAGGTCGGGCATATGCACTTCGGTGCCGGTCGGCTGGTGATGCAGGACTTCACCCGAATCACGCACGCCGTCGAAGAGGGTTCCTTCTTCCACAATCGGACGCTCCTCGACGCGGCGGCGCGCGCGGCGCGTAGCGGGAAGGCGGTCCATATCCTGGGGCTCTTGTCGCCGGGCGGGGTCCACAGCCATGAAGAACATCTCCTCGCCATGATCGATCTCGCGGTGCGCGCGCGACCGCGAGAGGTGGTTCTCCATGCCTTCCTGGACGGCCGGGATCGACCCCCGAAGAGCGCCGCCGACTCCATCCAGCGCGCCCAGATCGAGTTTACTACCCAGGGTATGGGTCGGATCGGCACGTTGATCGGGCGTTACTACGCCATGGACCGCAACCAGCGCTGGGCGCTCACCGAGGCCGCGTACCGTTTGATCGCGCGCGGGGAGGCCGTCCATCGCTGCACCGATCCCTTCATCGCGCTCGACATGGCCTACGCGCGTGGCGAGACCGACGAGTTCGTGCAGGCGACGGCCATCGTGCCCCGCGAGGCTCAGCCGGTGCGCGTCGAAGAGGGTGATGTCGTGGTGTTCATGAACTACCGGGCCGACCGGGCGCGGCAGTTGACGCGCGCCTTCATCGAGCCCGATTTCGATCGATTCGAGCGCGGGCCGAGGATCGATCTCGGGGCTTTCGTCACCCTGACCCGGTACCACGCAGATTTCAACGTCCCCGTCGCCTACCCTCCGGAACGGCTGCGCAACGTCTTCGGGGACTACATCGCCTCGCGGGGCCTGTCGCAGCTCCGTATCGCCGAGACCGAGAAGTATGCCCACGTGACCTACTTCTTCAACGGCGGGGAGGAGCGGGTGTTTCCCCGGGAAGACCGGATCCTCATCCCTTCGCCGCACGTCGCGACCTACGACGAGAAGCCGGAGATGAGCGCCTACGCGGTCACGGATCGCCTGGTCGAGGCCATCCACGGCGGCAGGCACGACGTGATCATCTGTAACTATGCCAATGCCGACATGGTCGGCCACACCGGCAACTTCGAGGCGGCCGTCAAGGCCGTCGAGGTGGTGGATCGCTGCCTGGGGCGAGTGGTGGCGGCGGCGCAGTCAGTGGGCGGGGAGGTCCTCATCACCTCCGATCACGGCAACGCCGAGAAGATGCGCGAGGTCTCGACCAGGACCCACCGCGGTCAGCCCCATACCGCGCACACCAGCAACCTGGTCCCGTTCATCTATGTGGGGCGGCCGGCCGACATCGGCCCTTCCGGGACCCTCGCGGACGTGGCGCCCACGATGCTGTATCTGCTCGGACTGTCGCCGCCGCCCGAGATGAGCGGCAGCCCGCTGGTGCGCTTGGAGGCGCCGGACATGGCACAAGTACGGCGGCCGCGACAGCGCCTGGGACGGCTGTTGCGGTGAGTGGCCGGTGCCCGGAACTCGTGCTCCCTGCCGCCGTGCGTGGCGCCGGGCGCGGGCGGCTTGTCATGCGCCCGTCTGCGCTTGTATCCTGCCATATCGATCCGGCGACCTGTTCCCGAATCGCACCGCATGGCCGTGCGCTCACCTTTACCGTCGGGGTCATTCGCCGGTCCGCCCTGTCCTCGGCCATCCCGTCATCGCCTATCAATTGCCCATCTAGTGGGCCCATCGAGTGGGGTCTTTCATGAAACACGCCGCCGTCCATGCCGTCACCTTGGTCCTCGGTCTGGCCCTGGGCCTGAACCTGGCCCTCGGTCCCCATGAGCTCGCCCGGGCGGGTTCTGCCGAGTCCGCCGGGCTGCCGCTCGATGAGCTTCGCACCTTCACCGAGGTGTTCGCCAAGATCAAGAGCGACTATGTGGAGGACGTCGCGGACAAGGTGCTCCTGGAAAGCGCCATCCGCGGCATGCTGTCGGGCCTGGATCCCCATTCGTCTTACCTGGATGCCCAGGACTACGAGGGACTGCAAGAGGGCACCAGCGGCGAGTTCGGCGGGCTCGGTATCGAGGTGGGCTTGGAAGACGGCTTCGTCAAGGTCATCGCCCCGATCGACGACACCCCGGCGCAGAAGGCGGGGATCAAGGCCGGCGATGTGATCATTCGTCTGGATGACACGCCGGTCAAGGGCCTGAGCCTCAACGACGCGGTCAAGATCATGCGCGGCAAGCCCGGCAGCGACATCCGCCTGACCATCGTGCGCGAGGGGCAGGAAAAGCCCCTGACCTTGCAAGTCACCCGCGACGTCATCAAGGTACAGAGCGTCAAGAACCGCACCCTCGAGCCGCGCCTGGGCTATGTGCGCATCTCGCATTTCCAGACCCGCACGGCGGAGGACGTGATGGACGCGCTCGCGGATCTCAAGGGCTCGAACGGCAATAAGCTCGCGGGGCTGGTGCTCGATCTGCGCAACAATCCGGGCGGGATCCTCGGCTCGGCGGTGGCGGTGGCGGACAACTTCCTCGACAAGGGGCTCATCGTGTACACCAAGGGCCGCGGTACGGAGTCGCAGATGAAGTTCAACGCCAAGCCCTCGGACTTGCTCAATGGCGCGCCCATCGTGGTATTGGTCAACGGTGGCTCGGCGTCGGCCTCGGAGATCGTGGCCGGGGCCTTACAGGACAACCGCCGGGCGGTGATCATGGGCAGCAAGACCTTCGGCAAGGGCTCGGTGCAGACCATCCTGCCGATGGCCAACAACGCCGCATTGAAGCTGACCACGGCACGCTATTACACGCCTTCTGGGCGTTCGATACAGGCTCAGGGGATCAGCCCGGATATCGCCATCGACAAGCTAGAGTTCACGATCGCCGACAAGACCGCCGACGAGATCCGGGAGGCCGATCTCACGCGCCACCTCGAGAACGGCGACAAGCCCGCCACGGTCCCGGCTCCGGCGCCGAAGCCCGATCCGAACAATCCGAACCCCCCGGAAGAAAAGCTCGCCAAGAGCGATTATGAGCTCCACGAGGCCTTGAACCTGCTCAAGGGCCTGGCGTTGCAGCGGGGTCTCCTGTGACGGCATGAGCGACGTCCCGGTTCACTTTCGAAGCTGTGAGGGCAGGTTTGAAACGCACCCCTTTGGATAGGCCATGAGTAGCGTCCTGGTGCCCTTGGCAGAGGGCTGTGAGGAACTCGAGGCGGTCACGATCATCGACCTCCTGCGGCGTGCCGGCATCGAGGTGGTGAGCGCGGGTCTCGAGGTCGGACCGGTAGTGGCGAGCCGCGGCGTCCGAGTACTCCCCGATACTACCCTCGACGAGGCCTTGCGGCGCGACTACGACATGGTGGTGCTTCCCGGTGGCGCCAAAGGCGCCGGCCGGCTCGAGGCCGATGCGCGTGTGTCGGCGCTGCTCACGCGCATGGCCGAGGACGGCCGATACACCGCGGCCATCTGCGCCGCGCCCAGGGTCCTGGCCACGGCCGGTCTGCTGCGGGGCAAGCGGGCCACCGCCTATCCGGGGATCCTGCAAGGGATGGCGCTCAGTGATGTCACCGTGCGCGAGACCGGCCTCGAGCGAGATGGCAAGGTGATCACTTCTCGCGGGCCCGGCACGGCCATGGACTTCGCCCTATGCCTCATCGAGTTGCTGGCAGGGAAGGCCAAGCGCGACGAGGTCGAGGGTCAGCTGGCGCGCTGAGCCACCCCCGCCCCACCCGCGTTTAGAAGTGCACGAGGCGCGGCGCTTCATGCCACGTCCTTTTCGAAGCGGTTGTTATGTCGCCTGCAGCACCGCACGACGAGTAGATTGCGGAAGTTCGGCCAGGACGAAGCGCTCCTTGGGATAGAGGTAGTCTACGCCTCATTCGTTTACTACCCGGATGTGGCCTCGCCGATCACTACGACCCCTTTACCCCGTGAGCCGTGGTTTTTCGACCGGGCATTTCAACCTGCCGTGAGATACCTGAGCGTGGGCGCTACTGGGATCTGATTCCGGTGTTAAAATCACGCTGAATCCGTGCGGCGGAGGATCTATGAGCATTTCACTTAGACCAACACAGTCCAAGCCCTTCGTGATTCACTTCGGCCCGGTGCTGAGAAGACTCAGCGATGAGGACTTCTTCGAGTTCTGTCAGGCGAATCGAGACTGGAGCATCGAGCGTACGAGCGATGGAGACATCATCATTATGCCACCCACCGGAGGAGAGACCGGAAAGCGCAACTTTGACTTGACCGGGGCCTTTTACGCGTGGGCCAAGGCCGATGGCACGGGGGTGGGTTTCGACTCGTCTACCGGGTTCATGCTCCCCAATGGCGCGAAGCGGTCACCCGATCTCGCTTGGCTCAGGTTCTCGCGCTGGAATGCCCTCACCGAAATCGAACGCAAGCAGTTTCCGCCACTGTGCCCCGACTTCGTCGTTGAGCTTCGCTCTGAGACCGATTCGCTCGGTGACATACAGAACAAAATGCAGGAATACATCGACAACGGCGCCGAGATAGGCTGGCTGATCGATCCTGTCGAGAGGAAAGTCTATGTGTACCGGCCGCAGGTTGCCGTTGTGTGCCTCGACAACCCGGCCACTGTGTCGGGCGAGCCGCCGCTCAGGGGATTCAGTCTTGACGTCCGGGAACTGTGGACGTGACGCCTTCAAAACGCTGGACCTGGCCCCGCCACGAGAACTGGCTAGGAACTGGCGGCTTGCCGACCAGCGACCTTACGCCATCGCGGCAGTGACCAGTACAGAGGCCTCGACTAGCTCGACCATGGCTCCTGCAGTATCACCGGTCGTTCCGCCGAGGCGGCGGAGCATGAGGACGCGCAGCACGGTAAACGTAGCCAATGCGGATGCCAATGACCACAGGCCATAGCGGCCCATGATCAGCGGGACGGTGGCTACCGTAGCGAACACCACGGCGACAGTCGGCCAGCGGGGGCACTGGCGGGCGAGCACCTCGCCCAAGCCGCCTGCCCGGACGTACGGCGTAGAGATAAACAGGGCTGGGAGTGAAGTGCGGCCGATGAAGGGCGCAATCACTAAGGGTAGTATCTGATGTTGTGCGGCCAGCGTATCCAGGGCCGCGAGCTTGACGAGTAAGAGGAGTATGAGTGCCACGGTACCGGCCGGGCCGCAGTAGGGATCCTTCAAGATCGTCATGGTACGCTCGCGGCTGCCCTGTCCACCGACCCAGGCGTCGGCGCTATCCGCCAATCCGTCGAGGTGTAGCGCGCCCGTCATCAATACCCACATGGCCAAGAGCAGTGCGGCGCGCAGCATCGAGCTGCCATCCCGCATTGCCCACGCCAGCCCGGCCAGGATGAGTCCGAGCAAGAGACCGACCAGCGGGTAGTAGAGCAAGGACCGGCCGATTTCGCGTTCGCCGGGGGGTTCCCTCAGGTGCACGGGCAGCCGTGTCAAGAACTGCAGGGCCACCCAGAATGGGCGGAGTCGCTTCACGGCCTCAGAGGTTGGGGAAAAACCTACTGCGCTCGGGATCTCGCGTTCCGGCGGTGCTCGGAATCCTCATGTATTTCAATATACACTGCGGTTCCTGCGCTCCGCGACCTCCCTTCGCTCGCGACGGTTTTTTCACAACCTCTCCGGCACGCGAGCTCGGATGCTTGCGTCGGTAGGCTACCGCCGGTATCAGGACGGACGCAGAGCCGATACAGCGCGGCGGGTGTGACGTCGATTTCTAGCAGTCGATTGAGCGGTTTCCCCAACACATGGCAGAGGAAGATGCGGATCGGGCCACCGTGCGTGATCAGGAGCATATGCTCGCCCGGATAGCGCGCCAAGAGGGAGTTCCACACGCTAAGCGTGCGTGACTGCAGTTGTACCAGTGGCTCTGCGCCGGGTGGAGGATGCTCGAGCGGGTCTTGCCAGAAACCGGTCAGCGCTTCGGGCCGATCCTCCATCAGCTCGGCAGCAGTCCGCCCTTCCCAGGCACCGAAGTGCATCTCCCGCAAGTTCTCGTGGATCTCAAGCGGTATGGAACGGCGTCGTGCAAGCGTCCGTGCGAAGTCGGCGCAACGGCCGAGGGGTGAAGTGACGATACGGTTCCAGTGAAGTTCAGTGCCCACGACCGCCCACATCTGCGCCCAACCTTCGGCCGTCAGAGGATCGTCGGTGCTCCCCCGAAAGCGCGCGCCGCCTTCGACCTCCCCGTGGCGTAGCAGATCGATGCAGGTGATCCGTGGAGGCTCCACCCTCAGCGCACCTTCCCTGAGACATCGGCCTCGGCAAATGTCGCCATGTTACGATGGAGGGCGCAAGCGAGCCTGATGAGGGGTACGGCTACGGCGGCACCGCTGCCCTCCCCGAGCCGCAGGCCGAGATCCAAGAGCGGTTGTCCGTTCAAAGCGTCGAGCACACGGCGATGTCCTGGCTCGGCGGAGGCGTGCGCGAACAGAAACCATGCACCTGCACCCGGGCCCAGGCGCGCCGCCACGAGCGCCGCGACGCCAGCGATGAAGCCATCCACGAGCACCGGTACACCGAGCTGCGCGCAAGTGAGGTAACTGCCCGCGAGCGCGGCGATCTCGAAGCCGCCGAGACGCCGCAATGCCTCAAGAGGGTCCGCGACATAGGCTCGATGCAGGGCCAGTGCGCGCCGGATCACCTCTACCTTGTGCGCCACCCCGACGGGGTCGAGCCCAGTGCCTGGCCCCGTCAGTGGCCCGGGCGGAAGACCGAAAAGCGCAGAGGCCAGCGCGGCGGCCGCGGTGGTGTTGCCGATCCCCATCTCCCCGCCGATGAAGAGCTGCGCCCCAGTGATCCGAGCCCGCTCGCTCGCCTGGCGCCCGGCTTCCAACGCCCGGGCGCACTGCTCCGGACTCATCGCCGGCGCGCGCGTGAAATTGGCCGTGCCGTGGCCGAGACGGCAGTCGATGACGCCCGCGAGCGGGCCGGTGTGATTGACCGCGCCGAGATCGATGACCTCGAGCCTCGCGCCGAGCTCCCGCGCCAGCACGTTGATCGCGGCGCCGCCACGGGCGAAATTGCGGAGCATCTCTCCCGTGACGCTTTGCGGAAAAGCGGAGACCCGCTCGGCCGCCACGCCGTGATCGGCCGCGAAGACTGTGATGTGCACGCGGTCCACGGCGGGCTCGGAGGTCGCCTGCAGCGCGGCGAGCCGGATCGCGAGCCTCTCGATCTGCCCGAGTGACCCGGCCGGTTTGGTCAACTGCAACTGGCGGTGCTCCGCCGCGCGGCCGGCGGCCTCGTTCGGGGCGGCCGCCGATAGTGTGAGCCAGTCGAGCCCGAGTGCGCCGTTCACAGCTTTTTTCCTTTCAGCACCAATGGCAGGCCGGCCACCGTGAAGAGGACACGCTCGCAGTGCCCGGCGAGCGCCTGGTGCAGCCGCCCGGCCTCATCATGGAAGCGGCGGCTCAGACCTTCGAGCGGGACGATGCCGAGCCCCGTCTCGTTACTGACCAGGAGGGTCTCGGCCTCCAGCGGGGGCAATACTTCGATGAGCGCGTCCCGTTCCCTTGCGAATCTTTCCTCGCCCGCGCACAGGAGCTGCGTGAGCCAGAGCGTGAGGCAGTCCACGATGACGCAGCGGCCCGCCGCGGCGTGCGTGCGGAGCGCACCGGCGAGCGCATAGGGTTCCTCCGCCACTTGCCAGCCAGCCGGACGCCGCCGGCGATGCGCTTCGATGCGCTCTCGCATCTCCTCATCGCCCGGCAACGCGGTAGCGATAAAGGTCACGGGCAGCCCGCTTTGCAGGGCGAGTCCCTCGGCCAGCCGGCTCTTGCCCGAGCGCACACCACCGAGGATCAGGGTCTTCATCGGTCTTCACGCCTGGTGCTTGCCGAGGCGAGAGCCGATGCCGAGCAGGCGCGCGACAGCGGTAAGATCGAGGTACGTTTCGCAAGCATCGGCCAGCCGGTCGATGTGCGTCTCGCGCAGGGCGTGGTAGTCGGGCGTTTGTGGATCAGCGAGGCCCGCCCAGCGCAAGAGTGCGTTGCAGGCCGCGGTGGATTCGAATAATCCGTGCAGGTAGGTGCCGAGGATCTGGCTGTCCTCCGAGAGCGCGCCGTCGCCGCGGCCCTCGAGGTAGACGGCGGGACGCATGAGCGCCTGGCCGCCGGTCACGCCCGCGTGGATCTCGTAGCCCGTGACGATCGCGTTTTCGAGCGCCAGTATCCCGGTGACATTCCGGAGTTGCTTGTCGCGCTCCAAGCGGGTCGTGACCGCCAAGAGCCCGAGCCCCGGGCTTTTGCCCGGCTCACCTTCGAGCCCAAGGGGGTCATGGATCACTTGGCCCAGCATCTGGAAGCCGCCGCAGAGCCCGATGAGCTTGCCGCCGTACCGCAAGTGGCGCAGGATGGCCTGCTCCCATCCTTGGACGCGCAGCCAGGCGAGGTCCGAGCGCACGCTCTTCGACCCCGGGAGGATGATCAGGTCGCACTGCGGGATCGGCTCACCTAGCCCAACATAGCGGAATGCCACTTGGGGATGGAGGCGCAGCGGATCGAAGTCGGTGTGGTTGCTGATGCGCGGGATCACCGGCACGATGACCCGTAGTGGTCCCTCTGGCGCTAGAGCGTTGTGGCAAAGAGCATCCTCGGCCTCGAGGTGCAGGCCGTCGAGATAAGGCAGGACGCCGAGCACCGGTTTGCCCGTGCGACGCTTGAGCCAGTCGAGCCCGGGCTCGAGCAGCGCGCGATCGCCGCGAAAGCGGTTGATGACGAAACCCGCGACCCGCGCCTCTTCCGTCTCGGCGAGCAGCGCCAATGTGCCCACCAGATGGGCGAACACGCCGCCACGGTCGATGTCGGCGATGAGGAGCACCGGACAGTCGGCGGCCTCCGCAAAGCCCATGTTGGCGATGTCGTATGCGCGCAGATTGACCTCCGCCGGGCTGCCCGCGCCTTCTACGAGAATAACGCCATACCGGGCGCACAGGCGCCGGTAGGACGCCAGTACCGCCTCCCGCGCGATCCTCTTGTAGTCGTGGTACTCACCGGCGTCCATGTTGCCGATGGCGCGGCCCTGGACGATCACCTGCGCGCCGCTATCCGTATTGGGTTTGAGCAGGACCGGGTTCATGTCGCTGTGGGGTGCGAGGCCACAGGCCTGGGCCTGTACGGCTTGCGCGCGGCCGATCTCCCCGCCATCTACAGTGACCGCGCTATTGAGCGCCATGTTCTGCGGTTTGAAGGGCGCCACGTGCACGCCGCGGTGCGCGAGCACCCGGCAAAGCCCCGTGACGAGCAGGCTCTTGCCCGCATCGGAAGTCGTGCCCTGAACCATGAGGGTCGGCGTCTTCATCAAGGGAATGATTCCGCCCGTGCCACCGCAAGCGCCGCTCCGAGACGCCTCCAGCCTGGCTCCGTTCCGGGGAGGCCGAAACGCAGGCTCGGCGGATCGGCGAACCATCGCGTGAGGACACCCTGCCGGGCGAGCGACTCGTAGAGGGCATTCGCCTCGTCTGTCACGACCCACTGAAAAAGACGGCAGCCCCCAGTCGGTACTAGGCCGTGCGTAGTCAAGAGTAGCGCCAGTCGAGCGGATGCCTCGGGCAACTCCCTGCGCATGGCGCTTTGCCAGGCGATGTCTACCAAGGCTTTCGACGCTACGGCGCGGGAAGGACCGGCCAGGGGCCAAGGACCCACTGCCTCCGCCAGCCCTCCGAGGAGCGCGGCTTCGGCCAACACGAAGCCCACGCGTGCCCCGGCCAGCCCGAAGAATTTGCCCAGCGAGCGCAGCACGATGAGACCCGGCCTAGCACTGTAGCGAACCAGGCTGTCGGCGGGGGTCGGGTCCATGAAGGCTTCGTCCACTACCAGCCAGCCCCCTCGGGCGGCGAGGCCGTCGTGCCAATCGAGTAAGGCGCCGGGCGGGAAGCGATCGCCCGTGGGATTGTTCGGATGGATGACGATCAGCACGTCCACTTGCCTTGCCGCTTCATCCAGGCCGGCCACCGGCACCGCGGCGATGCCGTGGCCGACGCGCCGCCAGGCGTGTATGTGCTCCGCATAGCCGGGATGGATCACCCCGACCCGGCAGGGCGGACGCAAGCGCGGCAGCGCTTGAATCGCCGCTTGCGAGCCCGCGACCGGCAGCAGAAGGTCCGTGCCGTAGTACGCACGGGCCGCCGCTTCGAGGCCGTCATCGTCTTCCGGCAGGCGCGACCATGCCGAAGGCGGCAGTGGTGGCACCGGCCAGTCATGGGGGTTGATGCCGGTGGACAGATCCAGCCAGTCCTCAATGGGAATGCCGTAGCGTGCCGAGGCTTGCCGTAGTTTGCCGCCATGGTCAGGCATGGACGAGCCCTGCGAGCAGGAATGTACCGAGCCACAGCCACACGCCGTGCCTCACTAGTCTGAGCGCTCGTTCGATGTCGTCTACGGTCGGAGGTCGACCTGCGCCGAGCACGGGGCGCGCGTGCCACTCGCCCGCATAGCGCGCGGGCCCGCCGATAGTGATACCGAGCGCGCCCGCACCTGCCGCCATCACCGGCCCCGCGTTCGGACTATCCCAGTCGCAGGCTTGCGTGCGCCAGCACCAAAGAGCCTGCCGGGTGTTCCCCAGCAAGGCATAAGTCAGCGCCGTGAGCCGCGCTGGCGGATAACTCAAGAGGTCATCGAGCCGCGCTGCCGCCCAGCCAAAATCGAGATAGCGGTCGTTGCGGTAGCCCCACATCGCATCGAGCGTGTTTGTCAGGCGATAGAGCAACGCACCCGGTGCGCCCGCGACCGCGTACCAGAAGAGGGCGCCGAAGACCGCGTCGTTGCCGTTCTCGAGCACTGACTCGGTGGCCGAACGCGTGATGTCGAGTGTCGCCGAATCGCGGCTCACCATGAGGCTCGCGCGGCGACGTGCTTCGGGCTCGTCGCCCGCCCGCAGCGTTGCTACCACTGGCCGCGCATGGTCGTGCAGGCTTCTGTTGCCGAGTGCGAAGTAGAGCACCGCGACGCTAACCACCAGCGCGTTATCCGGCGACCCAGCCAATGCTGCGGCAGCCGCGGTCAAGGGCGCAACGAGCACGACGAGCGCACACAAACCCCTCACGCCGCGCGCACGAGGCTGCACGTCTGCACCACCGTAGCACCATTGTTCGCACACGTTCGCCAGCCGGCCAAACCCCACCAGCGGATGCAACCGCCGCGGTTCGCCGAGTATCCAGTCGAACGCCAGCGCTGCGGTCGTGATGAGCAGGGTCATCATGCGTGAGTCTGCGCCCAAGTTTGACGTTCAATGAGGTGATGCAGTTGGATGTACTCGGACTCCTCGGACGATAAAGTCACGCTGGCACATTGGCAGGGTCGGGGCGATCCCGCGCTGCATTCGAACCGCATCCCGCACCGCGGACGGGTCTTGTCCTTGTGGTCCGTCATGGACACAACATCTCCGCCGCGACCGCCGGGGCAGACGGCAGGTACCAATGCAGGTAGGAAGCCGTCACGCGGCCGCGGCGGTAAATCGCCTCACCGTCCGTTCCGTTTTGTCGGGCGGCTTTCGCACTGGGCGGCATCGAGGATTCCAGCCGCGAGTGATGGAAGGTATGGCCCCGGACCTCACCGGCCTCAAAGCGGGCCGATTGGAGTCCGAGGCCCATCAACCGCCTTTGCATCCGGGCCCGGCCCGGCAATATGCCGCACATCCTTCCTGCGTAGCCCTCGCTGTCGCAGAGTTCATCGAGGAGATAGAGCATGCCGCCGCACTCGGCGAGTACGGGTTTGTCCGCGGCTACATGCTGACGGAGCTCCTGCTTCATTCGCTCATTGCTAGCCAAGGTCTCGATGTGCAGCTCGGGATATCCGCCCGGCAGATACACGCTGTCGACCGAAGGCAGCACGGGGTCGCAAAGGGGGGAGAAAAAAACCAGCTCCGCACCCATGGCCCGCAGGAGATCGAGATTGGCCGGGTAGACGAAGGAGAAGGCGAGATCGCGCGCCACGCCGATCCGGACACCCTGCAACAGGCGCGGAGGATCGGGGATCGAGGATTGCCCAAACGCCACGGGACCCGGCAAGGCGGCGAGCCCTGTTTCGCCGATCGCTTGCGCCAGAGCGTCGAGACGTTGCTCCAGGTCGGTGATCTCCTGGGCCTGGATGAGGCCGAGGTGGCGCTCGGGCAAGCCAAACTCGGAATGGCGGTATAGGGCACCCAGGAACGGGACCCCGCTCAGGACGCTCGATTGCAGCATGCCGAGGTGGGCGGTGCTCGCGACCCGGTTGGCCAGGACCCCGGCGAATGGGAGCCCCGCGCGATAGGTCGCGAGCCCATGGGCCAGCGCCCCGAAGGTCTCTGCCATCGCCGCCGCGTCGATGACCGCGAGTACCGGAATGCCCAAGGCCGCAGCCAAATCCGCGCTCGAGGGGCGGCCGTCGAATAGGCCCATGACGCCTTCAATCAATATGAGTTCGGCTTCTTGCGCGGCGGGCTCGAGCAGGCGGCGGCAATCGGCCTCACCGACCATCCAGAGATCGAGCTGGTAAACCGGGTGCCCGCTCGCGACCTCCAGGATCATCGGATCGATGAAATCGGGACCGGTCTTGAAGACGCGTACTCGCCGCCCGCGGGCGACATGGTAACGCGCGAGGGCCGCGGTCACTGTGGTCTTGCCCTGACCGGACGCAGGGGCGCCGATCAAAAGCGCCGGGCAGTGTCTCACGGAGGGGTTCAAACGCGCCCCAGCCTCCGGAATACCCACGCCGATACGCTCCCGAGCAGCAACCAGAAGACGCTGTTGGTCCACGTGGCGGCGAGGACGAAGCGCTGCGCGAGATCATCGGGCGCGAGGGCCGCGCCGGCATCGGCATGGGGCGCGCCCACGAGATGCGGCACAACCAGAAGCGCGACGCCCGCCAGCTTATAGGACCACGGCCGGGTTAGTACCAGCAGCGCCATCGCACCGGCCGTGGCGAAGACGGTCGAGAGCCACCAAAGCTGCCGCTCGATGAGTGGCGCGGCCGGGGTGCCCGGTAACTCCGGCGGCAGTCCCAGGGCGGGATTCAGATAAAACACGACGAACCCCGCTACACCCCATAGTACACCTTGTATCGCGGAAACCCGTTCGCGCAGGGCGAACGAGGCGCACAGCAGCAGCGCGAAGCCGATGCCGGCGCCGCCATTGGCTAGCGTGGTGTAGAGCGTGCGTTCCCAGCCGTCTTGTGGTGCCCAGGCGGGAGACGTTTCGTGGCCCGTTCCGGTCTGCTCGGTAACCTGCTGTTCATACGCTTCGGCTTCGAGGATGAGTGGAGTCACCTCCAAGGCCTGCAGCGCGGTCAGCGTGATGCCGGCCAGCGCGCCCGAAATCACCGCAGCGAACACGATGTGCCGGAATAGGGCCATGCTCAGTGACAAGGAAAAGCAAAGCTGTGACGGGTGTCGTGCGCGGCGTTATGCACGGCGGGGAGCGGCGCGAAGCCGGCCGCGACCAAGATGACAATGCCCAGGGCCGCCGCCCAGAAAGCGGCGAAGGCCGGTGTCCGCGTGAGGGGATAGGCGTGCGTTTGCGTGATGTTCGACATGAGGCTCTCCTATTCTGTTTCTGTGATGAACAATGGTTTATGGCGTTTGGCCTTGCGAAAGCGATGGCTGAAGTCGGGATCGTATAGGCGCGAGTTAGCAAAGTCAGTCGCGGTCAGGACCGGGCCCACGAGGATCATCGCCTGCGAGCGGATCCGCGCCGCCTTCACCTGCTCGCGGATATCGGCGAGTGTGCCCCGCACGATCTTCTGATCGGGGCAGGTCGCCTTGTGGACCACGGCCACCGGGCAATCGGCCCCGTAGGCCGGGATCAAGGCTTCCGTCACCTCCTTGAGCAGGGTGATGCTGAGAAAGAGCGCCAGGGTCGCGCGGTGGCGGGCAAGATCGGCGAGGGCTTCGCCCGCGGGCATCGGCGTCCGGCCCTCGGCGCGGGTCAGGATCACGGTCTGGCACAGCTCGGGCAAGGTCAGTTCCTGCCCGAGCACGGCCGCGGCCGCGGTGAACGCCGAAACTCCGGGCACGACCTCGTACGGAATACCCAGCGCGGCCAGCCTGCGTATCTGCTCGGCCGTGGAACCGAAGATCAGCGGATCGCCGGTATGCACGCGCGCGACGTCGTGCCCCGCGTCGCGCGCCGCCACCATCACCGCGATGATCTCGTCCAAGGTCATGCCCGAGGAGTCGAGCACCCGGGCGTCCCGCCGGGCCCGGGCCAGCACCGCGCGCGGCACCAGCGATCCGGTGTAGAGCACTACCGGGCAGCGCTCAATCAGCTCGGCCGCGCGCAGGGTGAGGAGCTTGGGATCGCCGGGACCGGCACCGATGATATAGACGCGCATCACAGGCATCGAAGGACGGAATCGCGCACGATCTCCCAGATCCGATCGGGTACCTCGACCAGCCACTGCGCGTCCAATTCCTCCGCCTCCGGCGCCTCGTCCTCCTCGTCCACGCCGACTACGAGACGCCAAAGCCGATCGCTCACCGAGCCGTTGCGCTCGATGAGGAATCGCCTCGCGAGGAGCTGCGCCAGCCCTTCTCCTTCGAGGGCTAGCGTCAAGCACGGCGGATCGATCCGAGCTGCCCCCGTCACGGAGAGCCCTATGTAAGCCTGCTTCAGGGCATCGATCTCGGCGGGCGGCTCGAAGCCGGCCAGACGGAAATCGCAAGGCTCCTTGGTGTTGCCGATCAAAAAATACCGGCCCTCGGTCTCGGCGAGGATCGCGCCCGCAATCCGCCCGACTCGCGCCGTCACTCGATCTCTGTCGCGGGCAAGACCAGGGAGTACCCGGGCCGCTGTCCCGGCAAAACCTCACCCGCCGCTGTGTATTTATTGGTGTAACCGCGCGGCGTTACCATGTAACCCTCAAATACGAAGGTGTTGGACGAACCGACGAGCACCGTGGTGAGCATACCAATCTCGTAGTCGAGAAAATTATCGAGATCGGAGAGCACCACGTGCTGGCGTTTGCGGTAAGCGCTCTTTACCAGCGCCACGGGAGTCGGGCCATCGCGGTGGCGGCGCAGGATCGCCTGGGCCTCGACGATCTGCTGGGTGCGCCGGCCGCTCGCGGGGTTGTAAAGGCCGACCACGAAATCGGCGGCGGCCGCGGCCTCGATGCGGCGCGCGATGACCGGCCAGGGCGTCAACAGATCCGAGAGCGAGATGGTGCAGAAATCATGAACCAAGGGCGCGCCCACCAGCGAGGCGCAGGAGTTCATCGCCGTCATGCCCGGCACGATGCGCAGCTCCGGCGAATCGCCGCGCTTCCAGCCCATGCCCTTCAGCACCTCGAAGACCAGCCCCGCCATCCCGTAGACCCCCGCGTCGCCCGAGGAGATGAGCGCCACCCGCCCGCCGTCCCGCGCCCGCTCCACGGCCGCGCGCGCCCGGCCGATCTCCTCGGTCATGCCGGTGCGGATCACATCCTTGCCTTTGATGAGGTGGCCTACGAGCCGGATGTAGGTCGTATAACCGACGATCAGCTGCGCATCGGCGATGGCCGCGAGCGCGGCCGGCGTGGCGTGGTCTTGGGCGCCCGGACCGATGCCGACGACGTACAGGATGCCCCGGAACTCATGCATCGTTAGTGTTCCGATCAGCTACCAAGCTTTCATAGATCATCGGGTTTTATACTCTGCCAGCCGGCTGCATTCTACCAGCCGGTCGAGGCTGGTGAGCGTAAATACCTTGCCGCGCGTCGAGAGCAGGAGCTTCTTCATGTCCTCGCGACGTTCTTTGAATCCCCGGCCGGCAATACAGGCAATGACCTGGAAGCGTGGAGACTCGTGCGATTGCCGGCCTTGCATGCTAAGCGACCCGAGATGTTGAACGCGTGTAACCTTGTCGCGCGCCGTTCCGTCGTCTTCGGTCAACTTCGCTTCAATAACCACTTGCGGATTGAACTCGTCAGGCACGATAAAATCGGGGGCTTGGTCAAAGCCTGGAAGGCGTTCGGCACGCCTCGTCTTCCGAAAGCTGATACCCGCGACTGATAGGACAGCTTCAATCGGTCCTTCCAGTACGTTCCCGACGAGTTCGGAGACGCTGTCACGATGACCGGCAAATGGGCGGCCTAGAAATCGCTCATAAAGCACCATCACATAAGGCACCCCGAGATCAACGAGCGATTGAAGACTGACGAGCCCGCTTCGGGTATCTGCTTTGTCCAGACGGTTCAATGTCCCTGGCGTCTGCGGTGCTCCCTCGGTCAATAGCCCGCACGCCGTAGCAACGAGCGCGCGGATGCGCCGTTCAGTGATGCCGCCGCTCGGGCGCATCGGGACAAGCGGTTTTAGGCGAACCGTTCGATCGAGTGTCCGAGCAGCACGTTGGGGTACGTCCACGCCTAGGCGCTGAGCCGTGACATACGCCCACTCCGGCGGGGTGAATCCCAACATGGCACGCAACACGATGAGGGCCACGGGAACGTTATAAACAGTCGTGATTACCGGCTCGACAGTTAGATTACGAAACCCGCCGGTGACCCGCTTTAACGCCTCGTAACCCTGTTCGAACACCGGATATTCGATGAAACCCTCTCGCTTCGGCATCACAAGGAATTCGGATTGGAGAGTAGCGAACACCTTATCGACGTATATATCGAGATCGGCCTGAACTTGATCAAACGGAACCTCAAAAGGAAACGACATCGTGCTCCTCTCGTCCGTATGCCACACCGGGCTCGCCAACACGTATAGGGGATAGCGGCGCATGAAGGGCTACCGCGTTAATCACGGCGCGAAGATCACCGTACTCAGCGACCGCGGCTGCGAAGCGCGCCAAACGCTCGCGTGTAGTTGCCTTCGGATCCCAAGCCGTGCGAAGCTGCCAAACGCCCATACGTGCAAGATGACCGAACATGATACAGCGAGTGTCCCCGACAGTCGCTTTTGCTCCGGCTAAGCGAAGCCGCTCCACGTCATGCGCCACGAGCTCGACGAGCTCGGCGGGCGTGTCGAAAAGGTGGCTGCGAAGGACACGGCCGTGCTGACGGCACACGAAGATCGTATCGACTATTGACGACGTCGTGCCGTGAATGTGGATGGATCCGCCCATCTCCGCCGGGCACGGTAGGGTTACCGAGCACACGAGCCCTGCGTCTAGGATTGCTATACCGACTGCATGATAGGCCTCGATTCGATTATGATGAAACGTAAAGGCGAGTGGGGCGCCCGTCTTCAACGCCCGCGCCATGGCCCGGTAGACCGAAGCCAAACCATCGGTGAAATGCAATAGGCCTCGCGCCTGAGTCTCGTTCCTCGTCAGATCATCGGTCGATCGTGTGGATGTACGAGAAAAACCCTCGGCATCGGTACCGACCAAACGCCTGAGCCACACGTAACAGAAGTCCATTAGCTCAGCATATTGCACGTTGCCAAGGTATGGGGGATCCGTAAAGACGGCGTCGAGGCTCTGCGGCTCAAGCCGGATCTCGGTGGAGCTCATACAGCGAATTATCACCGAGCGTGGCCTTGCACCGTTCCATCGCTCGCCAATCCACTCCCCTTTGATCGGAACGACGGATTTCCGCCCGCCTTGGTACCGTGTTTCGAAAGGCGCGATGCAATAATGCTTAGCTTTGGCGTACTTATCCACGATGTTGCGCCAACCCCCTGAGCCGATGTTTGTGCCTGCGCCGTTTACGATGCCGAGCAGGTTCGACTCGCATTGGACAAGTCCCACGGGAAACCCATGAATGGAAAAAATATCTAGTGATTTTAGCGCCATAGTGTCGTAACGACACAACATGTTCTGATAGCGCAAGAGGTCGGACAAATTCGTAGCTAGGGCATGACGAATGCGCTGGTTGGCAACGGCTTCAATGTGCCGACAGCTTAGCTCAAGTCCTAAGAGCTGACGTTCATTGAACAGATCGCGATAGCGGGAGTAGCCCCAGCGGTGTAGACGGTCAGTCTCGTCCCCGGCCGGGATGTCCTCAGTTGGGACCAAGCGTGGCTGAACTCCAGCCCAGCAGGCCGCGATTGCGGTAAAACGATTGAGGTCATCCTTATTTGGCTTCTTGAAAAAGCGGCCTTTGTGAATACCTCGGCGTTGCGGGTTGTGATACTCAATGGCAAACATGCGATGCCGGAGCGGGCCGGAGCCCGCGCGGGGATAGGAGTTTACGTGTTGGCAGCGATGACAGACGCAACGGTTGCGCCTGGCAGGGCCCGACACGACCAGCGATGCACCGCAGCCATGGCACCTGCTAGGGCTCCGGGGATCAGACACCTCGTTCAAGTCACCGCAGGCGGCACACACGAGTACGTACTTGGGGTGCCGTGTGTCATCAGCCAGCAGGTACCCGGGGAATAGATCGACAGAGTTTCCGCAATGTGCGCAATCGAGGACTTTGACCCAAAGGAAATACTTCACCGGGACATCTCGGTCACCGTATAGGGGGCACTCGGTACGATAGGCCGCACCGATCTCCTCCTCCAACTCGGTGATGAGGTGGATAGCCGCATCACGATAGGCGCGAAGGTCCAAGTGTTCAATCTCCTCTCGAACAATCCACGTAGCCATCGGGTTGATATCGAATCCCAGCACGTCGCAGCCGATGCGGTTGGCCTCGATCAGCGGTGTCCCGCCACCCATGAATGGGTCGGCCACGACCCTTCCTGGGAAATCGTTGGCGCGGAAGAAGCTGGTGCAAAGCGGTTGCTCGCCGAACTCCGACAGCAGTAATGCTCGAAACAGTGTCCCAGGCCGCCGGGCAAACCACTTGTGGACGGCGATTATCGGTCGGTAGTTCTGCTGAATCTGCTTTTCCTTGAGCGCCAGGCTGGCGACCATGGAAACGTCGAAGTCGGTTTCAATAGCCACACACGGACCTTGTTTTCGTTGAAGAGATCTCTCTAGCCATACCACAACTCGCCGGCACTCAACTCGTTCCGTCAATTACCCTCTTGGGACAGGGGATGCGCGCCACCGCCAGGGTCATCGAGCGCCCGGCACCGGCTTCGGTATAGACCCGCTTCGGGACCAGGAGCGCTCGAGCACCGGCAGCGAGGAGCGCCGCCGGCTCCGCCACGCCGCGGGTCCCGACATGGCGCTTGACGGTGTCGGAAGGGTTCTCGATCCCCGGCACGACATCGAGTTGCGCGGCGGTATAGATCTCGAGCGGCCAACCGTAGTGCTCGCCCAAATAGAGAAAGGCCGGTTCGTCCGCCTTGCGGTCCACCGTGGCGATGGTCCTGATCGAGCGCATCGAGAGGCGGTGTTCGGCGAGGATCGCACGAACCCCACGCTCGACCATCTCGGGCGCCGCGGCTCGATCGCAGCCCAAGCCCAAGGCCAGGCTCTTCGGCCGGTAAATGACGGCGTTCGCCCAGTGGACCGGGTGGGTCTCGCGAAACTCGCGATCGGTGGCGACCAGCAGGATTTCGAATGGCGTCGGATCGACGGCATCGAGCGATGTCGCATAGACCACGCCCTCGGGTAAGGGCTGGTCTTCCGGCCAGAACGCCGGTTCGCCGCTCTCCTGCACGAAGGCGACGGGGGCGGCGTTCACGACCGCCGCACAGCCGCGGGTGACATTGCGATCCGGATCGTCGAGCGTCCAACCGAGCTCTCGCCCGAGGATGTCTACGGTCAGTGTGCCGCGCACATCCGAAGCAGTAGTAATAACCGCCTGCGCCTCCAGCAGTCCGGCGATCCGATCTGTGAAGGCGTTACCGCGGCCAACGTGGCCCGAGAGCACCGAGATAGCGAAGCGCGCGTCGTCGTCGATGCAGACCACCGCCGGGTCCACCTTCTTGTCCTGGAGCAGCGGTGCGATAAGCCGTACCACCGCGCCCACGCTGATGATAAAGACATGGCAGTCGTATTGGTCGAAGCTCTCGGCCAGCCGTGGCCCCATCGGCAGGCGCAGCGGCAGAACCCCGGCCGGCGCGCCGGCACAAAGCTTCTCGGAGACGTAGAAATCGGCGCCGGGCAGCCCCGGCAAAAGGCGTGTGGCGATCCCGATTCCGTGCTTGGTGATGGCGTAGACCGCATAGGGCTTGCGCTCGGCGTTGGGCATCATCCCGCCAGCTCCCGCAGCGGCACTGTGCCGGCGAGGACCCCGCTCCGCTCCTTGCGCGAGACCACCACCATCGCGAAACAATCGCCGCGCTCGGCGCCGATCGCGCGTAGATCGCGCACGATGCGTTGCTCGCGCATGGTGGCGCGAGAGACGTACACGGCGCGGTCCAGGAGACCTTCCTGTTCCAGCGCCGCGATGATCCGGGGCAGCTCGGGACCGATCTTCATGAGGACGACCGTATCGAAACGGCGCAGGATATCGACGAGGTCTTGCAGTCCGTAGGTGCCGGGCAGGATGGCGATGCGTTCCTGGCCGTCGGCGAGCGGCACCCCGGTCGCGGCCGGGACCGCCGTGATCGAGCTGACTCCCGGGATCACCTCGATGCCCACGCCGGGCCAGCGACGCCGCGCTTCGTCCTGTAGATAGATGAAGGTACTGTAGAGCGAGGGATCGCCCTCGGTGAGGAAGGCCACGTCCCGTCCCGCGTCCAGCTCGGCGCCGATGCGCGCGAAGGCCCGCTCCCAGGCGGGCCTCAAGCGCTCGGGGTCCTTGCTCATCGGGAAGGTCAGCAACAGGCGCTTTTGACCGGCGATCTGGCCGATCGTGGGTTGCACGATCTCCCAGGCCTTGGAGGTACCGTAGTCCGAGCCGCGCGGCAGCGCCAAGACCGGTACGCGCCTGATGGTATCGATCGCCCGCAGGGTGATGAGGTCGGGCGCGCCGGGACCGACGCCAACGCCGTACAGGATCGCGGTCATGATCTCGCCTCCGGTTTCGTGACCGCGAAGATCTGGATCGGATTCAGGGCCTCGTAGCGCAGATAGTGCGCGAGTGGCTCGGCGCGCGACACCTGCAGCAACGTCACCTCCGGCACCAGGTTCCGGCCCCGGATCGCCTGGTAACACTCGCCGGCGTTCTCGAGCGTGATGGCGTTGGCGCAGAGCCGCCCGCCCGGATGCAGCCGTTCCAGCGCGGTCTCGATGATCGCCGCCATGCTGCCCTTGCTGCCGCCGACGAACACCGCGTCCGGTGCCTCCAGATCCGCGAGTGCCTCCGGCGCCCGGCCGGCCACGACGCGCACGTTGTCGGCGCCGTGGGTGCGAACGTTGTCCTCGCAGATCGCCACACCCTCGGGGTCCAGCTCGACCGCGTAGACGCGCCCCTCGAACGCGAGCAAGCCCGCCTCGATGGCGACCGAGCCCGAGCCCGCGCCGATGTCCCACACCACGGAATCGGGCCGGAGGCTCAGCGCCGCGAGCGAGAGCAGCCGTACCTCACGCTTGGTGATGAGGCCCTTCTTGGGCATGCGCTTGGCGAAGGCGTCCTCGTGCAGGAAGGGGATCGTAGATGGCGGCCGCCAGCGGGGATCGGTGCGGATGAGAACCAGCACGTTGAGCGGCGCGGCATCGGTGACCTCGGCGAGCTCGGCGATAGAAAAGCGCCGCACGCGCTCCTCCGGGCCACCGAGTTCCTCGCAAAGCCAGGCCTGCCAGGCGGTCTCGCCGTGCGCGATCAGATGCGCCGCGATGCGCGCCGGGGTGTTTTCGGGATCGGTGAACATCCCGGCCTTGGAGTGCCGCTTGAGCCGGGTCGCGAGTCCGAAAAGGGGACGGCCGTGCAGGGAGAGGAAGGCCGCGTCGTCCCACGTGAGCCCGGCCCGGCCGAAGGCGAGCTGCATGCTGCTCGGTTGCGGGATGATCTCGACGTGCCCAGCGCCGAGTTTCTTGATCACCAGGCCGCCGATCCCGTAGAAGAGCGGATCGCCCGAGGCCAGGATGCAGACGTTATGCTCCTCGGCGAGTGCGGCGATCCGCTCGATCGCCGCCCCGAGGCTGTCCCGGAAAACCACGCGCTCGCCCTGGAAATCGGGAAAGAACGCGAGCTGGCGCTCGCCGCCGGCCAACACCTGCGCCTTCGTGATGGCGTTCATGGCGCGGCTCGTCAACCCGGCGCAGCCATCGTCGCCGATCCCGACCAAACTAACCGCACGCCTCATGCGGGCGGCTCGGCGGAGAGCAGGAGCAAGGCGTGGATGATGGCGACCGCGATGGGGCTTCCTCCCTTGCGGCCGCGCGCCACGATGTACGGTACCGGAAGCTCTAATGCCGCTTCCTTGGACTCGGCGGCCGAGACGAATCCGACCGGCACGCCGATGACGATTGCCGGGCGGGCACCCTCCTCGCGCGCGAGCCGCACGACCTCGATGAGCGCCGTCGGGGCGTTGCCGATGGCCACGATGGAACCCTCCAGTACGCCGAGGCGATGGGCTTTGCGCATCGACTCGATGGCGCGTGTCGTGTTGGCCGCCTTGGCCGTGGCGATCACGTCCGCGTCGGAGATGAACGAGCGGATTGTGCAGCCATAGGCTGCCAGGCGCTGTTCGTTCAGTCCGGCGGCAATCATCTTGACATCGACGAGGATGGGGCAGCCGGCGCGCAGCGCCGCAATCCCGGCCGACACGGCCTCGGGGTGGAAGCGCATCAGGTCCTTGAGCTCGAAATCAGCAGTCGCGTGGATCACCCGGCGCACCACCTGCCATTCGGCGGGTGGAAAGCCGTGCGGGCCGGCCTCGCGATCGATGACGGCGAAGCTCCCGTCCTCGATGCTGCGGCCGAGCGCCGTCATCTGCCGCATGTCGTTCATGGGCTGGCCTCCGGGAAACGGCCGAGCAAGCCGCCGCCGAAATCGACGAGACAGGCATGCACCTCGAGGGGGCCGTGCGCATGCCGGGTGCAGTGCTCGACCACTTTCTCGCAGACCAGCGAGGTGATGCCGACGAGCCCCGCCTCGCGGCACAGCTCGAGCACATGGCGGGCGGTGTTCGCCTGCTCGATGGCCGCGATCAGCTCGCCCGAGGCGCCCAGATCTGCCGCGAGCGAGGCCAGAAACGCCAGGTCCACCTCGGAGCCCGCGACGTGCGTCTGCATCTTGCCCTTGGCCATCTTCGAGAGCTTTCCCATCATGCCCACCACGACGGCACGGGCTACCCGCCGCTTGGCGGAATGCCGAATACCTACGCCGATGAAGTCGCCGACCTGGATGAAGGCCGTCTCCGAGAGATGCGGGTAGAGCGCCATCGCGTATTGCTCGGACTTTCCGCCGGTCGTGAGCACCAGCTCCTGCGCTCCGTCTGCCACCGCCACATCGATCTCCTGGACCACGCTGGCCTTCCACGAGGCGGTCGAATAGGGCTTTACGATACCGCTCGTGCCCAGGATAGAGATCCCCCCGAAGAGACCGAGCCGCGCATTAGTGGTCTCCTTGGCCATCTCTTCGCCGCGCGGCACGCTGATAGTCACGAACGCTCCCCGGTAGGGGCTTCCCGCGAGCTCCTCCGCCACCATCTCGGTGACGTTCCGGCGCGGCACCGGGTTGATCGCCGCCCTCCCCACTTCCAGGCCGAGCCCCGGCTTCGTGACGGTCGCGACCCCCGAGCCGCCGCGGATCTCGATCCCGGGCTCGGTGCGCAGCTCGACCTCGGCCACGAGCTCGGCCCCGTGCGTGCAATCTGGATCGTCGCCCGCGTCCTTGATCACGCTGCAGATCGCTCGTGGGCCGAGGCGCTCGCAGCGTTCGAGTGCGAAATGGACGCGGGCGCGGTTCGGGAGCATGGTCTCAATCTCCGTGAGCACGGTGTCCCTCACCAAGCAGCGTGCCGCCGCCTTGGCCGCCGCGGCCGCGCAGGCCCCGGTGGTGAAGCCGGTGCGATTCCCCTTTGGGTCTCGTGGTGGAACGGGCATCGTGGAGACGCTGTTCAAAAGCCACTGCGCTCGGCATCACTCCGCCGCTCTCGGGCTCGAAATCCTCATGTACGGACGTGTACGCCCCGGTCTTTCGCCCGCCGACGCGCTTTTCCGCCTGCGCTCGTGACGTTTGTAAACAGCTTCTCATAGCCGAGCCCGCAGGGCCATGACCAAAGGCCGATTTGACGTATAGCCCGCTCATGCGGACTTCTTCGGCATGTTGAAAAAGGATTCCAGATGGTCCTTGGTGGCCGGGACCCCCGCGGCCATGAGGTCATCGAGGAGCGCATAGTTCACGGTCCCATCCCCGCTCACGAACGCCTGCCTGAGGGGCACGGCCGCGAGCACCTCGCGCATGAGCGCCCGCGCATACGCCACCCGCTGCGTGCTGCCGATGGGCGGGATCGGCTCGATACGCAGCGCCTTGCAAGCAAGCGGGACGTGCTCGCGCACCATGGGCTCGGGCAGGAAGTACGCGGGCGCGGAGCGCAGCCAGATGAGTATGGCCTCGCGCGTGAGGGCTTGGAACTTTGCCCCCTGGACGAGACCGAGCGCGGCCGTGATCCCGGTGTCGGTGGCGAGCACGAGAGTCGCTCCGCTCGTACCGCTTCGGGGGAAAAACCGGCCCCAGGGGCCGCTGAAGCGCAGCCCTTCCCCGACCCTGAGCGCGTGGATGTAGCCCGAGCCTGGGCCACCGGGGATGCGCTTGACTGCGATCTGGAAGCGATGCTGCTCCGCATCCGGGCTCAGCATCGAATAGGCGCGCTTGACCGCCTTGCCAGTCGGCTGGACCAGGCCGCTGTCGACGATGATGTACTGCCCGCCCGTGAAGCCCAGGGGATCATCGCAGACGAGCTCGACGAGCCGGGTGTCGGGACCGAGCGCCTCGATGGCGGCAACGCGCGCCTGTCTTGGGATCGCCACGGCCGGTTAGTCCGCCGGGTAGATCTCGTGCACGAAGTCGTGCATGGTCTCGAGATCGCCATAGAGCTGGGTGAGTCCCGCGAGCTGGTGATCGAGATCGAGCTCGACCTTCTTGGTCAAGACGACGAGGGTGCGGAGATAGGGGAGCTTGGGGTCGCCGGCCGCGGTCGCCGCGACCCGTTCCTCCAGCGCGGCGACGGCGGCGTCATACGCGCACTTCATGCTCGCGAGGTCGTGGGTGTCACACAGTGTCTTGAGAGGCCCCGCCGCTTCCCCCGCCCCGCCCAGCTCGGCCAGCTCGTGCTGGCGCTCGGCCTCGTCCGTGCGTCCCAGGACCCGCATGAGTCCCAGGCGCAATGCCGCGATTTCGTGACAAGCCATCTCGTTCCCCCTATTGCATGATGTTGTCGACCAGGCGGGCGACCAGCCGATCGTGGAGGAGGTGCTCGCGAAACAGCTCCTCGGCGTCGGCCTCGCGGACACCACGGTACCAGATCCCGTCCGGGTAGACCGCGACGGTCGGACCCTCCCCACAGCGGCCCATGCAATGGGTCCGGGTCACGCGGATGTCCCGATCGCAACCGGCGGCCTGCACCAGGCGTCGCAAAGTCGCGACGAGCGCCACGCTGCCGCGCTCGGCACAGTCCACGTTGCCGCACACGAGGACGTGCTTTTTCAGCGCGCGGTGGGCGTGGACGTGCGGCATCGCCTGGGTGTGCGTGAACCCATGGCGCAGGCTCCAGAGTAGCGCCTTCAACCCCCCGACGTTGTCGCTCACACCCGCGACCGGCAGGCGGTACTGGCAATTATCGCAGGGCAAGGGCCGAGTGCCATCCAGGGCTTCCCGGAGCCGCTCGTCGATGAGCGAAAAAAGACGCTCGCCTGAACCGAGGTGGGGGGCGAGCCGGGTCTGGATCCACGGATAGCGCGCGCGGAACGCCTGGACCTGGTCGCCCAGCTTTTCGATCAGCCGTCCGGCGAAGAGGAAATACGGGACGACCACGATGCGGGCAGGGCGCGCACGGGCCACGAGCTCGATCGCCTCCTGGAACGACGGCCTCGTGATCCCGATGAAGCTCGGCACCACCCAGGCGAAGTCACGGCCCTCGCCGAAGAGCCGGGCGACCTTGCAGAAATCGCCGTTCGCATCGGGATCGCTCGATCCGCGTCCCACCACGACCACCGCCGTCTTCTCCGGCATGTCCTCTACCAGCGGCCGGGCACGGGCGTAGGCCAGATCCACGAGGACCGGGTCCACACCGAGGGCCCGCCCGGCGGTGAACCGCGTCTCGGGAAACTGCCGCCGCGCCTGTGCCAGGGCGAGCGGGAGGTCGTTTTTGACGTGCCCGGCCGCGAACAAGAAGAGCGGCAGCACCATCACCTCCCGGCAGCGCCGCGCCAAGGCGCCGAGCGCCTCGGGCAGCGCCGGCCTGGCCAGCTCGACGTAGGCGTGCGCGACGTCGCACGCCGGGCGCGCCTCACGGCACTCGGCCACCAAAGACTCGAACTCGGCATTCGCCGCCGCATCGCGGCTGCCGTGACCGACGATCAAGAGGCCCGGCGTCATGCTGGAAAGCTCGTGATTCGAATGTCCACTTCGGGGCGGCCCCGAGAGTTTGTAAGAAAACCTAGCCAAAGACATTTGAAATTTATCGTCCCTTCCCCCTCGATAGGATGAGGTCGACCCTATCCGAACCGCGACGCTCGACCCCCACCCTGACCGTCCCCCGCTACGCAGGGGAGGGAACCCGGAG